>DYNE01000085.1 GCA_020721225.1 Pelodictyon luteolum | reverse complement strand
GGTTTCTCGGTTCGAAACAGGTGCCTGTTTGTTGGTGGGGAGGATTTTCGGGTAATAGCATAGTTGTATTGGAAATGGAATTATTGATCCCGGTCCGACCGTATCGTCGATAATTCGACCAATGCGTCGAGCTGCGTAATGGGGCAGACAGGAACACAAGGAGTATTAAGATGTTTTTATGAAACAGGTTATGTTTTTTATCGCAATCTGGCATATCAGTTGCAATATGATCGCTGAAATGAAAGAGAAGAGTGGGTTGTTATATTTGTTTACACAATTAATTTTCAGCGGGAGCTCGATCATGAAAAACGTATTGTATCTCTGTATTTTTTCCTGTATCGCATCCGGATTATCACTTGCGGATGCAACGGCAAAAACAGCTGACGGCAGGGCGATATTCGACAGGAGCTGCAGCCTCTGCCACTCCATCAATCCGCCGCCGAAATCAGCACCGCCGGTTGTTCCGCTGGCAAACCGCTATCACATGAAATTCCAGACAAAGGAGCAGGGAGTTGCCTACATGGCTGCATTTCTGAAGAAGCCCGACAGGAACAAGGCTGTCGATCCCCAGGCGGTATCGCGTTTCGGGCTCATGCCGACACTGCCGCTTACCGATGCCGAACGCAAAGCCGTAGCCGCATGGTTCTGGGATCAGTACAATCCGGCAATGGGAGGCGGCAGGGGGATCGGAGGAGGCCAGAGACGACTGATGAACCAGTAATTGACAGGCAAATATGAAACAATCGTTCCTGAAAAAAACGGAGAGATGAACCGTTCTGCAGAAGGGCTCGGGCGAAAAATCCTGCAGGTGATCGCTGATGGTGCGGGCGTATGAAACGCAACGCTTTTTCGGAAAAACCGCTCCTGATGCTTCCTCCGGGGTATCTTGCAGGATTGTTTTCGCTGCTGGTGTTTCTCTTTCTCGGCACGGCTTTTTTCGAGTATCAATACCGGAAATCCGAGATCGAACACATCATGCGCGAAGAGGCTGCGCTGCTTATCCATGCGCTGAGGGTGGGAGCGGAAAATGCCATTACAGGTTACAACGAAAACCGATCCCTCCTGACGGGCAGCCTTTTTGACCAGTTGCGTCTTCTTGATCGTCTCGACATGCAAAAACCGTTGACTTCGACGGATCTTTCCGTGATAGCCGGCAGCAGCGGAGTGTACCGTATCAATGTTTTTGACGGAAACGGCCGGAGAATCGCGTTCAACACGCCACCCGACCATACACCTCTTGAACAGACGTGCGATCCTCGACAGATGCTGCTGCCATTGTATTCCGGTAAGCAGGACTCCCTGCTGCTCGGGATTCGGCAAAGCGCCTCCGACCGAGGCCCCCGCCTTATTGCTGCCGTCAGGCGTACGAGGGGGGGAGTGATTGCCGGAAATATCGATGCATCGAGGTTGCTCGATCTGAGGCGCAGGCTGGGCGCCGGGCAGCTTATCCAGCGTATCGGTGCCGATACCACAGGCATAGAGTACATCATATGGCAGGACTCGAACGCCATTCTCTCTGCAACGCCAAATGTATCGAAAGCGGATCCCGTTCATGCCGATCCCTTTCTGCTCTCAGCCTTTCGTTCGACCTCTGCAAAAACCCGCATGACGACATTCAAAGGCAAACCGGTTTTCGAGGTGGTCAAGCCCTTTTATTATAACGCCATCAATGTAGGCCTGCTGCGCATAGGCCTGAAAACCGACCATTATGACATAACCGCAGCCAAGCTTCGCAATCGGCTGTTCATGCTTGTCGGTCTTGTCGTTATCGGATCGCTCTTCATGTTCAATCTTATTGTGACGCGCAGGAGTGAAGCCGAAATGAAGCATGCCTGCGAGCGGGCTCAGAATTTTTCGTCAGTTATTCTTGAAAGCATGGCAGACGTGGTGGTCGCCGTAGACGCAGCCGGAAAAATAACCATGATCAACGGTCCGGCTGAAAAACTGTTCCGGATCTCTTTACGGGAGGTCTTCGGCAAATATGTGAACGAAGTTATTCCCGAATCCGCTCCTTTCCTCGATGGCATCGTCTCTGGCCGGCATGCGATGCTTGACCGGGAGTTTTTCTGCACAGCCGGAGGGCGACAACTCCTGCTGGCCGGGAATTTCAGTCTGATTACAGGCAGGGATAACCGTATCGAGGGAGCCGTAGCCGTACTTCGCGACCTGACCGAGCAGCGAGCCATGCAGCAGGTAATCGATCGACAGGCGAAACTCCAGGCTATGGGCGAACTTGCTTCGGGTGTAGCTCATGAGATCAGAAATCCCCTGAACGCGATCGGAATTCTGGCTCAACGTCTCGATATTGAGTTTTCGCCTGCTGCCGACGAGCCCGAATATCGCCATCTGGTTCGAACCGTGGTATCCGAGGTCCATCGACTCAACGCAATTATTCAGCGCTTTCTGAAGTTCGGCCGTCCGCCTCTGCTCGTGCCGGTACCGGTGCATCTTGCTGACTTCGTCAGGAGCTATGGCACTGTCCTGCAAAGCGAAGCGGAAAAGAAAAGCATCCGGTTTACGCTAAAGGCCGACTGTGACAGAACGGTGCTGATCGACAGGGAGCAGATGCAGCAGGTGCTGCTCAACATCATCCGCAATGGTGTTGAAGCCACTGCAAAGGGAGGAAGTATTGCGCTCAGGGTATTCTGCCGTGGCAGCCGGTCGGTCATCGAGATCGCCGATAGCGGCACGGGAATTCCTGCCTCGAAACTGCCGGAAATATTCAACCTGTATTTTACCACCAAAAATGACGGCTCCGGAATGGGGCTGAGTATCGCAAACCAGATCGTCCACGCCCATGGAGGCTTGATCGAGGTTTCGAGCAGGGAAGGAGAGGGAAGCGTGTTCAGCATTGTGCTGCCCTCTCTGTGAACGACGATTTTCAATAACTTTTTGAATCGGGCAACAGGATACAATGGATTATACCATCCTTGTGGTTGAAGACGAAAGCGTTCAGCTTGAAAGCATTGCCGGTTTTCTTTCGAAACAGGGGTATCGGGTGCTGAAATCTTCACGTCCGCTGAGAGCACTTGAAATCGCCGGGGAAGAGGCTGTCGATATAGTCCTTTCCGATTTCAGGATGCCTGAAATGAGCGGCGTCGAACTGCTTGCGGCATTGAAGAGGCGCAACCCCGGAATTGAGGTTATTATAATGACCGCATACGGGAGCGTGGAATCGGCTATCGAGGCCATGAAGCTCGGGGCGGCAGATTACATTACCAAGCCTGTCGATCTTCACCGGCTTCAGATTATGATCAGAAACATCCTGGAGAGAAAACAGCTTATAAGCGAAAACCGTCTCCTGCGAACGCAGCTTTCGGAACGGTTCGCTTTTCAGGGAATCATATCGCAATCCTCGACTATGGCTCAGGTAATGAACATCGCCGGAAGGGTTGCCTCCAGCAACGCGACGGTGCTCGTCACAGGAGAAACCGGAACCGGCAAGGAGCTTATTGCAAAGGCCGTCCATTTTGCAAGTTCCCGACGTGAACAGCCCTTTATTGTCGTCAATTGCGCGGCACTACCGGAAACGTTACTCGAAAGCGAGCTTTTCGGTCATGAAAAAGGGGCTTTCACCGGTGCAGACAGGCTTCGGAGGGGACGCTTTGAGATGGCAGCGAGGGGTACGCTGTTTATTGACGAAGTTGGTGAAATTCCGCTTTCCCTGCAGGTCAAACTGCTCAGGGTTCTTCAGGAAAAAGCATATGAACGTGTCGGCAGTTCCACTTCTCTTGTTGCCGATGTGCGGATCGTCGCCGCGACAAACCGTGATCTGGAATCGATGATAAGCGAAGGTTCGTTCCGGTCGGATCTCTATTACAGGCTCAATGTCGTCTCCATCAGGATACCGCCATTGCGGGATCGCCGTGACGACATACCTCCGCTTATCGACGCATTTCTTCAGCGCTTCAGCAACGAAAACGGCAAGCGGATTACCGGGATTTCAAGAGAGGCAATGGACGTGCTGATGAAATACTCCTACCCCGGCAATATCCGTGAACTTGAAAATATCGTGCAGCAGTCCGTTGTGCTCTCCCGTTCATCGACCATTACCAGGGATGATCTGCCCATCAGGGTCTCGGAACCTCATCCGGAAGCTTGTGGTAAGGATGAGATGCAGGGCACCTTTACAGAAAAGGTAGAAGCATTCGAGCAGGCGATGATTCTTGGCGCCATGAAAGCGGCCGGCAATGTGCAGACGCGCGCGGCGGAACAGCTTGGCATCAGCGAGCGGCACCTTCGATACAAACTGAAAAAATATGGCATGAAATAATGTTTCAGTGCCGGGCGTTTCGGGGCCATTCTCGCCCATTGCGTCGAAATATCGACGAACCGGTCGCAGAATTCCATTCATTTCAGCTTTTACACACAGGAGGAAATCTGTCGTAAAATATTATATAAAAGAGAGATAGACATATTATCCATTTTCTGGCATACAAGTTGATACTACTGCTTATGAAAGCTGAATCAATCAGCTTTCCATTTACAGCTTCAACAGTAAACCAGAAAACAGGAGATACCCTCATGAAAAAATTCATTCGATTGGTCGCAGTTGCCGGTTTTGTACTGGCCGTTATGCCTGCAGTTCCTGCCTCGGCACAGGGCTTTTTTGACAACCCGCTGACGCAGCTCTTTGGCGGCGGCGACTGTGACGGAATAAACGAAAATGCTCCCGATGCCGATGGCGACGGAATACCCAATGGCCAGGATCCGGATTATGTGCGTCCGCTCGATGGATCAGGCCGTGGCAGCGGCGTCACTTCCGTTACGGGAACCGGTGTCTGTGACGGCACTGGTTCGAAGGGCGCTGCTGCCAGAGGTCGCTGATCGGGTCCAGCAGTTTTTTCCGGGACGGGATGCGTCTTTATATGCATTCCGCCTCCGGAATATCTAACCATTCGAAATGACATGATTTTTTTCAGAACCATAACGGCGATTATGTTTGCTCTGGCAGTTCGGGTATGGGCACCGCAACCGGCAGCAGCCCGGGGTTCTGCAGGTCATGGATCGCATTCCCCGATCTTGCAGCCCGAAACAGCTTCATCCATGCCTGCGAAGCGCGTATCAGATTATATCCGGAAGTCCGGGAGCCTGAATTGTCTCTATTTTCTTGATGAAAACGACGACGGAATCAACGATCTCATTACCGACAGCGATGGCGACGGCATCCCGGACGGCAAGGGTGTCGATCTGAATTTTCCCGCAGGCGAAAAACACCCTTCGAGCATCAGTAGCTCATCAGGCCGTAACGGAGCACATTCCGGTCCCGGTTTCAGAACCGCAAAAAGAGGCAGATAATCAAATTTTTAAGCGTTTTTTTATGGGCACCTCTATTTATTATGGGGGAGCTTAAATTATTATAAAATATAAAAA
>DYNE01000131.1 GCA_020721225.1 Pelodictyon luteolum | reverse complement strand
GCCGATATCAATCGCTATCAGATTCATCCGTCTTTGCCTTTCCAAAAAAATTAACCACGGATTACACGGATTTTCACAGATTAAGATAAAAAATATATATCTAAAAATAATCCGTGTAAATCTGCGAAATCCGTGGTTAAAATTTTCGTGTAAATCCTGTAATCCTGTCTATTAAAATCCTGTTATACTGCTCCCGACTGAAAAAACCTGATTTTTCAATTAAAAACGGTTTATGTCCGATAAATCTTACATGAACGATTATTCGTTGTCAAAAGAAAAGATAGCCGCGCTCAAACTGCTGCATCGCTCGCTGCGTGATAAACGTCAGGCAGATCGTGTCAAAGCGGTCATCGCTTTATCCGAAGGATGGTCAGCGGCAGACATCGCCAGGATTCTTCTTTTTGACGAGAAAACGGCTCGTGTCTATTTCGAACGTTATCAGCAAGGCGGCGTCGATGCCTTGCTGGACGACCATTATTCCGGGGCCGATCCCAAACTCGATCCGCATCAAATGCAAGAACTTGAAGCGTATCTGGAAGATCATCTCCTGCCGGACGCCACGGCGGTCATCGCCCATATTGATAAGCAGTACGGCGTACGCTACTCCCAGAGCGGGGTCACGGACATGCTGCATCGGCTGGGGTTTTCCTACAAGAAACCGACCCATGTTCCCGGCAAACAGGACCCCGAAAAGCAGCGTGCGTTTCTGAAAACCTATGAGCGAATTAAGGCCCACAAGGGCGAAAACGACCCGATTTACTTCGCCGACGCCACCCATCCGCAGCACAACAGCATCCCCTCTTACGGCTGGATTAGGAAGGGGCAGGAAAAGGAACTGAAGGCCAATTGCGGCCGTCAGCGGTTGAATATCAACGGGGCGATTGACATCGAGACGCTGGAGCCGACGGTGGGGTTTTACGAGACGATCAACGCCCAGTCGGCGATGGATTTGTTCACTCGCCTGGAGGCCAAACACCCCAAGGCAAAGAAGATTTATGTGATCGTAGATAATGCCCGGTACTATCGTTCACGGTGGCTGAAGAAAATGCTGAAGGGGACGAAGATCAAATTGATTTTTTTGCCGCCATACTCGCCCAATCTGAATCTGATTGAGCGGTACTGGAAGTTTTTCAAGAAAATTGTGCTGAACAATCAGTATTATGAAACGTTTGCGGACTTCAAGCGGGCGTGCGAAAGCTTTTTCCGGAAACGAAAGAAGTACCTGCCGGAATTACTTACGCTGTTGACCGAAAACTTTCACATTCAAGCCGCATGAAAACGGGAAAATCTAACCGTGAAGAGTATATATCCTGTTCGCTTGTATGTGTGTACTCGAAATCAACTTCCATCATCACCGTATTTCCATCGGACTGGATGGTGTCTTTAAGATTCAGTTTAACAACTTCGGCACCTTGGTCATTTTCAAGTTTGACTTCTCCGGCTTGACCGTCATTGGTCAGTATCCTTGGATTAGCGATTATTTTTGCTTTGGGGTTGCCTTCAACCGCATT
>DYNE01000130.1 GCA_020721225.1 Pelodictyon luteolum | reverse complement strand
CGTTTTTTTCATACTTACCCCATAGTTGTAAATTGACTGAGCGCCTTATGAGACACTCCCAACATCTAACCCCGATGAACGGGGTAAGCGCTTTATAAGAAAAATTTCTTTGAAAAAACAAGATTTCATTTGTAGGTCACTAAAAGACCTTCTATTAATCACTTCGCCCCCATTTCTCACCTTGTCATTTCGACCGATTTACCCGGGTGTCATTTCGACCGTCAGGGAGAAATCTTACTGGGCTACCCCGGTGGCACAGGATTTCTCGCCTTGCTCGAAATGACAGGGGGGGGTTGCTGTACTTTTCGTTTATTGCACCACCTGCCACTCCCCTTGTCATTTCGACCGTTAGGGAGAAATCTTCCAAGACTGCCCCGGAGTACAAGATTTCTCGCCTTGCTCGAAATGACAGGGGGGGTTGCTGTACTTTTCGTTTATTGCACCACCTGCCACTCCCCTTGTCATTTCGACCGTTAGGGAGAAATCTTCCAAGACTGCCCCGGAGTACAAGATTTCTCGCTTTGCTCGAAATGAAAGGGGGGGGGAAGCCGATCAACTGAACAGGAAGAGGACGGTCGGAATAAAAACCAGTGCAACGCATCCTTTCCATTCTGCGCCTTATATCCTACTCATTTTATTCGTTATACATTTTTCATCCGCCTTTTCAAACCATTTTTCCTGTTTTTTAATAACCATTCACTACGAGCCTCTCGGAGTCTCGCAGGCTCGCTTACCTGCAAAAATGCTTGAATCAACACGAATCAACACGAATCAACACTCTTGTCATTTCGACCAACGGGAGAAATCTTTCTTTCCAGGGCTGGCTAAGGCCCGCAACCCAAGTCGTCAGTAGTCAGTCGTAGCCTGGATGGAGCAAAGCGGAATCCAGGAACCCCCCTGCCCGTGGCAACGCCGACCCCGGATTCCGCTGACGCTCCATCCAGGCTACGGTTATACGGCTCTTTATTGTCAAGGGGTTACAAGGTTGTGTAAAATTTTCTTGTTTTTTATGACAGACTTTTGGGAGCAAGGTACTAATACTACACAATGTCAACGACTTAACAAGTCTCTGATTCTACTGTAACGACTGCGAGCCCAGTGTCATTAACTTAAAGGCAGGCCAGTGTTTAACAGTCACCCGCAGGGCGGGCTCCTACGGTTGCATGGGCCATGACTTCCGTAGGAGCCCGCCCTGCGGGCGACCGGCCATTCAGAATTCATGCGGCACACGAGTCCGAAATGAACAACACACACGATCTTGTCGTTAAGTTAATGACATTGACTGCGAGCCGGAAAAACACCAAGTGTCATTCCGAGCGAAGCGAGGAATCTTTGCAGGGGCGAATTCAGCATCTTGGGGACAGAATTGAATTCTGTCCCCAACTGACTTCTACCCTTGAAGATTTCTCCCGATGGTCGAAATGACAACCGGGCAATCCGGACTTTTCGGAATCTCACTCCATTCAGACATAAAAAAAGCCGCCGGCATGAAGACACCGACGGCTCAAAATCTCCCT
>DYNE01000042.1 GCA_020721225.1 Pelodictyon luteolum | reverse complement strand
TTATAAAATGAGTTGCTTTTTATAAAAAAAAGACTTTTCTGTCAGGCACTATTTACGAATCTCGGCTGACAGATCTTTTGACACTCTGAGTATATGGTGGCAACGGCTCAGAGCAGTTTCCTCAGCGAAAGACGGAAGAGAAAAACCGGACAAACCCACCCCGATACTGCCCATCATGACATGCTTCAACCACTGACGACGCGTCAACCCCTCAACGAATGCAGGATTACGCAGTTCCTCCGTCCCGTCCGACGGAATTTTCGCTAACGCATTAAAGTCCCGACTCATAGTAGGCCTCCTTTGATTCTGGTTCATGTCTTGAAAAAGAATGAATACCTCAACGGAACTTATTTACTACGGGTAATACTCTACGAATGCTTGTGATTTATGGGGTACTGCAACCGGCCTTTATAGTCAGGTGGGCGTAGTATTCCGGCCGTTTATCTGTAACGCCATATCCATCAGTAATGGTTCCGCAGTCCAGCGTTACGTGGCTGCGCAATTGACCCGATACCGTTTTCGATGCCGGCAATCAACCAGTAAATAATCAGCCTCAATTCGGCAGGAAAATACAGGGCCTATTGCTGCTGGAAGTGTTGGACAAGCTTGATTCAGGCTTTCCTGACAAACTCCGACTTCAGCTGCATCGCGCCAAACCCGTCGATCCTGCAATCGATATCGTGGTCACCATCGACAAGGCGAATATTCTTGACCTTCGTGCCGCCCTTGATAGCCGACGACGAGCCCCTGACTTTCAGATCCTTGATGACCGTAACGGTATCTCCATCCTGCAGGATATTGCCGTTCGCATCCTTCCATACGCGAACGGCATCAGTCGCGGAAGCCTCCGACAGGCTCCATTCATGGGCGCATTCAGGGCAGGTCAGAAGGGACCCGACTTCGTAGGTATATTCCGAGTTGCATTTCGGACAGTTCGGCAGTTCGCTCATGCAGTTTCCTTTTTTCAACAGGTTCCACGTAATGACTCATTGCGGCAAAGTATAGTATTTTTCCACAGAATCTCCCTAACCGTCCCATCTTTTCATATCCTTCTTCGCCGTCCTGATGAAGCGACCGAATGCCCGATCCTTTTTTCGTTTGTCAAGGTACGAAAGCTCGTGGTACTCCGACTCCTTCCTGAGTTTCAGATAACCGGCATAGCGCTCTTCGCTCAGCTCTCCGGCGTCGATTGCAGCAAGCACTGCACAACCCGACTCCCCGGTATGGCTGCAATCGGCATACCGGCAGGCCCTGGAAAGCGCTGTGATATCTTCAAACCCTTTGTTTACCCCTTCACTGGCGCCCAAAAGGCCTAATTCTCTCATTCCCGGCGTATCGATGAACATACTGCCTTCATCAAGCACAATGAGTTGCCGACGCGTCGTCGTGTGCGTACCTTCTCCTGTTCCGCTGACCGCTTTCGTATCGAAATCATCCCGTCCGATCAGATGATTGATCAGCGTCGTCTTGCCGACTCCGGATGAACCAAGCAAACAATAGGTTCCTCGCGGCAGCAGCAGTTGACGGAATTCTTCAAATCCGGAACCGTTCAGGTTACTGAGTGCAATCACCTTGGCCGAAATGCCCGCCTCTCTGATAGCCGCAAGCTTCTCCTGAAGCTCTTCGCCGGAGATCAGGTCCGTTTTGGCAAGCACGACAATCGACTCGACATGACCGTCAGCCGCCATCACCAGATACCGGTTCAGTCTCGCCAGATTGAAGTCAAAGTGGCATGACTGCACAATAAAGGCAATATCGATATTTGCAGCTATCATCTGGTAATCCACTTCCGCACCTGCGCACTTCCGACGTAAAGATGTCCTCCGCGGAAAAAGCCCATGAATGATTGCCAGGGCGCCGTCATTGTGATACTGCACGGCAACCCAGTCCCCGACGCATGGCAGATCTGACGGCGACTCGACATTGAACAGAAACTTCCCGGAAAGTTCGCCAGGAATCTCTCCCTGCTCATTTCTGATCATAAAGGAATTCCGGTCAACTGCCGACACGCGAGCCACGCTCCGGCCCTCGGAACGGACAGCGTCGGCATGTGCTTCAAACCAGGGATCAAAACCAAGATCGCACAATTCTGTCATAACGTGTCACCATATAATGTTCAGACCTATCCCCGCCCGTTCAGAATGATTCAAACCATTACGTTCCGCACAAAAAAAACCGGGAATTATTCCGGCACATTAGCAAAGCAATCAGTCAGGTTTCGTGCCTCAAAGATAATATCTCTCAACTCAGGAGCACCGTTTGAACAGGAGATTACGCGGTGCTGACCCCGGCATGCCGGGCCAGAATCGCCAGAACGATGATCGAAACACCCAATAATGCATAAAACAGCTGCAGCCATGAGACATACCCAACGAAAAGCAGTTGTGCAAGAATCCATGCAAGCAGAGCTGCTCCTACCGCACCGCTTCCGGGAATGAACCATGTCGAGCGAAAAACGAACCACAGCAAAGGCAGCAGTGCACCTACCCCGAGACCAAAGAACAGGAACAGACCCGGAAGGCGAAAATCATGGAACGGGGTGCCCTCCAGAATGCTTGTCGACATCTGAAGTCTCTGGCCGCTGGGCTCGACAACGAGCAGGTATCCACCGTACAAAGCGGATATGGCAAGAAAAACAAGCTGACCGGCAAGAAGCCAACCCGGGAAAAACGGATACCTGGTGCACCTGGATCTCATTGATCAGAAGCCTGACGTTCAGCTTGAAGAAATTGCAAAAAACGATAGTCGGACGCCGTTCAGTTCACGGGTTGCCTCAAGATGAGAAAGGCAGTTGCCATGGTTCTTGCAACCCATACAAGAGGCCAATCCGAACTCTCTTTTAAATGCCGTTAACCACATGAAAATAAATCATGGGGACCTTTCTTTCCGCTTTGCTTCCGTATCGTATCTGAATCGGTACACATAATCCCATCGATTTCTGCCATTATCGCAGACCTCTGCTCATGAACATGATCAGACTTTGCCCGTCCATCGATATCCAGCATCAGGAAGCACGCAACTGCCCGATAATCCATTATTCCATATCCAATACAAATATGCAGTTATATTGCCCGCGACAATCCTGAAATTCCTTCCTATTAACAAGTGAAAAAAGAGTATCGCTTCACGGGAGTATCATTCGCTCTGCGAATGGGAGTATCTCGCGCCGCACGGCATAAAATTATGTTCTTTTTTCAACTCCTGGCTGGATAGCTGGATGGCAAGACAACAAAACAGCCAAAATCTTTTCCTGCTGATCAGCTGACAAGCCATCCTGCCTCTTCAACCTGACCCGTAACACTCAGCTCGTTCTTCCGATCTCCACTCAGAACTCAGAACCAAGAACTAATTCCCCCATCTTCTACCGCGAAGCGAGCTATACTCCGCGATTCGACAGCGAGCATACTCCCGTTCGCTCCGCGAACGATACTCCTCTTCCGGCTACCGAATACAGACTTCCCGCCCACCGCCAACTGCCCACGACCCACAATCTTCCCGCCCTGAATTATAAACGCATTATTGAAAGAGAATTGGAAATACACATCATCTTCCAGTGCAAATGCTCCCGAAAAACAGAACGGATAAGTCGCGTGCCAAGGACGACTGTCAGGAAATCTCATCCAGGTGCATTTATGGCACATTTCAGGAGCGGGCAAATGCCGACAGCAGTGCGTAATCTCCTCGATCGGCCGTTTTTACGGCTCTGATGTATTCTTCCCTCGTCTTTCCTTCACCGGAAAAGTCGCCTCTCCCCCAGGTGAAATGTGGCCGTTTGAAAACCTGTTCCGAAATTATATCGGCCATTAATCGACTATGCCGTCCATTACCGTTGGGAAAACAGTGAATACAGACAACCCGGTGCTTGAAGCGAAGAGCAATGTCATCCGGGGAAAAAATTTCATTGGCAATCCAGTAGCTGGCATCCTCCAGAAGGTTTTTTAACTCAACGCCAATCTGCCATTTATCAACTCCGATATTGGTATTCGTTTTTCTGAATTCACCAGCCCATGCCCATACGCTTCCAAACATCCGCCTGTGAAGTTCCCTGACAAACCGTTCCGTCAGAATCTCCTCCTGACGAAACCTGCGCGATAATGACCATTGCACGGCCTGTTCGATATTTTTCTGCTCGAACTCATCCAGCTCACTTTTTGTGGAAATGGTAGGAATCAGCAGTCCTGCCTTTTCATCCTCGCTGATGGGCGTCTGACCGGCCAGATACTCGAGTTCTAATCCCATAACAATTTCGGCATTTCCCGTTTGATCTCCTCTGCACGTTCCCTGATAGCTTTTTCAATGCGTTCCGCCGAGTTTTGCTGTGCCTCCAGCTTCATGCTTTGCGCGGTTCGCCGAACGATTTTTTCTGCCAGCTCACGTGCTTTCCTGTCAACCAGCGCATCGAGCGTCCCGTCGTTCGCTACGAAACCGTAAACCAGCCTCATATCAAGGGCAGCTCCAAGTTCCTGCAGGGATTTGATGGTTATCGCTCCATCTTTTTCCCTCCGTTCGATATTCTGGATATTTTGCTTCGTGACACCAAGCCTCTTGCCAAGCTGCTGCATCGACATACCAAGAGCTGTCCTGATGGCATGTATCCATCCGGTAGCTGGAAGCGATACGGTATCGGCAGAATAAAATGCCCGCATTTTCTCGTTCAGATGTTCTCTCTGTAATGACCTATCTTTCATTAAGTAAATCTATTTATTGACTAAAATAGTATTTAAGTAAGCATATATACTGACAACAAAAACAATAAAAACAATATAAAACTTTACTTAACAAAAAAATATTTTATAATCATGAGCTGCACATCCGGCATTGAATACTTCTTCGCAGTTTCAGTATATCACCTTACCGTTACGTTCATTGGCTGATACCACCTGTATCAGGTTCCCGGTCGCGCACCCGATGGAAACAAACTGATAATGATCTTCCGGATCGACTATGGAGCATCGGCGCGAGAAATCGGAAAGGATTGAGATGAAACAATCGCTTCAATGTGAAACATCCAGCACCGGGTGTTGTGGATTGATGAGCCAGTGTCTCATAACGCACAAACTCACGAGAACCGCAGAGCTGTTCCCCTCGCCCACCTTTCCGTGACGCCAGATGCAGCTTACTGCATCCGTGTAGCTGTCGAAATTTTTTCCTGGTGAACAATGCCCCCAAGACCTTACAGTGCAGCAGGGGCCATGGTGCTCAGTCCATGATGGTAACGCAATCCGCATTTTTAGGAGGCGCTTCCGGGTATGGTTCCGCAGGCCTGCCGAAAACGGCTGCTGCGTATGGCTGGTGACCTTCCGGAAATATGACCCCGAGTTCCCGGAAAATGGCTTTGCCTTTTTCGGTAGCATGGAACATCATCACGGCATGCGTCCAGCAGCTGCCGATACCGAGCGAGGCGGCGGCAAGCATCGTGTTCTCCATGGCGAGGGTGCAATCGTATTGTGCGGCGATAGCGCCGGGATCCCCGGAAATGATGACCATCAGCGGAGCATGGTAGAAGACGCTGAATCCCTCCTGTTTTGCGACTTCCCTCAGGGCTTCGACATTCGATTCGAGGAAAGCGCTTTTACAGCTCTCTTCGAGCTTCAGGAGAAGATCGTGGTTCCGGATAGCCGTGAAGTGCCACGGTTGCTGGTTCATTGCGCTTGGGGCGTAACGGCCGGCTTCGAGCATCTGGTCAAGCTCGGCCTGAGCGACCGCATCGGGCAGATAGACGCGCACGCTTCTCCGCCTGAGTATCGTGGATAGGGTATCGTTCATGGTTTTCCTGATAAATTAACCGTCTGCACGGCGATACGTCTGGACAACAAATTTTTTCCCTGATCTGAGTGCCAGCGTTTTCCCGGACTCCTGCGAAAAGCCGACTGTTGCCGCACACCCGGCCAACTCCTCCGGGGAAACAAGACGCATACACGACGCAAGCGCCTGAATGCTCCGATACGGCGATGGCGATACGGCATGTATATCCGATGAAGGCAACTGAAGCACCGTAACCAGGCAACCTCCCGGACGACACGCTCCCGATAACCGACCGAGCGACTCGGGAAGAGACACATACTCGAATATCAGGGCAGCATAAACAAGATCGACCGGCTCAAAGGCAAGCGAGCCCGACTGAATATCGGCAACATGAAATTCGAGTCCTGGAACACTTCCCTGAAAGCGGGATGAAGCAGCAACGATATAGCCTGGATTGATGTCCACACCAACAACGCGACTCGTTACGGAAGAATCGATCTTGTCGAAACCATTCCCGCCGGCACAACCTATTACGGCTACAGACTCCGGCGAAAACCGGAGCAAGGCATCCGAGAATTGAGCTGCCAGCATATCTGCCTGATCGATTGCCGGCATCGATATATGGGATTCATAGTCCGAAAGAGGAATGTCCAGCCACGGATTGCGCATAAGTCGGATAACCGTTTATATAATTACACTCGCTCGGCTTCTTGAGTCCTCTTCCTGTATCCTAAACCCGAGAACGATGCAATCAGTGTTCCGTCTTCATCTTTTATTTCCACCTTATACCCGCATATCTTTTTCTGCTTGCTCTCCTCTTTCGCTTCCGCTCTGATATAAGCTCCTTTTGGCGCATTGAAATATGAAATCGAAGCATTTAGTCCTACCGTAGTACTTCCATCGGCATTACACGCCACGGCAAACGCATAATCGGCAAGCGTAAATATCACGCTGCCCTGAACAATATTTATACCGTTTTTATGTTTTTCACCTATGGCCAATTCAACCAGCGCATATCCCGGATACGCTTCAACTATCTCGATACCCAACAAATGTGCAAACCTGTCGTTTTTCACATTTTTAATATACTCGTCATTCATCTGCAATTCTTTTCAAAATTGATACCTGCACGACAGAAACTCACCTGCAAAAAAAACAGGGTGATACGCCCTTGATCCGATCCCTTGAAATATAACCAGAAGAAGTTATCCCTCCTCTTTTCGCCACCAGCATCAAAAAACAATCTTGCGGAAAAACCTGCAGAACGCCCGCAACTACGCAAACCGATGACTCGCACCGCTTCTCGATCCGGTTCGCTCCGCAATGCCGGAACATTCATGTCAAACCCTCCAAAGCGACCGCTATCGGCTCCCTGTACCTTGTCAACAATGCCATCTGTTTCAGAGAGGCGTCCTGATGAGATCGCCAATAACCACCCTGCTTGGCGAAAATCCCTTTGGGACTTCCCAGAGAAAATTGAGAACGACGTAGCCGCCTTTGGGTATCCCGAATTCAATTGCACCATCTTTTCCGTCTACCATCATCGTATTCCATTGAACAACGGAAGAAGGTCCTCGTCCCTCAAGCCCAACACCCAACGTCTTCATGCTTATCGGAGCCTGCTGTGACACCGACAGTCCCGCCGATCCTCCCGCTATGTGAATCCAGCATCTCGAGTATTTCCTGCCGTTCTTGTCGATAATTGAGCACTGACCCTGTTTGAAAATCAAGGCTGTTTTTGCATCTGCCGCAATTTTTGCCCCGTAATAGTAATAGCCTATGTTTTCCCCCTTGATTCTCGCAACCCCGTGTGAGGGATTGACTATTTTCGCGCCTGCCAGCGTCTCAGTTGAAACGATGGCGAAAAACATCATAACGACACAAATTCCGGCAAGAACCCTCGATATCCCGCCGGCCATAGATTTCCGATTTTCTGCAATCACGTTATCCTCCTCATGTTTCGAACATTAAAAAACAAAATTCTCCTGACCCGCTCTTATTACTCCAGCAATTTAAGGAATCAACCCTGAGCATACCGGACACTTGGGTGATCAAATAGTTGTTCAACCTTTTCCGGCATCTTCTGCAGATGCCTCAAATATGAAACGGTCTTCTTCCGAATCGCATCTTTTGTGCGGGCAACACCACCATTATTTCCATGCACCTCGAATTTCAAGTCGTTGTCCAGATACTCATCAGGATTCGATTCCGGTGAATAGGCCGGCAAACAGAAAACTTCGATCTTGTCTCTGTTTTTAACAAGCCATTCTTTGACCGTTTTGCAATGGTGCACTTTCAGATTGTCGAGGATAAGGATCACTTTGTGACCGACATCACTGACCAAACGTTTCATGAATTCGATGAGCCGCTTGCCGTTCATCGCATCTTCGTAGAGCATGAATCGCAGTTTGCCCCGGCTGCTGATTGCCGACATCATGCTGATGTGCTCTTTCCGGGCATTCAGACACAATTCAGGGTTCTTTCCGGTTGGAGCATAGCCTCGTACACGGTTGCCATTCGTTGCGATGCCGCTCTCGTCTCCCCGGTAGATATCTGCCTTTTCAGCCTTGGCCTGCGCTGCGATAGCTGGATAGGATTCCACCATCCATCGTCCTGCTTCTGCCGGACGCTGTTCGTACGCTTTAGGGATCGGTTTTTGAGGAGTATATCCCCATCGTGACAAATATTCACCAAGCGTTCGAATTGGCATAACAAGACCGAACTGCAATTTGATCAACTGCCGGACTGCTTGTCGATCCCAGAGAGCAAAAGGCAATTTCAATTGATCAGGATAATGATCGACGATCATCTTCTGAATCTGTTTCTCTTGATCGATTGTCAGGTGTCGTTTTTCACCTGTTTTGCGACCTCGTTTTGTTACCGAAAGCATCTGCTTTCCATCGCGCAAATACCACTGCCACCAGCGGCTGGTCGTCTCGACAGGCAAACCGAGCAATTCGGCGACTTCGCTGTTTTTTTTACCTTTCAGTCGAAGACTTACGACCTGTTTGCGTAACAATTCTCGCTCACGGTCCGATACTTTTCTAACGTCTATTTTTTCCATAGTCTCAATGTAATAAATTGAGCACTATAGCTGCCGGGTTAATAATTGAATTATAACCCGGCAACATGGTCGCAAACTCCAGCAGAAACATGGATGCAAATCATGGTTGAGCTTGGCAACGAGACCATTGATCATCGTGGTTATGAATGAGTGCCTGTCAATTTCAGAAAGCTTCTCTTACTCACTCAAATAGTAAAATATTATCGCATCAGTCTTTACGTATTGTTGGCCGGCTCCTTGGCTATACTGAACAAAACCTGTTGCTCCCTTTCCCCAACAGGACAACAACCTGCTTGCAGACAACAGAAAATATGTGTAATATAAACACTGTAGATGTTGCGGAATGACATTAAAATACCGCAAATCATACAATTGCATCCCCTGAAGTTCCCCGACTACCCGTTCGTTCCCTGTTGTATCTGCAGTACCCTTGCATTACAGGCACTCGATAGTGCATATGACAAAAGAGAAAGCCTTTAGCAGTCCGGCAATCTCCATTGAAACGATCACTGATCCCGATTGTGCAGCTCGTCAACCTGTCGGACACAGAGGTACATTTTTTCAAGCGATCCCAGGCTTGAGAGCCAATACCCTGCACTACAGACATAACGAATGCTCATGCAGTTGTCATAACAAGAAAAACAAGAGGAGAAACAAACAATGGAACCGTTCCACAGCAACGTTGAAATCATCATGTCTAATGGATCTGGCGGGCAAAACGGATTTGTCAGCGTACCGAAGGACCGCCGCCTCGTCATCGAGTACCTTTCCGGTGAAGGATTTCTCCCTTCGGGACAGAAAATGCTGTTCGGTATCATCTGTACCGTAAATGGCAACAGCGCAAGACACTATTTTGGCACTCACACTATTGGCAAATTCGGCGCCCCCGACTACTACTGGTTCTCCGAACAGGTAAAACTCTATGCCGACCCTGGAACAACGGTCATGTTGAGGGCTGACCGCGATATCGCTAAACAGGAAGCAACAGCGAGAATCTCACTTTCCGGGTATCTGGTCTGGCCATGACTGCTCTTGTGTGTTTGCCAGAACGATGCACCTGAAAGCCCTGTAACAGAACATCAGTCATGCAGAGCCACGTTGCCTGAATGACCCGGTTGCCAAAAAAGCTTTACGAATTCTCACTCGCAGCATGCAAGGCATGATCCCCGGCAGCTTGTTGAATTAAACAATTCAATACTTTTCAAACAAAAAAGAGGAAGATATCATGGCTACGCACTTCGGAATAATCAACACCTATTTCGCCAACATGCTGGCCCCTAAGCCGTATGGAGGCAAACGGCTGATGAACCTGAACGGTAGTTTCGGAAAAGCAATAGTCTGGTTCATCCCGGACAATAGCCCCCTTCCGGATAACCAAAAACACTCCGGAGAAAACGTCTTCGACGTTTATTATCACACAAGTGACTGGGATGCACTCATCGACCTGCTGCGGAATGAAAAACCGGTCCACTTCAACTATTATGAAGCGAATAATAGTGTGCAGATCTACACTGGAACTGAACCTGTCGGCGAGGAAGAAAACGCTCCCTGAATAATATATCGCAATTGAAACGCACAAGCGCATTGCTGCAGACTCCCGGGATTAACCCGTACAGCAAATCCCGGGAGTCATTTCACTTAATCACTGAAAAAACGACACACCGGATACAAGGCAAAACTGTCATGGGAAAAAAATCCACCTCTGACATCTTACGTTGAAGCGTTTCCCCGCGTTTATAGCCTTGAAATGAATGGCTGGTGCAGTTCCGGGTTCATTCTCAGCACAAATTTGCCGGAAAATGGCATCCCGACAGAAAATTTGCACAATCAACTCTCTATCGCTGGCTTATGCGTTCCTCAAGAATTGATTGTGTCGTTAACAAGCCAGAGCGTAAACTGATCCACATGTACATCAAGAATTAGAAGTGCCATAGTCCTGAATCTCGGTTCAGAACGAATCACGGAATGACTTGAGCGCTTCAAATACCTCATATTCAAGATAGGGAGAGACATCAAAGCGGCCAATACGACCATCTTCAGCAATAATTGACAGCACCCAATCCGGTTGGGGGTGTAATTCTGTAATTCTCATTGGTCAAGCCCTTTTATTGGAAACCTGCGACCCCCCAAAATGTAAACAACATTCGCAGTTCGTCAAACACGACGGTTCTTGCCCATCGTCACTTCCTCCAGTTTTTTCCTGATCCGGTTTCGCTCGTCGCTCCCGATCGTCAAAAGGCGCAATATCGGCACCCCGCATTTCTTCAGCACAGCATCCTTAAGCGCATCGCGTTCCACCTGCCGGGTTCCTTTACGGTGGAACGCATACCCATCTACCTCAATGACAAATACCGGACTTTTATCGACCTTACGGTAAACCACAAAATCGGTTTTGGTCCATGGATGGTTAGCATAGGCAGATTCTTCAGTGGTCAGGTCCCCGATATCCCGAACGAGCATCGACAGCGGAAATTGAAAAACGACACCGAAACCCCGATAAGCTCTCTCCTGAAGTACCGCCTCTATTTCGCTGTAGAGAAGATTCTCGGAATCGTATTTCGAAACCCGTATCCGCTTTTTCAGTACCGCCAGACGTGCTTCCGTGTAGTCATGATAGAGAAGATCAAAGATTGAACGAACCCTGCCGGGAATAACCTCGCAATTGTTGTACCTGATATAACGGACAAGATCCGCGACATTGCCATTCCCCTCAGCCATCTCCCTGGAAACGACCAGCCGCAGCCTCTCCTGCGCGCGGGATACAGCAACGTTCAGCAGATTCGGGTCATCGACGAATTCGTTGGCCTCGTTCGATACTGTCGTGATAATTATTGCCCGCTTTTCTCTGCCCTGATACTTATGCACCGTATCGATCTCGATCTCATTCGAGCCAACAGAAGACTGCATCCGGGCCGCCTGCGCTCTGAATGGCGAAACGATGCCTATGTCGGCGGGCTGGATTGAGGCCAGTTCCGGCAAAACATTCTGGGTAACTTCGTCAACCTGGCGCTGATTGAACGTACCGCGCGCATGGCGGCCCTCGACGGTCAGATAGGCCTTGAGCACGTCCGCCTCGCCCTGATCGCGAGTCATTACAAGCAGTTTGCCACCATAGAACTTCTGGTTGCAGAACTGAATGATCTTCGGATGACACCGATAATGCTCCTGCAGCAGCGTCTCCGGAATATCAGGGAACGCAGTTCGCACGGCAGAAAGCAGGTTATGTCGCTCGAATCTGGCATAATCCGGAAGATCGTATCGTAAAGCGACCTCTTTTGCCTGCTGTTCATCCTGCTTCGTCAAGACATTGGGCAGTTGCATAGGATCACCCACGATGACGAGCTTCTCTGCGCAACCCATCGCAAGAACGCCGCTGAGCAGATCGACCTGACTCGCCTCGTCAACGATGACGCAATCGAACAGATAGCCGGACTTGAGTGATGTAATGATGGAAAACGTTGTACTCAGTATGAGAGGATATTCATTGAGAAACTCGCCCGGCTGATTCCGGAGATCTTCAAGAGCGAATACTCTCCGCTCCCGGTTGTTGTAGAACTCTGCAAGACGGTGCTTCAGCAGTTGCATCGAAAGCTCCCTCAGCCTTTCCAGGCGCTCGTCAAAACGGAATCCGCCAAGCAATTCCTCAAGCGTTTTCCGCCTGTTTTCCATATCCGTCAGCTTTCGCAGGTAATAGGCCTTCTGCAACAGGGGAATACGCGCCTCTACGCTCAACTCGAAAAAGACTCTCCCTTCCGTTCCAAACCGGAGCAGAAACCCCATCTTCTTCAGAAAACCGACACGCCGTTTCGAGCGCGATGGTAAACCCGCTTTTGCATGACGCTTCAATTCCTTTTCAGACGACAGCCAGGCATGCAACAGCTTCCGTGCGGATAATTTTGACTGAATCGACCGATCCATAACAGTCAAGTCGTCGCCCTTTGTTTCCTCACAGAACGTTTCAAAGTGATCCATTTCAAGCCGAAGAGCATCGATCTGCTGAATTATGGCGGCTAATTCGTTCTTCTTTTCAAACGCCTTATCAAGCTCTTTATTCAGAAGGGAGATCTCCTGAAGAACAGAAGCTTCATGATCTGCCTGGAGTATCGGCATCGAAACGGCATCGGATGACTGCCCCTCGATAAACACCCGTTTGTTCCTTGTGCTTCCGAGAGATGCCGCCACGAAATCCAGTTCATATTTCTGAAGCTTTTCCAGCACATTGGCTGTAGCCGAGTTGTTGCTGGAGACCACAGCGACCCGTTTCCTCCGGAGCAGCATGTTGCCTATCAGATTCAGGATGGTTTGGGTCTTGCCGGTACCCGGAGGACCCTGAATCAGGTAGATGGGATGCTCGATCGCACTTTGTACGGCTGTTTTCTGGCTCATATTGCAACCGAACGGAAAGATAAGATCCGACGGAACCGTACCCGAACCGGGAGAACGAGCCAGCAGAAAGCTCGAAAGGATACTTCGACCCGAAACAATATCCAGGTCCCGATATTTCATCGCCATCATCGACTTGTTATCATCCGTCCTGAGCCCGATGGTTTCGGCGAGTTCCCGGAAACAGGCAAGTATATCGGTGCTGCGCCCATCGGATGAAGTCATGCGCTGCACTGAAAAATCCGAAAACAGGCAGCACCGGCTTTCTCCGTTCCTGCGAAAAATTTTCACCCGGGTTTCAAAACGCAGTGCCTCCTCGACATCGAACAGCAGATCACCTTCAACCATGACCCGGCAATGCTCGGTTGGTATCCGATCGGGATTCGAAAGCCATGCAACATTTTCTCTGGCATAGAAATACGATTTTCCATTACTGAAAGTCACGACCATACGTTCGTCCGCTTCCTCGATTCGCAAAATCTGATCCGTACGATCCTTGCCTTTGATGATGATGAGGTTTTGCCTTGAGTCCATGCTCATTCGTCAACCTATTACTATCTGTATTTTTAACTGCTTGCACAGTGAAATTTATGCACAAGGCGATTGCCCTACCATCCTGAATTCCCGGAGAAAATGTAACCATGGTCGCCACAAACCAATTTATCTCTTAATCGAAACCCCGGCAGTTGTTTTTATCGGCGAAGCCAGAGAAAACCAACTGCCAATTTCCTTTCGTGCAAATTCGTGTAATTCGTGGGCAACTCCCCCTCTTCATCAGAGTATTTTCTGCTACGGATCAACCTCCCCGAGGCACGATACTCCCGTCCTTGACCCCGCATCGTTATAATTCTCCGGGAATTCAGGTACCATGAATTCCGCCAATGGGGACTGTGCTGTTCCAATCAGAAAATTATTAATGGCGGGCTGGTTTGCGATTAATCAACAGGATTATTGCCAGAAAAAAGTAACCTGTTAAACGGAGGGCACGTCCCTGGCTGTTGCGGGAGTAAGGAGGAAACAGCGTCTCCGAGGCTTACAAACGTAAAGCACGGTACAGGTCGTCATGCTCAAAAGCGCTCTCCATCCGCTTGATTTCTGCCGGTCGTGCACCAACAGTTTTTGCCACCTCAGCCCATCTCTCTGTAACATGGGCAACCTCAGAAATCATTCGATCCGCCTCAGCCTTCTGCAATCCGAAAAAATGGGCGACATCACGAACCAGTCCGATCGAACACGTTCCGTCTTCCAGATCGATAGCTGTCGAGAGAACCCTCGGTTTCATATCCTGAGGCGTCGGGTTGAGATCGAACACCGGAGACAACACCCATCCGTGCCTGCTCGTCATCAAAAAGCCATGGTTCCGCAAATGATCGTCAACATTTGAGATCAGCACATTGAAAACCATGCGCCGAAACAACTCGGCTCGATCCGTCCGTGCCTGGGCACCAAACTCACCGAGCACATCGACAATATCCAGATAACTCCCCCCCTCGCCATCAAGAGATCCGGTCATGGACATTGCTGACATGTACGGAACACGCCCACCATATTGACGATCGAAACGCTGCGAGAGCAGAATGGCTTTTCCGGCAATCCTTACCAGTTCATGGACGGGTGTCCTTATCCCTGCTTTTGCAGCAAGTCTCAGCGCAATCTCTTCCCAGGTTTCAATGCTGGGCACCTCTATTAATTGTCATGAGAAGCCCGAAGACAAGACGGACGGAGCGCAAAAAACGGAGTGTACACATAGTACATGAGGATTTTGAGCACCGCCCAACGCAGTAATCGGGTTTCGGAATAAATAAATAGAGATGACCTACTGCTATTCATCGTTTTCCTTCGAAGACTTGGCTATCGAAAGCTGTCCATACTGATCAATAACCGATGCTTTCGGACGCGCCCCTCCAAGTGATGAACCGGAAGCAAAAATCATCAGGAGATCTTCATCACTCTCTTCGTCACGCAGTATCCGTTCGGTCACTCCCAATAACTTCGCAAGCTCGACCAACTTTGGAACCCCGCTCTCTGTCGATGACAGAAAACCCGCATCTCCCGGATATCTGAAGCGAAAGGCGCCCGGACGGGTCTCATCGGCAACTCCCAGCAGGAAGTCGGTTTCAAAAAACGTTCGTGGTACCCGGCGCTCTTTTTCGGCTCGGCGACGCTCGGCACGACGCATGAGACGCCTCCCCCATTGGTCCGGAGCGGAATCCCCCAACGTACCGAACATCTCCCTGCCGGCCGGAGGAACGAAAATACCACGCCCCACCTTGAGTGAAACATCTATTGGAAAATGATCGGCCGCAGCAATCCATCGGTCATCATACCGGAATGAAACAGTCTCCCGTCCCCTGCCGGACTGACGGTAAAGCCTGCCGATCAATCGGCAGGATCCTTGCCAATCGATATAAACCTCGACCTCAGGCATCACCGTCACTCCGTTTTCTGCCGCTTATACGGGCACGCCTGGGCAATGCTGCCGTCGAAAGCTGCTGACCAACGCTGTCTCGGGCAGGATCTGCAAGCCAGGCCAGATCATCCAGCAAGCCAAGGGCCTGAAGCACAGCAGCATAAATACCGATACTCACCGAAGGATCGCCCTTCTCAAGGCGGGAAAGGGTTGGGCGCGATGTCGAAGCCCGCTCAGCCACAACACTCATAGGCAACCTGCGGCGCATCCGCGCCTCATGAATATTGGCTCCAAGCTTGCGCAGCGCCTTGCGCACGGCAGAATTTGGCAGATGAGGTGTCGGCATTTGTAATATTGGTATATCCTTAATCAGATATAATGTAACACCATATTTACATATCACAAAAATCCGGAATGCACATCGACCTATGATCACAATCACGCCGTAACGAGGGCTAACAAATTAAGGTGGCTAATGTGGCTGCTGATGAGCACTGCTCCGTGGCGGAACATGTATTTGACGGCGCGGAGAGTCTGTCCAGCCGCCTTTTCGCCCGCCTGCACGGAGGCGTGCAAACGACTCCGGAGCATTGGCTGAGTATACCGATGAATGTGTACCACTAATTCCGGGGGAATCCTCTTCGGTCAGTTCCGAATACAACAGTGATCAGTTACAGGGATGAATGCTTCATTGCCGGAGTTAACCGGGTCGCACTCATTGCCCCACCCGGAGAACATCTCCCGGTCTGACGGAAAGTCAGACGAACTGGTTTGTCTGTGTTTTCTCGTAAAACACCTTGCCGACCCTTTTTATGTGATCGAGCACATCCGGATCGGAAATGGAGTGCAAGAGTGAAATATCGAATGTATAAGGCAGGAGCAGATCATCAATATCATCCATTATCCGATACAGAACGGTCAGGTTCAGATCATGGCTACCAACGAGAGTCAGATCGATATCCGATCCTGCCCTGTAATTTCCTTTGGCTCTGGAACCGTAAAGTATGGCTTTGTCAACCTGCCCGTAGCGTGCAATCACGCCATGAATGCGCGCAATGGTCGTATCATCGAGTCCATATTTCATTCCGGCCTCTCACTTGTAAGCGGTTCAAGCGTATCAACAAGCGTGCGGTAGGCGGCATGATAATGATTGCGGATTGCCTGTGCGATTTCATCGGCAATTTCCTGATTATAGGTATGTGATGTCAGATTCCGGCTGTTGATCATCTGCATCCATATTTCACCATCTTCGATCAATCCCCGTTTGAAAGCCTCTCTGGTGGTATCTTTCGATCCATAAAGCGGCTGAACGCCCTTGTTTTCCAGAAAATCCTTCAAGGTATTCCAGGCCAGCTCGTGAGTGTACTCGAAAGACTGGATCAGGCCCTGCTGTTCAAGTTCGGTCAACGGACGCTGCCGTGCAAGTTCAACAGCCCTGTTGAGTTGCCCGAACGCCTGAACGTAATGTCTGTAACGCTGAATCCAGCGGATATCCTGATTGCTCATAGCGAATTTCCGTATAGTAGCCAAGGAAAACCGGTCGATTACTGTATTACGAAAAAGATACAGAATATTTCAGTCATTTAAAGAACCACTCCTGATCCACCGCCATATCTTTTTTTCGATATGTTTACGTAGTTGCAAACGACTCCCACCATCAGCCATTCATCCTGCATTTGAGGGAACGATTCAGCGATCCGAAGTCTATGAAACATTCTCCGAGTGGGCATCTGCAGAATGAGAACCTGACTTTCGGGATCCCAAACAGCGTCCCGAAGTATTACTGAAAATTCATCCTCCGGGTAAATCGTCAACGTCTGGTTTATCCATCTTTTGCGGCTACATCAACCAGTGTTCCGTTAATGAACTTGTGAATAATACTTGCTACATAAGTCTGGTACGGCAAACCTTCTTTGATGGCCTTTCTTTGTAACTCAGTGAGGTCTCTTTCAGAAATCCGAATATTCAGCCTCTTATCCTTTTTCAATGAATTACCAGCGTACTCGGCCAACTCTTTTCTTCTTTTTGAAAGGTCGGCAACAGGAACCCATTCACCTTTTTCAAAGCTATCCAGTATTTCCTTCTCTTCTTTGGTTAGTTTAGCTTTCATGTTTTTCTCCAAAATATTGCTGAGTAGCCTTCCTGCTCGGGATAATGGTTTTCAGAAACAACTCTTCCTCATTCTCAACATAAGGTACGAGATATGCGTAATTGGTCATACCGATGACCATGATTCGTTGTCCAGGGTATACCTCCTGGTTGGGATGTAGATAGTCGTCCAATATCTCACCCCTTTCAACAAAGAAAATTACATCCTCGAAACAGATTCCCCGTGATGCTTTGAGTACCAGGCTCTTTTCCGTGTTCCAATTGATTCTTTTCATCTCGTTAATGTATCACAATGTGTGCAGTTTGGCAATGGCACACAACTTGTTTTGCATGTGGTAACGTTCAAATTGAAGGGCCGGCCAAGTAGGCATTCACCTTGACAAGTTCCTATGCAGCGCGGAGATACGTTTCCCTGCGGAGGATTGCCGTTCGTTCTTTGGCGTTTTCCGCTGCATCGTGATCAGGTTGCATCCTGAGCCGCTGCGTATACCCACGATTCGACAGGAGTACGCCTCCGAGTGTGAGGAATAAAGCCAACAAGCCCGACCAAATGACGTCAGGTACGGACTTGAGAAAAAAAAGCAGTTACTGCATGGAAGACGGCTAACTTTGTTCAGACTGATCTGCCTGATTCAGGAAAAACAAAAGTCTTCTCTTGTCGGCGCTAAGACCTCAATGACGTTGCTTCTGTTCGACGTATGAGCGCAAAACTGCGTTGATTTTTTTCTGGTAGCCTTTGCCCTGGCTTCGGAAAAACTCCAGAACCTCATAGTCAACACGCATGTTCAGCACTGCCTTGGGGCGTGGAGGTTCTGCCGAAATGCCTGACCAGTCAATGTGCATTCCGGCCTCATCATCGTCTTCGGCAACTGCTGCCGTGCAAGTTCAACGGCCCTGTCGAGTTGCCCGAACGCCTGAACGTAATGTCTGTAACGCTGAATCCAGCGGATATCCAGATTGCTCATAGCTAATTTCCGTATAGTAGCAAGGGAAAACCGGTCGATTACTGTATTACGAAAAAGGTACAGAATATTTCAGTCATTTAAATAACCACTCCTGATCCACCCCGATATTTCCTTTCTGTAGGTTTGCGGAGTTGCAAACGATCTCCACCATCACACCATCAGCCATTCATCCTGCATTTGAAGGAACGGATCAACGTCCCGAAGACTTTCACAGTTATGGCGTCTTCTTCTTCCTGTGCGCATGAATATCCAGCTTCAGCATGCTTCATCGCTTTGATAACATGTGTTTGAATCGCCTCAACGACTTGGGATGGGATATAAAGTTTTCTTGACAAATCTTTCCTCTAATTTAAAGTATCAATGGTAATTTGAATGAAACGCCTAAATTGTGGATTTTCGAATTGTATATTCCATGTAAAAAAGTTGCTTACAACCCGTCGGCGTCGCACCCCTTCCTATAAGATGACGGTATCGTAACAGAAAGCAATTTCAGCAAGTTTCAGGGGACGTGCCCCCGTTTTGGACAGAGATTAGGGGACGACATTCGTTTCAGTCACTTATCATCCCGACATGAAACGGATTTTCAACAACTCCCGACGTCTAAATCCCCGAAAAACCGGACACAAAATACATGATTTTCACTTCTCCTTACAACTCATTAGCATTAAAAACAAACACTCTTTTCTATTCTTTTCACTTTTTATGGATACGTATCAGCATTCCTAAGTCTTCGCGCCGACATTTATTTGCTATCAAGTTTTTCCTGCGTGAATTTAAATGCATGCTGCTCCCCTACTACATTTACAACAAACTTAATATCCTGGGGTTGTTCCGCTACTTCAGGTAATTCCACCTTTATTAGTCCTCCGTGCCATGCAGCAGGGAATATTGTTTCCTTCTTTAGAATTTTTGATGACAGGTTCTTTAGATTTTCACGCCCTTCAGCATCCAATCGAGCAAAGCGTGCTTCCGAGTTTGACTGTGCAACATTTCTGGCTGCCTGTGCAGCTGCGTAGTTGTATGTTGTACCCGAGTAACTACCGGAACTATACGTTTTCGTACCATAGTTAGAATACGTCGAACCGGAATACGTACCGAAGGTATTGGAGTAACCTGCATTTGCAGCATTCATAGACTCAGCTGCACCCTGTAGCGCAACAGCAACCGCAGCCCATGCTCGACGATTCTTTTCTTCAGCTACTAACTCATCGTAACTGAAAACTTTAAGAGTAGTGAGTTGGCCATTTGTATTTGCCGTAGCGGTTACATTATCTGTAGAAAACAGGATATCTTGAGAAGTCCCGTTATGTACTGCTATGACAAAGTCAGCTCTTTGGCCACTTGTGACGGTTTCAGTATTAGGCGCTAAGGCTACGGTATTTTGTTTTATTGATATGAGCGTCTTTCGACCATCTTTGAAGACTGATTTTTGTCCTTCCGAAGGTATGCCACTAATTTTTCCGTAGGTCGCACACCCTTGAATTCCTACGATAAGCAACAGAATCGCTACACGGGTGATAATTCTCATTAACGTCGATCTCCTTTTTTTATAACCTAACCGCGCATGAGCAGTGCTCCTTGGCGAGAAATTTATTTATCGCCAAGGAGTATCAGTACAAAATAAGCAATAAGAAAATTCTTTCCAGGTGAATTCACTTGATCAGTTCCGAATACAAGAGGGATTAGTCACAATGACGAATAAGAGTTAACCAAGTCTCCCAAGCGATTAGTTTACGTAGTTGCGAGCGTCCCATCCTTCTCTGACTTTAAGGAGACCAAACAACGTCCCAGAGACTTATGCTTCCGTTTGCCTCCGGGCAGGGTTCTTGCCGGGTCTCCCGATTCCCGCGCAA
>DYNE01000041.1 GCA_020721225.1 Pelodictyon luteolum | reverse complement strand
TCTGCTTGCTGATTACTTTTGTTGCCGCTGTGCTTTTTTCAGCAAAACCTATTTAATCTTTTCCTCCTTTCTTCGTCACCTCTTTCCATTCCTTCATCGCTTGGCCTTGGATTATAAACGCATTATTCAAATAGAATTGGAATAAGAAATCAGTGGCTCTTCGTGCGTAATACAGTGAATAGCGCCAAGACCCCAAATCAGATCGGAGCAATCAATGCCAACAACCTTCCTGTCAGGAAAACACCCCTGAAGAACATCGAGAGCAATGCAATCTCTCGAAGAACGGTAGGTGGGCACAAGCACAAGCAAATTGGCTATATAGAAATTTGCATAGCTTGCCGGCAGCCGTTCACCTTCAAAAAAAACCGGTTCGGGCATAGGAAGTCTGATGATCTGCAACGGACGACCGTCAAGATCGGTGCACTGCTTCAATCGCTCATAGTTCTCCTTGAGCGGCACATAGTTCTCGTCCTCCGGATCATCCTCAACGGCCGTAACAATCGTTGTTTCATTGACAAAACGCGACATGTCGTCAACATGACCATCGGTATCGTCACCGGCAATTCCATCGCCAAGCCATATAACCTTCCGGGCGCCAAGATATTTCAGAAGTTCACCTTCAATATCAAGGCGGCTCATTGCCGGGTTGCGATTGGGATTGAGCAGACAAGCTTCCGTAGTAAGGAGCAGCCCGCTTCCGTTCACGTCGATAGCCCCACCTTCGAGCACCATGCCGGTTGATACAACCGGAAGCAGCTGAAGGGTTCCGACTCTTTCAGGCACGGCATTATCGTCATCATATGGTTCATATTTACCGCCCCAGGCGTTATACTCCCAGTTCACGATAACCTTCTCAATGCGTTCATCTTCCTGCCGGAAAACATAGTTAGGCCCATGATCCCGACACCATGCGTCATTGGTGGGAATACAATGAAAAAATATGCGATCCATCATAGCCTCAGCATGCGGATCGGCCTCTATAAGCTCTCGCGCATTGCGGGCCATCTCATCGTCAAGTACATTAATGTGTACCTCCTCCGAGATGCTCAGCCATGCGGCGATTTCCGCAAACACAAAAGGAACCGGCTCGAATTTTCCGGGCCACGACTCAAGCTTGTGCGGCCATGAAAGCCAGGTTGCCTTGTGCGCAGCCCATTCGGGAGGCATGATGTATCGATATGTTGACATGATAGTCTGAATCAGTTCGGTGATGAAATCCCGTTTCCCGATAGCTGTCGTATTCTTCGAATACGCTCAAATACCGGCGGATGGGAATAATTGAGAAAAACGTAAAACGGATGGGGAGTAAGATTCGAAAGATTACTCCGCGAAAGTTTTTTCAATGCATCAGCAAGTGCCCCCCTGTTTGAACAGGTTGAAACCGCATAGGCATCGGCTTCAAACTCATGTTTGCGCGAAAGCATTTGAAGAAAAATCGAAAGCAGAAATTCAGCGGGCGAATAGAGCAGCATAAAAAATACCAGACTGCCGTACACCGACACATCGGTCATGAAAAACACATCGAAAAGCATGCGGTTTTGCATAAAAAATGAAAGCAGGAAGAGAATAATACCAAGATTAAGCATGCTGAGCACCATATTGATCAATACATGCCTTTTCTTGAAATGCCCGGTCTCGTGAGCAAGCACGGCAACAAGCTCATCAACCGTATGATTGGCTATCAGGGTATCGAAAAAAGCTATTCTCTTGCGGCGTCCGAACCCGGTAAAGAACGCATTGGCTTTTGAGGAACGCTTCGAACCATCGATAACAAAAATTCCGGAAAGAGGGAACCCTGTATTAGTTGCATACTGCAGAATCGCAGCTTTCAGCTCACCCTCCCCGAGAGACTCGAAGCGGTTGAAAAGCGGCATAATCCAGGTTGGCGCAACATACTTCAGCACGAGAGTGACAAGCACAAAAGCACCCCAAGCCCAAAGCCATGCGGACGTTCCGAGATAACCGAAAAACCAGAGAAGAAGCCCAATCGCAGGGCCTCCGAGAAGCACGGCAAGAATAAGTGATTTCAACACATCACCGATATAGACCGTCAACGTTGTCTTATTGAAACCGAAGCGCTCTTCGATAACAAAAGTACGATAAAGCGTGAACGGAAGCCCTGCTGCAGCCTGCAGGAACAGAAGCGAACCGATATAAAGCAGACCGGTCGGCACATCACCAAATCCGAACCCCCTGAAAAAACGGTCGAGCAGATCAAAGCCGTCAGCAAACCAGAAAACAAGAAGCAGCAGAAGGTCAAAAGCCGCAGCGACAAGCGAAAACAATGTTGTAGCCTTCAGGTACTCCTGAGATTTTCGGTAAGCCTCCGGTTCATAGACACTTTGAAACTCTATGGGAAGATCGCCTGTCGACGCCCTCAGATTGAGAATGTCGGCGATTACTTTCAACAAAAAAGTCAAAAGCAGCGAAACAATCACCACAACGCCAAAACTGTTCATAACCACACTTGCACAAATCTCGTTCATCATAATAGAGGAGTATCGCACGCTACTGCCCGCGATGAGGCAGCAGGAAGTGCAAAGACAACCGGAACGAATACCCTCTCCTGACACCTTCTTCCTCAAGCGATGCGACAGCAAACGATACACCCCTCTTCCCATAACCCATAACACGTAACAGAATCTTCACTCTTCTATAAAGCGTTTCTGCAGCTCTCCGTATGTCTCGATGCGTCGGTCGCGAAGAAACGGCCAGTGAGCACGGTAGAAACCGATCCTGCTGCGGTCGCAGCTCGCCATGAGAACAGCCTCATCCTGATGCGCAGCTTCAGCAATAACCTGGCCGAAAGGGTCGCTCACAAAACTGTTTCCCCAAAACTCAAGCTCACCCTCGATTCCTACACGGTTGGCTGCCGCGACAAAAACACCGTTTGCAATCGCATGACTCTGCTGCATGGTTTTCCATGCCTGCTGCTGTGCGCTTCGAACCTCCTCTGAACGTTCGTCAGCAGCCCATCCGATAGCCGTGGGGTAAAAAAGAATTTCAGCGCCCCGCAAGGCGGTAAGCCTCGCCGCTTCCGGATACCACTGATCCCAGCAAATCAATACGCCGATGCGCGCATAACGGGTATCGAACACCCTGTAGCCGAGATCACCGGGCGTAAAATAAAATTTTTCATAAAAACCGGGATCGTCCGGAATATGCATCTTTCGGTACTTTCCAAGATAACGTCCATCAGCATCGATAACCGCTGCGGTATTGTGATAGAGACCTCTTGCCCTTTTCTCGAACAGCGAAGCCACAATAACCACCTCAAGTTCACGGGCAAGTTCCTGCAGCCGATCCGTTGAAGGGCCTGGAATGGCTTCTGCATTCCCGAAAGGCTCATAATCCTCCGTCTGACAGAAATAGAGGGTAGTAAACAGCTCCTGCAGACAGACGATCTGTGCTCCATCGGCGGCAGCCTCCCTGATTTTTTTACAGGCTTTCTCAAGATTTTCGGCAGGCTTTTCCCCGCATGAAGTCTGAACAAGAGCGATGGAAACGGTTTCTCGGCTCATAAATCGTAAAAAAAGTTACAAAAGAAGCCCAACAGAAAACAGGAGACCATGAACAGTCATCACTTTGCCTGTTCCCGCAAGCACCGCGTTGAGTTCCCTTCCCTCCGAACGATAAAGCTTCCCGATCATGCTTATGGCCAGCGGAAGAGATAAAAGTGAAAGCAACCCCCAAATGGAGTAACCATTGAGCCACACCAGCAAGGGCACAAGATAAGCCACAGCCGTAAGCACTACATAGAGAAACCTCGCACCAGACCCGCCAATGCGCGCTGGAAACGTCATCTTACCTACCGTTCGGTCGGTTGCAATATCACGGATATTGTTGACCAGCAGGATATTCACGGAAAAAGCTCCCGGAGCCACAGCCGCGAGCAGAACAGGAAAAGGAAGTTCAAATGCCTGCACATAATAGGTGCCACCAACAGCGACCAGACCAAAAAACACAAAAACAAAAAGATCACCGAAACCTGAATATGCTATTGGGAAAGGTCCGCCAGTATAGGCCCAGGCAAAAAGCATCGACAGAAGGCCGATCAGAAGAATCGGCCAGCCGGCAGTGTACACCAGATACATGCCGAGCAGAAAAACAAGCGAAAGCAGGGTTATCGAAACCGTTATCATCTTCTTTTCACTGATGATACCGGCCGCGACGGTCCTTGTGGGACCAAGCCTTTCCGCCGTATCGGCGCCCTTTCGGAAATCGTAGATTTCATTGATGAAATTCGTCGCAACCTGAATACCGAGAGCACAGAGAAGCGCAACAAATGCCGACGGAAAAGAAAATTCGCCGTCGGCAGCAGCTATGGCTGAACCAAGAATAACCGGTACCGCACCGGCAGGAAGCGTTTTCGGTCTTATGGCAAGCATCCATGACTGAAAAGCGGTAACCTTCGAAGCGTTCACAGATGAAGGACTACTGCTCATTTTTTTTCTGCTTTGCCATTTTAACGCTGCTGAAGGTATGCTTGATCTTCTCTCCCGGCCTGATATAATTAAGGCTGTGCCTGACTGCCATTGCGGCATCACTCAGCCCGGTCTGGATGATCTTGAGCTTTCCCTGATACCATGCGATATCTCCGGCAGCATAGAGACCATCAACGGAAGTTTTCATATGGCTGTCAACCACCAGCGCATTATCGACAAGCTCAAGATCCCACTCGGCAAGCGGCCCGAGATTCGACTTGAAACCGATCAATATCAGCAGCCGGTCAGCCTCAACCTGAATAGTTGCACCGTTCTTGCGAACAAGCGTCACGTTTTTCATCTCCCCCTCTACGGTCTGGACAGCGGTAACCTCCGTATCCATATAGACATCGATCACTCCCTGATCTTTTGCTTCGTCAACCTCGCGAGCAGTCTTGCCATGCCCCTGGAACTCATGCATCCGGTGCACCAGCGTCACATGCTCCGCAGCATCGAGCAAACCTACCGCCCAGTCAAGAGCTGAATCCCCTCCGCCGACAATAACAACCTTCTTGCCTTCGAAATCGCTGATATTTTTAACCGCATAAAAAATCGACCTCCCTTCGATATGATCGATGCAGCCGAGTTGCGGCAGTTTTCGTGGAGTAAACGCGCCAAGACCGGCCGCAAGCAGCAGTGCGCGCGATAGAAACACTTTTCCCGACGTCGTGGTTGTTTCAAACGAACCGTCATCGAGCTTGCGATACCTTGTCACCGCCTCACCCAGATTGATCTCCGGATGATACCGTTCGGCCTGCTTCCAAAGGCTCTCTACAAGACCTGCAGCAGGAACTTCGTGAAAACCCGCAACGTCATAGATATGCTTCTCCGGATAGAGTGCGGCAAGCTGACCACCAAGCTGCGGCATGCTCTCGATGATACGGCAGGTGATATTGTTCATGCCGCACTGAAAAGCCGCAAAAATACCTGTAGGGCCTCCGCCGACAATGGTCAGATCCCGTATCTCTTCACCGCCGCTATAATAGACTTTATTGAGTGTCATGGCTTTTGAGTGCGGATATTACTTATAAATACAATGCTCTACGTTATCCCGAAATCGATCAATCGCGGGATGACTTTTTCAGATAAATCAGACCTTCAGGATCGACCATACCATACAGAATCGTAACCAGTAAACCTGCATCATCAAGTTCATGAATCTCAACATGCACCGCATCGTATTTGGAAACCTGGTTTCCGGCATTATCCTTGAAATAAAAAACCGCCCGTGAGCCTCCATGAGGAGTTTCACCTGTAAACTCATACGTGCCGTCATCGAGTTCCTGCAATGCACATCCCGGCGTTTTGCTTTCAATAGGACATCCTGCGCACTGGGAATAAAAACCCTCGATGGAGTCAGCATAGTCACAAACAGGAAACTTCATTGTTCCTCCCTCTTTTTTTCGGCTGAATGGAAAGCCTGCCCGCAGTTTGTCCCCGGTTTCAAAAGAGCCTGAAGGCTCCTGAAAATCACCGGGTCTGAACGACAACACGAGCAAACAGAACCTGAATGAACGTGATGGCGAAAATTGCAAAGCAGATTGTCAAGGAGTCCTCAATATAATACCTTTACAATTTTGTTGGAGATTTTATGTTTATTGATTTCTTGGTTGGAAGAACCTGAAATTCAAACCCGCCTCATGTTAGCAAAAAGAATCATCCCCTGCCTCGATGTCACAGGCGGCAGGGTTGTCAAGGGAATCAACTTCGAAGGTCTGAGAGACGCCGGATCGATTCTCGAACAAGCCCGTTTCTACAACGGCGAACTTGCCGATGAACTGGTATTTCTCGATATATCCGCCTCCGTCGAATCACGCAAGACAACTCTTGAAGAGGTACTGAAAGTATCCGGCGAAGTGTTCATGCCGCTCACTGTCGGCGGCGGGATCAACTCTGTCGAGAGAGCCCGCGAAATTTTCATGCACGGCGCAGACAAGGTATCGGTCAACACCGCAGTAGTAAAAGAACCGGAACTGATCTCCCGCATTGCCGAGAAATACGGTTCACAGGCCGTTGTCGTAGCAATCGACGTGAAAAAGAAAGAAGACAGACACATGGTGCATACCCACTCCGGCAAAATACCAACTCCGCTCGAAGCTGTCGAATGGGCGCAAATGGTTCAGGAACTGGGAGCGGGAGAGATATTGCTCACAAGCATGGATCGCGACGGCACGCAGGAAGGATACGATAATGATATTCTTGCAAAGGTATCAACCTCGGTTCACATTCCCGTTATCGCTTCGGGCGGAGCAGGCAATCTCGAGCACCTCTACGAAGGATTCACCAGGGGAAAAGCCGATGCGGCTCTGGCTGCATCGATCTTCCATTTCCGCCAATACTCAATCCGGCAGGCAAAGCAGTACCTGCGCGACCGGGGTATCCCGGTGAGACTGTAGAGACAGCTCACAACGTTCCGGCAGAAAAGGTATCGCCCGCATTGACGTCGCCGGTCGTATAACCTTTGTAGAACCAGCGCATGCGCTGTTCTGAGGTGCCGTGAGTAAAGGAGTCCGGCACCGCATACCCCTGGCTCTGATTCTGAATTCGGTCATCCCCCACAGCTCCGGCTGCGTTCACCGCCTCCTGGAGATCTCCGGGTTCCAGCAGATTCATCTGCTTTGCATAATGCGCCCAGACACCGGCAAAAAAGTCGGCCTGCAGTTCGAGGCGAACCATGTATCGGTTGAAATCCCCTTCGGAAACCCGATCTCTCATGGCCATGACCTTTTCGGTAATTCCCAGCTGTTTCTGCACATGATGGCCCACCTCGTGTGCGATGATATAAGCCGAAGCGAAATCGCCCTCTGCCTTGAAGCGCTTCTGCAGCTCAGAGAGAAAATCGAGGTCGATGTAGACCTTTTCGTCGCCGGGACAATAGAACGGTCCGGTAGCGGCTTGAGAAAAACCGCAGGCCGACTGCACCATACTATTGAAAAGCACCAGCTTCGGAGCGCGGTAATTCATCCCCTGCTCCCTGAAAAGCTTTACCCAGACCTCTTCCGTATCGGCGAGCACCACCGCGACGAACTCCCGCTCCGCGTCATTGACGGAAGACTGACCGGTGGTGACCTGAGGAACACCGCTATCGAAGCTCTCTTCCGTCTGAAGCACCTCCAGAGGGTTTCCACCCAAAAGCCATACGAGAAGCAGAATGACGAGCGTTCCGAGCCCGCCTCCAGCAATCCGGCCAGGCATCCTTCCGGCCCGCCGATCCTCTATATTGACGCTCTGCCTGCGACCTTTCCAAAGCATGATTCGTAAATGTACAATTGTTTAAAGATATCGGAATTTCACTGCCCGGAGGTATAGGCTTTGATCCAGTCAACAATGAGAGTGAACGACCCGACCTGTTTTTTTGAAACGAGAATCCCGATCTGAACGATATTTGAAGCGTCAATAGGATGTGTGCCCTCAACCGTCCGTCCCCTGAATGCGGCCTTGAATTCTGAAAACGGCAATGAAACCTCCATCCATTCTCCGGAGATGGTATCGAAATCGCTTTTATAAACGATGCCGTCAAAACGGTCATCGTTGCGAATACGGAAGCTGTAGCGCTTGCCGTCACCCCGAACTCGCAGCCTGATGCCGGTATACGCGCTGTAATTCCTTTCTGGCAGAAAGGTTCTTACCGAAGCGAAGCCGCCGCTGTTTTCCGTTGAAAGAAAACCCTCGAAGGTTCCTGTACTGTCAGGATTGCGGTAAAACCGGCTTCCCGACTCGCCTCCCATCACTGCGTCGTCAACGCTGTACCAATCAAGACAGTGAGGAGTTGAAAAATCGCAAATCAGTTTATCTGTAGCCATATGCATGAACCGGTTAAAACACTTTTCAAGAGATGCAAGAAAGCGTAAAAAAGCCTTTCCTTACCCGTTTGGAGTATGGGTTGTAATTCTTATATTCTTACAAAGAAATAACTTAACCCTTAAATAAATCATTATGCCAATAATAAGGCAACTGCTCTCTTCAACCCGTTTCCTCATCATGATCGCTGTGGCAGGAACCTTTCTTTCAGCGCTGACCTTGCTGTTGTACGGCGGCATTTCCGTCACTCAGCAGATTATCGATACGCTACTGAACAGCACAGTCACATCAAAGGGAGCAAAGACGCTTGCTCTCGGATTCATAGAAAACGCCGATATTTTTCTTGTCGCAACGGCGCTCTATATCATGTCGCTGGGATTATATGAACTGTTTATTGACGACGCCATAGAACTGCCGGAATGGCTTGTGATCCACAATCTTGACGATCTGAAGAGCAAACTGATCGGTGTTATTGTAGTCGTCATGGCAGTGGTCTTTCTCGGCCATGTGGTAAAGTGGCACGGTGAAACCGAAATACTCTACCTGGGTGGCGCCATAGGTTTTGTCGTAGCGGCACTCACCTATTTTACCGGGCTGAAGAAAAATGTAAAATATGAAGAAAAACATTGATTCCCAGCACTTCGAAAGTTTAAAACCACCGTTTTGTATGAAAATAACGCATCATACCGGCGAAAATCACAGCCATTCCACCAAGAACTGAAAAATAGCCCCAATGCCATTCAAGCTCGGGCATGTAACGGAAATTCATACCGTACACCCCGGCAATGAACGAAAGAGGCATGAACACGGTGGCGATAATGGTGAGAACTTTCATGATTTCGTTCATACGGTTGTTGACAACGGCAAGCCAGGTGTCATGCATGCCGATAACAATATCCCGATAGCTTTCAACGCTTTCAATGATCAGGATGATGTTATCGTAAACATCCCTGAAAAACGGATGTATCGATACACCATCGAGCGTTCTGTATTGTTCGCGGCTCAGGCTGTTGATAATCTCGCGAAGAGGCCAGATCGATTTTCTCAGATGGATGAGATCTTTTTTGAGTGAATACATCGCCTGAAACATATCGTGACCTTCTGCTTCAAGCAGATTGGTATCGAGTTCTTCGATCCGGCTCTCGAAATGTTCGAGAATCGTAAAATAATGATCGACTACGGCATCGATGAGGGTATAGGCAAGATAATCCGCACCTTTTCTTCTGACGGCTGTCCCCTCGTTTCGGATACGATCTTTCGTCGCATCGAACATATCTCCCGGCTTCTCCTGAAAAGAGAGCACGAAATTGCTTCCTATAACCATGCTTATCTGTTCTTCGGCAACATCTCCTGAAGCGGCATCAAGTTCGAGCGCTTTGAGAACAAGAAAAAGATAACCGTCGAACTCCTCGATTTTCGGTCTCTGCACGGTATGAGGAATATCTTCCAGGGTCAGCGGATGGATTCCGAACAGTTGTCCGGCCTCTTCGATAATCTGCACCTCATGCAGACCGTCAATATTGATCCAGAGCACCGTGAACTGCTCTTTGAATTGCTCGCACTCATGCAGAGACTTAACGTCACGGTAAAAAAATCTGTTTTCGTCGTAACCGAAAACCGTAATGACAGGAGATTCGGTTTTCTGATGCCCCGTATGGTAGAGCGTTCCTGCCGGCTGGCCGACCTTTCCTGAAAGGTTACGATTAACCTTTTTCAGAGCTCTTCCCGTTTGCCTGCCTTCGCGCTCCATGCGTTTTTTCCGATTCATTGCAATGATCAGCAATTAATTTTAACGAACAGCAATCCACATGAAAACGCATACAACTTCAAGACCATCTCCTGCACAGGGCAGTTACCACTGCCAATTTCTAAAAAATCGTTTATTTCCGGAATATCATCAAATTTCAATTCATACGGATAATGAAAGGAACTGGCGATTGCAGCGTATAAGAAAGCATCCCATACATCGAATCTGCACGGAATCATTTCGTGTAATTAGTTTTGCTTCGTGCAGTTGCTATATTTACAGTTATTTTTTAGGGGCGAAATAAACCACAATATCCCATCCATGTTTCCTCTGGTCTTTGAAATCAACACACGGGTCTGGCTTCAGAATCTGAGCCTGAAACACCACAAAAACATCACCCTTTCCTCCGTTCCCGACGAGGAGTTCCTTCTTTTCAGCGAATGCGGATTCGATTACATCTGGCTGATGGGTGTCTGGGTGCCGAGCAAATACAGCCGGGCTATCGCCACCGGACATCCGGGTCTGCGCACAACCTTTCTGCAGCACCTCGGATCCGTCGATCCTGACGATATAGCATCCTCGCCTTACTCCATACCCTCGTATACGGTCAACCCTGCCCTCGGCGGCGAAACCGAACTGCAGGCGTTTCGAGAACGACTGAAACTGAACGGAATCAGGCTCATGCTCGATTTCGTGCCGAACCACCTCGCTCTCGACAACGAGTGGCTGCCGGATCATCCCGAATATTTCATTCCTGTCTCCTGCGACGAACAGTGCCACGATCCGGAATCCTGTTTCGAATATGCAGAAGGGAAATATCTCGCATACGGCAAGGACCCCTATTTTCCGCCCTGGACCGATACCCTGCAGCTTAACTATGCCAATCCCGAAACACACGGGATGATGACGGAAAATCTTCTGAAAATCAGCCGTCAGTGTGACGCCGTCCGCTGCGATGTAGCGATGCTGGTTCTGAAAAACATCTTCAATACAACATGGAGCAATCTCAGCGGGCCAATGACCGAAGAGTTCTGGTCAAAGGCAATCAAGGGCGTCAAAGATATCTATCCCGACTTTCTTTTTCTCGCTGAATCCTACTGGAATAAGGAATGGGATCTGCAGCAGCTCGGCTTCGATTACACCTACGACAAGCCGTTCTATGACTACATCACCCATGTGCCGGCCAACATCGAAAAGCTTATGGGGCACATGCAGGCCCAATGGCAGTACCAGAAGCATCTGTGCCGGTTTCTTGAAAATCATGACGAACCACGCGCTGCCGCAAGAATGGGCCTGAACAATCTTGCCGCAGCTCTGGTTATGCTTACGTCGCCCGGTATGCATCTGATGCACCAGGACCAGATGGAAGGGTATAAAAAGAAAATTCCGGTACAACTCATCCGTCAGGCTGCGGAAAAAGAAAACCCTGAACTCGCAGCCCTCTACCGCAAGCTTTTCGCTCTTCAGAAACATGCCGTTTTTCAGGAAGGGCACATCGAGTGGCTGCACCTGAACGCATCGAGTTTTTCCCACTGTTTCGGCTACCACCGCTTCACCGAAAAGGAACATGCCTTTGTAGTTGCCAACTTCAGCGTTACCGGCATCGACATCGCCTTCAGCCATCCCATACTGTTGAACCTCGACTATGATGATATCTGCCTGTTGAGTACCGTAGATGGTGATAAAAAAACAGGCATACATCTTGCTGCCGACACCATGCATATTCTGCTGGCACCTCATGAAGGCGTGGTTATAACCTGCAGAAAGCACGATCCCGTCAACCTTATGCATGCCGGCAGATGAAAATCATAACTAAAACCATCACGACAACAACCCGGACTCCTGTTGAGATTATCGATATCACTGCGGAAATCAGAACTGCAGCAGCCGAATCAGGACTTCAGGAAGGAACGGTCACTGTCATCAGCCAGCATACGACGGCATTCATCAATATCAACGAAAAAGAGAACTGCCTGCTTGAAGACATGGTGACCTTCCTCAAACGTCTCGTTCCCCGGGATGGCAACTACAGCCACAATATCAGCCCTCTCGACGGAAGGGACAATGCCCACTCGCACCTGCTGGGACTGTTCATGAACTCCTCCGAAACCATACCATTTTCAAGGGGCGAGCTGCTGCTTGGCCAGTGGCAATCGGTATTTTTTATCGAACTCGACGGTCCCAGACCCAGTCGCTCTATTCTCCTGCAGTTCTGCGGCATCTGACCGGAAACGTGAACACCGGAACTCATGAATGATTTGGCGGGTTATTATACACTGAAAACAGTTATATTCAACAGAAACACAAACCATGCCGGATTCAAAAACGGTTTCCATTCATCAGGACAAGCTCCTCCTGTCAGAGATTCAGTCACCGGACGACCTGAAAAAACTCTCAATTGCCGAACTGCAGCGCCTTGCCGAAGAGTGCCGAAATGAGGTCATAAATCTTGTAGCCGAGAACGGAGGTCATTTCGCCTCCACTCTCGGAGTTGTCGAACTTACCGTTGCGCTGCACCATGTATATAACTCTCCTCACGACAAAATCATATGGGATGTCGGCCATCAAGCCTATGTACATAAAATCCTGACCGGCCGGAGAGAGCGCATGCAAACCAACCGTCAGTACGGAGGTCTTGCCGGATTTCCGAAAATATCCGAAAGCCCTTACGACGCATTCGGAACCGGTCATGCATCCACCTCGATATCGGCAGCCGCCGGAATAGCCGCCGCACGAGACCTGGCAGGAAGCAGCGAAAAGGTTATCGCGATAATCGGCGACGGGAGCATGACCGGAGGTATGGCGTTCGAAGCCATGAACCATCTCGGCGACCTGAAAAGCGAAGTTCTGGTAATTCTCAACGACAACCAGATGGCCATCTCTCCGAGCACCGGAGGCCTGAAAACGCATCTGATCAACATCACGCTCAACAAGACCTACAACCGTACCCGAAAATTCATCTGGAACTCCATTTCTCTTCTGAACAACGAGTTCGGCGACGCTGCAAAAACCGCGGTAAGAAAACTTGAAGACGGCTTCAAGGCCGCCTTTACTCCGGGAGCTTTTTTCGAGGCGCTCGGCCTGCGCTATTTCGGACCTATCGACGGGCACAACATGGAACAACTTGTCAAAGCGCTTCGGGAGATGCAGGAACTGCCCCATCCGAAACTGCTCCACGTTATCACGACCAAAGGCAAGGGTTTCAAGCCTGCCGAAGACAACCAGAGCAAATGGCACGCTCACAGCGGAGGATTCGACAGGATTACGGGCATAACGCCGAAAAGCAACGGCAAACCGCAGCCGCCAAAATACCAGGAGGTCTTCGGTGAAGCCCTGGTGGAACTCGCACTGAAGGACCCGCTCATAACAGCTATAACTGCCGCCATGCCAAGCGGTACCTCTCTCGATCTTTTTCAGAATGCCCTGCCGAAACGCTTCTATGATGTCGGCATTGCCGAAGCACATGCCGTCACCTTTGCCGCCGGACAGGCTACAAAAGGATTTCTGCCGGTCTGCGCCATCTACTCCACCTTTCTGCAGCGCGCCTACGACCAGATCATTCACGATGTAGCACAGCAGAACCTGCATGTAGTGTTTGCCATCGACAGAGCTGGTCTTGTAGGAGAAGACGGGCCGACCCACCACGGATCGTTCGATCTCTCCTACCTGCACGCAGTTCCGAACCTCACCGTAATGATGCCTGCCGATGAACAGGAACTGCGCGACATGCTCTATACGGCACTTTATGAGATCAACGGACCGGTCGCGATCCGTTACCCGAGAGGCAACGGCAAGGGCATTGCACTCCGCAAAACCTTTACGCCGGTAGAAACGGGAAAGGGAGTCCTTCTGCGGGAGGGCTCTCAGGTAGCCCTGCTTACGGCAGGTCCGCTGACCACCATGGCTCTTGATGTGGCTGATACCCTGCAGAAAGAAGGCCTGAACGTATCGGTAGCCAACATGCGTTTCCTCAAGCCGATCGACTCCGCTCTTATCGAAAAACTTGCAGGGTGCTCTACCCACTTTGCCGTTATCGAAGAAAACAGCGTTATCGGCGGCATGGCAAGCGCAGTGATCGACTGCCTCAACGAAAAAGGCATTGCCCAACCGGTTCTTAAAATCGGCCTGCCGGACCGGTTTATCACCCATGGCAGCATGACTGAACTTTATCGGGAGACCGGAATGAATGCAGAAGCCGTGCTGAAAAGAATAAAGGAGTTCTACAGCGGCAGCGCAATGTGAAACAGCGACGCTGCTGTCAGAACCGCACGAACCGACAGATTGGCGAAAAAACCGGCAAGCAGGTCATCGGCCATGATGCCCCAGCCGCCCGGAAAGTGTTGCGCCCTGTCGACAGGTCCAGGTTTGGCTATATCGAAAAAGCGGAAAAACATAAAGCCGAGAAACCCGACAAGCGGAGCAGCAGGAAGCGCCGCAAGGGCAACCCACTGACCGGCAAGTTCATCGATTGTAACGACGGAAGGGTCATCTCCGTACGTTTCTTCCATAACCCCCCCTGACCAGACACCGGCTATCGATGTGAGAACAATCGCAACGACGAGAAAAGGGAGATCGTGAAAAACCGGAAAATAGAGATAACTGAGTACCCCTGCCAGGCTGACCACGGTTCCAGGAGCAACCGGAAAAAAACCGAGACCGAAACAGGTCGAGAGCAATCCGGCAAGCCGCATCCTCATAGCTTATCGCTCCCTCGCGGAACTGCGGATAGAGACCTCCCAGTTAGCCACAAGATAAGAAATGCCGGTATAAACAGTAAACAACGTAACAGCCAGCATGACGTAATCGAGGGAATCGGACTGGAGAACCTGCTCGATGGTCGCTGCAACCCGACTGCCGAAAAACACCTTCTCCTTCATGAGAAGCAGCACCATTATCACATAGGCAAACACATTCTGGGCAAGAGTTTTATACTTGGCCTCGCGACTGGTAATCACGGGGCGATCCATGAACTCGGCATAGACCCGAAGAACGGTAATGAGAATATCCCTGACGGCAACAAGAATAACCATCCAGAGAACGAGATAGCCCATATGAACATAAAGCAGAAATGCCGCGGTAATGAGAAACTTGTCGGCAAGCGGGTCGAGAAAAGCACCGAGACGGGTTGTTTCGCCGTATTTTCTTGCATGATAACCATCATAGGCATCGGTTATGGAGGCAACGGCAAAAACAATCACACCCATCAACTTTAAATAGGGATCCTCCTGCAGAAGCAGGGCAACGAACACCGGAACCAGTACGATGCGAAGCATGGTCAGCTGGTTCGGTACGGTCATCTGGAGAGAAAACGGCTCTTTCACCCTGTTTCGTTTGATTGGGACACCTTGATCCGCCGAAACCCGGCAGTTGAAAGTATCATGCGGAACTTGCTTGTCAAGTAAGATAAAGCTTCATCGGCTGTTTTTCAACACACAGCCTTAATCGAAAACAAAATCATGATCATATCAACTCAACAACGGTCACTCCCGCACCTCCCTCACCCCACTCGCCAAGCCGGAAGCTCCTGACCGCTTTGTGCTGCTGAAGCAATTCAGCTGTTCTCCTGCGCAGGGATCCGGTACCCTTTCCATGAATGATGGTCGCCATCCTGATGCGATTCATACTCATGCTGTCAAGAAAGCGCTCAACAGCGGGAATTGCCTCCTCGCCGGTCATGCCTCGAAGATCAAGGGTGGTTGAAAGGGCATCGGTCGTCACCGCTGTCCACGAAGCTTTTCTTGCAGACGCCTGGGGCTCTCTCTGCATCTTCCGTTCTACGGTTTTCGTAATCTTTTCCAGACTTTTCAACGTCGTCGTCAGCCTGAAATTGCCGCATCGAACAACCGCACTGCCGCTCTGGATCGATTCAACCTCGCCGGTGGTATTGCTGCCCTGCAGTCTGACGAGATCGCCCGTTCGAATCTCCTCACCCGCCGTCGCCAACGAGAACGTCACCTGAGGGACCTGTTCCGCTTCCACCTCTGCAAGGGCTTTCTTACGGAGATCGAGTTTTTTTCTTGCATCGAGAACCGTTCTGTCATCCGATGGCGCATTTTTCACATCCTGAACGATTCCGCGTATCTCCCGGCGTGCATGCTCGATCTCTTTCTGCGTTTCACGCAACGCTCTGCTTTTCAGCTCCGTCCGCTGTGCGGCAAGTTCCGCGCGCACTGCGGCAAGCGATTGCTTTTCTGTTTCAAAAACAGCTCTATCATGCATGAGAGAGTTTTCAAGCACCCGATTCTCCTGCATCAGACACTTCAGGTCATCGAGCAGCCGCTCAACCCCTACCCGCTCTTCTTTCATAAAACCCTGTGCCGTATCGATCAGATCCGGAGCAAATCCCATACGCTTCATCATGGCAAAGGCAAAACTGTTACCCGGAAGTCCCTTGATAAACCTGAAAGTCGGAAGCAGCCCTTCGCGATCAAACTCCATAGCGCCGTTGACCACTCCATCACGCTCATGGGCATAGGCCTTCAGTTCGCCGAGATGGGTCGTTACAAACGTCATCGCACCTCTCCGAAGCAGCTCTTCAATAACAGCCTTCGCTATTGCTCCTCCCTCTTCGACATCTGTACCTGAACAAAGCTCGTCGATAAGCACCAAAGAGTTGCTGCCTGCCGATTCAAGAATTCCCCTTATGGCGACAAGATGAGAGCTGAAGGTCGAAAGATCATGTTCAATCGACTGTTCATCGCCGATCTCTATAGCTATAGAACTGAAAAGAGGAAAAACCGAACTTTCGCTGCAGGGAAGCAGGTAACCATGTGAAAGCATACAGCACAATAGCCCTGCAGTTTTCATGGCCACCGACTTCCCTCCGGCATTCGGCCCTGAAATGACCAGCGCCTGTTCATCATGCCGCAGATCGAGATCAAGAGGAAAAACCTCTGCCTGTTTCATCCGATGGGTTATGAGGAGCCAGGGGTGATATCCCCTGACAATACGAAGCTGCCTCCCTTCAGCAATGCCCGGCAGCACAGAACCGGTCTCCACAGCAAGCTTTGCTCTTGCGTAAAGAGTATCGAACCCGGCAAGTAGCTCCTGATTATAATTGAGGTTTTCCAGCTCAGGCCGGATCATACCCGAAACCTCGCGAAGAATCCGCTCGATCTCCCGCCGTTCGTTGATATCGAGTTCCTGAATCCTGTTGCTCAGGGCGAGTGCCTCCGCCGGCTCAATAAACACCGTCTGACCGCTGCCCGAATAATCCTGGATATAACCCGGCACCTTGTACTTGTACTCAACCCTGAACCCAAGCGTAAGCCGGCCATTTTTCATCGCAATGGTATCGTCCATCAACCAGCCGTTTTCGAGGCATCGGCGGAGCAGCCGCTCCATCTTTCTCTGCAGGGCTGTGCGGCTCTCCCGAAGTTCGCTGCGGATCAGAAAAAGACCATCACTGGCGGTATCCCTTATACCTCCCTGTTCATCGACAACACTGCGGATGGTAAACTGAAGCGTCTTCTCAAGCCACAACCTGATGCAGAACTCATTCAGCTTCGGATATATTTCGCGGCTCCCGAACATGAGCTTTCTGAGCTGAGCCGATGCATGCAGCAGATGAAAAATATCCTGTAATCCCTCCGCATCGAGATAGCTGTCTATAACCTCGATATGCCTGAGCAGATGACGGGTATCCGGCAGCAGCGAAAACGGCAGGGATTGACCTTCAAGCAGAAAATTTTTCAGTTCGAGAACCCGTTCCAGATCCGCGAGGAGAAGACCCCTTTCCGTCTGTCGACAGGCCTCGAGCAGAAGATCGCTTCCCATGGCGGAGAGACAATACCTCGAAGTATATTCGGCAACCCTTGTAAACTCGAGCTTTCTTAACGTAACAGCATCCATTCTCTGTTCTTTCTCCTGTTTATTGCTTTGTCTGGTTTTCGGTCAATATAACGGAATCATCGCGGAGGCGTTCATATCTATCGACCTGGAACAAGATAAAACAGCTCTCTTTGTATTTGCCTTATGAACTACTTACTTTTGCAGGTCATCAGTACTGCAATCATTATCTTCGTTGAAAAAAACACAGAACCGAACGCCATGAGACTTTCCGTCAACATCGACCATATCGCAACGCTGCGCAACGCACGCAATGAATTTGACCCTGACCCGGTCGAAGCCGCCCTGATTGCCGAAAAAAGCGGAGCTGCCGGAATAGTCTGCCATCTCCGCGAAGACCGCCGACACATCCGTGATCTCGACCTTGAAAGACTCCGTCAGGCGGTCACGACCAAACTCGACCTTGAAATGGCCATGACGCAAGAGATGCAGGAGATAGCGCTGAAAACAAAACCGGAACTGGTCACCCTCGTACCGGAAAAACGCGAAGAACTGACCACCGAAGGGGGATTCGATATTACAAGACACTATAAAACCCTTGCAGAATTCATCAAACCGCTGAACGACGCATCAATAGCCGTCAGCATCTTTATCGAACCCGAACAGAAATCTATCGATCTGGCAAAAAAAGCCGGAGCCGATATTGTGGAACTGCATACCGGCATCTACTCACTGAAAAAAACGGACGAAGAAAGGGAAAAAGAGCTGGAAAAAATCCGGCATGCCGCACTTTTCGCAAACACACTTGGGCTCTCGGTCGTTGCCGGTCACGGACTGAATTATCGCAATGCCGCGTCCTTCAGCCGGATCATGCAGATAGAGGAGGTCAGTATCGGGCACGCGATTATTGCCAGAGCCGCCTTTACCGGTCTGGAAGCCGCCGTGAAGGAGATGCTTCGGCTTTTGAGGAGAGAAGTATGAACGGAACCAGCACCTGTAGGGAACAAACCATACCGGTCATTCTTGCAACCGGCAACCCCGACAAGGTGAAAGAACTCCGTCCGATGCTGGAGCATATTTCGCCACTGTTTTCCGTTTTTTCACTCTCCGATCTCGACGTTGCAACCGACATCGAAGAAACTGAACCAACGCTTTCGGGAAACGCGCTGCTCAAAGCCGACGGGATTTTTGCCATCATCGAGCAGCGCTTCCCCTTTCTGGTAACGATAGCTGACGATACAGGCCTGGAAGTACTCTCCCTCGGTGGTGAACCCGGAGTGCTGTCGGCAAGGTTTGCTCCGGTTCATACAGCATGCATGAAACCAACCTATGAAGATAATATCGATCACCTGCTTCTTCGCATGAACGGCTTAAAGGAAAGAAGAGCCCGTTTCCGCACCGTTATCGCGCTGAAAGGGCGCATCCCTTCGGGAGAAACAGCGTATGCGTTCCGACTCACCGCTGAAGGCGTGGTTGAAGGCTCCATCGTCGAAGAGAAAAAAGGAACGATGGGGTTTGGCTATGATCCGGTATTTCATGTAACTTCAGCGGGAAAGACCTATGCTGAAATGGCTGCTGAAGAAAAAAACAGAATCAGTCACCGGGCAATTGCCCTGCAGAAAGCATCGGATGCTCTTTCCGACATCATGAGCAAGCATCATACCCCTCAATAACCTGAAAATTCCCCCGGCACATGAACCTGTTTGAAGCTGTAATTCTCGGCATTGTCCAGGGCCTGACTGAATTTCTGCCCATCAGCAGCACCGCTCACCTGAGAATCATTCCGGCTCTTGCCGGATGGAAAGATCCCGGCGCCGCATTTACCGCCATCGTGCAGATCGGTACCCTTGCCGCCGTGCTCATCTACTTCTTCCGTGATATAACCGCTATTGTCCGTGAAGTTGTCGCCGGAATCGTCAAAGGCAGGCCTCTGGGGACGCAGGAAGCGAAAATGGGGTGGATGATCGCTGCAGGCACCATGCCAATCGTCGTTTTCGGGCTGCTTTTCAAAACCGAAATAGAAACGTCACTCCGATCGCTCTACTGGATCAGCGGAGCGCTGATAGGGCTTGCCCTGCTGCTGACCATTGCCGAAAAGAGAATGAAAAACCGGCTCAGTCAGGGAGCTACGATGAAGTCGATGGAAAATATCGGCTGGAAAGACGCGCTTATGATCGGCCTTATCCAGAGCATCGCCCTGATTCCCGGCTCATCGCGCTCAGGGGTAACCATAACCGGTGGACTCTTTCTCAATCTTTCCCGCGAAACGGCAGCCCGCTTCTCCTTTCTGCTCTCCCTCCCTTCGGTTCTGGCCGCCGGAGTATTTCAGCTCTATAAATCATGGGATATGATTATCTCTTCTCCGGACAATCTGATCGCCATTATCGTTGCGACGATTGTTTCCGGAGTTGTCGGGTACGCCTCGATCGCCTTTCTGCTCAACTACCTGAAAAGCCACACCACATCCGTCTTCATTATCTACCGGCTTCTGCTCGGAAGCGGCATACTCATCATGCTTGCATCCGGTATGCTTCCTGCAACCTGAATGGCAACAGATGGCTGGCTGATGTGCGGCCAAAGGACGAAAAGGACTCCTGACTCGTCCGCACATGTGACAACAGGGACTACAAGGACCCAAGGGATGAATACAATAACACTCTTCAACCCCGGGGCCCCCACCGCTCACCGCTCACCGCTCACCGCTCACCGCCCACAGCCCACAGCCCACAGCCCACAGCCCACAGCCCACAGCCCACAGCCCAC
>DYNE01000129.1 GCA_020721225.1 Pelodictyon luteolum | reverse complement strand
AGGTGTGCTTCCAGAGGAATACGTCTTTTCATGCCCCGAAGCATAGGGCATGTGTCAGCGAAAATCAATATTAATCAAGTTAATTTCGTATAATCCATCGGGATTTCTAGTACATAATAAAACTGGGTCTTCCGCTGAATCTGTGGGTAAAAACTTAACACACCGGGCATTTAAACTTCATTGTGTTGTTGCTGAAACGCCACAAAGGAGTGCCCGGTGCGAATCCAGACCCTACTCAACGTTTGTCATCCGCTCAAATCATTTGTGTACGGCAGATGCCGGCTGACGCTACGCGGCGGGCGGCTGGTGCTCGTGGCCGTGATCCGTCCGCGAAAAAACGGAAAAGTACTCTGTTCCGTCTGCGGAAGAGCGGGCCGCTGCTATGACCATTTAGACACGAGAGAGTTCGACTTTGTTCCGCTGTGGAATATCCCGGTTCGTCTGGAGTACCCCATGCGGCGGGTCCATTGCCCGGATTGCGGTGTGCGCGTCGAGCGCGTGCCGTGGGCCGACGGGAAGTCCCATACGACCAAAGCCTTCGAACTGTTTCTGGCGCAATGGGCCAGAAAGCTTTCCTGGAAGGAAACGGCGGCGAGCTTTGGAACCTGTTGGGACACGGTCTATCGCTCGGTAAAGGCCGTCGTCGCCTACGGACTGGCTCACCGCAATCTGGACGGAATTGAAGCCATTGGGGTCGATGAAATCCAGTACGGCAAGGGACACCAGTACCTGACGGTGGTCTACCAGCTCGATGCGGGAATCCGCCGGTTGATTTATGTCGGCAAGGAACGGACGGCAAAAACGCTGTTGAGATTTTTCTTCGAATTGGGGAAGGAGCGCACCGCGCTGCTGAAGTTCATCTGTTCGGACATGTGGGCTCCCTATCTCAAAGTGATTCACAAGAAGGCTCCGCAGGCTTTAAATATTCTCGACCGGTTTCACATCGTTTCTCACCTGACCCAGGCGGTCAACCAAGTGCGGGTAGACGAGGTGCGCAAACTCAAAGACAGGGGCTATGACGAAACCGTTCTGAAGCATACGAAATACTGCTTCCTGAAAAACCCGGAGAATCTGACGGAGAAACAGCAAACCAAGCTCGACGATGTGCTTGAGTACGATCTGAAAAGTGTCCGGGCCTACCTGCTGAAGGAGAGTTTTCAGCTGTTTTGGGACTACGACAGTCCGTACTGGGCGGAGTGGTATCTGGATAAATGGTGCAACCGAGCCATGCGCTCACGGCTGGAACCGATCAAAAAGTTCGTCAAAACCCTTCGCGCCCACCAGCCGCTGATCATGAACTGGTTCAAGGCGAAAAAGGGCTATTCATCGGGGATTGTCGAGGGGTTGAACCGCAAAGTGAATCTGGTAACGAGAAAAGCATTCGGCTTCAGAAGCTATGAGGTTCTGAAAATCGCCCTGTTTCATACAATGGGTGCTTTGCCGGAGCCCGAATCACCCCACAGATTCTGCGGATGAGGCTCTTTTTTGAATGCATCCCGCACCTGTTGGTACGTTCCCGGCCCTGTAATCTTA
>DYNE01000084.1 GCA_020721225.1 Pelodictyon luteolum | reverse complement strand
TTGAATATAAGACTATATTTTATAATATTATAATGGCTTTTCTGTCAGACACTACGTATAATGGCAAGATCATCGAAATGCCGTCGGATGTTCCCGGCAAATTCCGCAATTGTACCGGTATGCCAGAAACGAACAGAAATACGAGCTGAGTTCGGTGCGAGTCCAAGCACGTAGAATCGCGTGTCTGAATCCATGTTTGCATGGCCAGTATTGACTCCTTCATACAGCGCCCTAACTGCTTTAACATCCGCATCAGGATCATCTTTCGGGTAACCGAACAATGCTGGAAATACCTCTTCAAAGGCATCTTGCTTTTGCGACCAGAAAACGGTCGTCGCATCTCCGACCTGTACTTTATTCTTGGACTCCTTGCCCAACAACATGTTCATGGTAGTAGTATAAGCGAACTCAGCTGACTTACTGATTGGCGCATTGAATGCCTGTTCTTTTCCATAAGAGTCATACCCAGAACTCTTCTGAAACGACACAAATTTCTTTGAATCCTTATTTATCGGAGTATCGCTGTGAATCCTGGCTATTGCTGCATTTTCTCCTGTAATAAGACATAATCCTGAAACACCATCAGTATTATCGCTGCACTGAGATGCGACATACTTCCTCACTGCATCCCTGCAAGGAACAAGATCGCTTTCACCATCAATCCTGAAACTCAAATTACAACCAACGATTTTGGCGCATTCACTCCAGTTGTGCGCACTCTTGACCTTTTCATATCCGCCATTTTCATAAAATCGTATCACAGCAATCACTCCTTCATCCTCTTTTACTTCTGATGGCAACGCTTGAATCTTTTTTATAAAAGTTGGCATTTGCTTATGAGCCATTTCCTGGTCTTTGTCACTCTCGCCTCTTGCATGACCAAGTACATAACCGTAATGATCCCAGAGCAAAAAACTTGTCATCCATGAATTTGATCCGGGACGATGAATAGACTTTGGTAACAGATATTTTTTTGCCCTTTTCTTCTTTCCATCACCTTCGCGGGTATCTTCAAAAGTGATAAAATTGCCCACCTGATCGATCACTATCACAAACGGGATCTCCTTCCATTCAAACCCCTCCGGCGCAATACCGCTTTCCGGATCGGCAGCTTTACGCTGGTAATAGTCGTACAGTGCTTGCAGAATCATTTCCTTACCTCCTCGCAGTCCCATACCGGAACGTTTACTACCCCGTTTTCCATGCATGCACTGAAAAATGCCGGAGACGGCTCTTTCACGTTCTTTTCAAAATCAAGATCATAGAGCATGTACCCCAGATCGCGCGTTTCGCTGATCGGTGCGGGTTCGTTTGACAAATCATCGACCAGCCTGAACTCGCAACTGAACTCGCGGCAACCGAGGTATGGCTGATTGAAGCACTGCCCTTTCCGTGCCCGGCGCTCGAAAATGCCGTAGTACTTGCCTGGGTTCTCGTCTTTCCTGAACTCTTCTTTTTCCCACGGATCAAGCAGTGGTTCTGGAGTGGACAGCCTTGTTTCGGTTCTGCTGGAAGGTGGGATGAACTCAAGCTCTGCGTGAAGCCGGTAGGCCACATCTCGAAGAAACAGACCAGCCCGTTGCTGTCGAGCATCTTCAATGAAAATACCGTCGCTTCGCTCGCTTGCTGTTTGACCGACTTCATTGCGTCTCACCGAAATCCACTTGATCGGGTTCAGCACCTCGATTTTGCGAATCCGCCATCGAATGGCGGGTTTCCAGAAAATAGCCTCGAAAATGCCCCTTGCCGCCGAAGGGGTAATGACGTCGTAACTGACGCGTTCCACCTTCATTTCCGGTCTGGTGAAACAGGCGTAATCACCCCTGACTTCGAGACAAAATTGTTTATTCCAATGCTCCATAGAGTGTTTCTCCTTGTTGAGCTTAGTAGACAAAATTTAGTGTGGCGTCGATATTCAGGCCGAATACCGGATCATACAGGCTATCCGCCGTCTGCACCCAGACACCGCTGACCTCTTCGATCAGGCCATTTTTCCTCAGCTGCTTCAGATCAGGATCATAGACATTCACCGCATAGCGCTGAAGGTGTCGCATCAGTGTTCGGTTTGGGCCTCTAAAACGCAGTTGATCGATCAATGCAACGATGTTTGCTTTCCCGTCTCTATATCTGACGATAATGCCGTGTTGCAGCGTGTCATCGATGAGTTTGAAACGTTTGGCTGCCGTACGGAACTGTATCTGATACTTGAGGGCATCGTTTCCGGCGAGCAAGTCCATGATCTGCTTCGTATCGAATCCGTTCAGGCCACTGAAATAGCGGATGAAATAGCGACTGAACGCTTCCGGCATGAGCGATGAAGCTAGTTCCGGATCCGTGCGAAAGAGCTCCTGGGCTGCATTTTCAGCTTTCAGCAAACGGCCCGATGGCGAAAACTTCGGCGGATTGAACACAACCACATCGCCACACTCAAGCCGCCCCTCACGATTGCAACGACCCGCTGCCTGCGCTATACTGTCCAAGCCGCTGAACGAGCGGTAAACCGTCGGGAAATCGATATCAACCCCAGCTTCGAGCAACTGCGTGCTGACAACCCTCACCAGCTCGCCCGTCATAAGTTTCGACTTCACTTCGGAAATCACCTTGCTGCGATGCTCCGGGCACATCAGGGCGGAGAGATGAACCGTGCTGTCGAGCATTTGCGCATGAAGCTCCCGGCAATCCTTGCGGGTGTTGACGATGCATAAAACCTGCTCGTGCTCTTGAAGCTGCCTGGCAATCTCCGCCCACTCATACCGCTCACCGGCTTGGCCGAGTATCCGCACCCTGACACGTTGGAAAACGCTGAACAGTTTTTCCGGATCGGACATCAACTCGCGCACACTGCCGTCCTCAAAACCGTTTAGAATATCTTTACCTGTTCCAACCTTTCCGCTCAAAACCGGCTGAGTGGCCGTGCAGAGCACGACCGAAGCCCTGAAATGCGCAGTCAGCGATTTGATGACGGAAACGATCGGTTGCAGAAAATCGGTAGGCAGCATCTGCGTCTCATCGAGCACGACAACTGAATTGACGATGTTGTGCAGCTTGCGGCACGCCGAGCTTCTGGCCGCGAAGAGTGACTCGAAAAATTGCACATTGGTGGTCACAATGATCGGAGCATCCCAATTTTCGGTAGCAAGCCGAGACTCGGCAGTTTCCCTTGCCGGATCGAGATTGCTGTGATGTTCAAGCACATTGTCATCGCCGAACACTTCGCGATACACTGCCGCGGTCTGCTCAATGATGCTGGTGTAGGGAATCGCTACGATGATCCGCTTTTTGCCGTGCCTGATGGCGTGTTCGAGCGCGAAGGCCATCGATGCGAGGGTTTTGCCGCCGCCGGTGGGTACGGTCAGCGAAAAAAGTCCAGGTTCCAGCGAACGCCCTTTATCGCGGCACTCCCGAAGAATCTCTTTTCGCGCCCGGTTTACAGGCGTATCCAAAGCGCCATTCTCTTTGGCGGCCATGTACTCGTCTAAACGCTCTTTCAGCATTACCAGATCAACTTCGTTCGGACGAAGTTCAGATTTCTCCGGATTCATGAACCGTTCGGTATCGAGAAAGTCCGCATCGACGAGGCAGGAGTAAAGCATACGAATCCAAAGGTGTACCAGCTCCGAACCGCCAGCCTGGCTTTTGCACGGCAACGACAATGGCAAGGCCGTATTCAGAATGTTTTCGGGAGGATTACCTTTCAAGGCATTCATCAGATGCTCGGGATTACTCAAGCGCTCGGACAGCGGGTCCCCTTTGGTTCCAGGTTCCTTGTGCCAATCCGGCAACCCGGTGTGGTGTCCGGCAATGAGATAGCCAAGAATTCTTCCGATCCACTTGTTTTTGTCGGTGGCAAGTATCGCACCGGCTGCTGAGTGGTCAATCCTGCCCATCTGAATCCTCCAGATAATCGCCGTTGCTCTTCCGGATATAATCCTGCCAGCGTGGATTATACTTTCCCAGATCATGCAGGAGTCCGGCAGCCATTGCCCAATCTGCATTGCCGAATTCGCTGGCAAAACCCGTGGCTATCGTTGCAACACCGGCAAGATGATCGTTCAGTTCATGTTCGAGCCATTCGCCGGAATCATTCTGCCGAAGATGGGCTACAGGTTTTCGTTCTTTATTCATTGCCTTCGAATTTGTTACGATTTATCAATTCCGTGATCCCATAAATTCCCTCCATAACCTTCACTTCCACCCTGATCATATCCCGAAGCTTTTCAGGTTCAACCACTTCAGCTTCCTTGCCGTAGCGCATGACCCAGCGTTTGACCGCATCGAGTGCGCTGACCTTCATATGCAGCGTGATGGAGCCGTTCTCGTGTTCCTCGATCTGTTGCGTAGGGTGCCAGCGGTGCTCTTTTATCCACTGTGACTGGTATGGGGAAAAGCGGATTGCGATGGCATACTCTTCGACGCCTGCACATTGATCGAAAGTCTGTTCGAGATACTTTTCGATAGAAAAGGATTCCGGAATGGTGAACACGGTTGCGCATGGGGTGATGGATCTGATTCTGTTAACGGCGAAGGTTCTTGTGGCTTGCCGCAGTTCGCAGAAGGCAATCAGATACCAGGTGCTTTTTGATTGATCGTAATGCAAACGGTAAGGGTGAACTGTCCGCTCGGTTTCCGCCTGTTTTGATGGGGCGCGATAGGCTATGGCGATTTTCCTGCTGTTTCGGATAGCCTCATCGAGCAGGGTAAAACTTTTCGTGTCAATTTCCGAAGATGGCGCTTGTTCAAACGAATAGATGTCGAGAATGCCGTTTTCGGAATGTGAGGCAGGCAGATACTGCAGAATTTTGTCGAGCGCGCTGCTGATTTCCTGATAATAGGGGGTTCCCTGATACTGGGAGAGGACTTTCTTTGTGGCTTTCAGCGCTTCGGCTTCATGCCGGTCAAGAAATGTGGAAGGCAGAAAGGTCCACTCTTTGTTATAGAAATAGCCCTTTTTCTTTTTGTCGTATTCAATCGGGGCATGCAGCAAGTCACGCATGTAATCGATATCGCGCTGGATGCTCTTGCTGCTCACTTCAAAGTGGCAGGCAACTCTGGTGCAGTTCGGGTAACCGTTATTGCGGAGTTCCCGGTCGATATGCTGCATGCGAACCAGCGGTGGTCTTGATTGTCTCATGACGCGAATGCTTCAGGTTGATTAGGTCACCTCTGAAACGTTATTTCGTGTCCCGATCACTTCGTTGGGTTGTGCCCGATAGCATTATAAGCCCGGACATGGGACATAAGCTGTCCGATAGAGAAAAAACTTATATAGTAGATAATGAGTATGAACAGATGAGGTGCTGCCGGAAATCGGTTGCACCTATCGTTGTCAAGCAGGCATAAGTGTCAGAATAAACAGCCCCTGAGAAATCATTACACAAAATCCGCATAGGTTAATTACAAAACAAACACATCAAATAAAAGCAATTACGATATTAATATTCGGGCTGCGAGGCTGCTGGCTCGCAATACCGTCCGACAAGGTGTCAAGCTCAATTCGGTACGCACTGCGTGACTGATCGGGAATACCCGGGGAAATCTTCGATACGTCGTTTCGTATCCTGAATTCCCGGAGAATTATAACGATGCGGGGTCAAGGACGGGAGTATCGTG
>DYNE01000010.1 GCA_020721225.1 Pelodictyon luteolum | reverse complement strand
TCAGCGGGAAGCTTAATTTTGGCTTACCCACTTGAAATAGCGAGGAGCCAGAAAAGATGATTGTGCAGCGAAAGAGGTATGGCTGTGGATTCAGGGGAATATTCCCGCAGGGAATCAGACCGGAGAGAATTGATAGACGGCTGCCGTGGGCTCGAGCGAGCTGACCCGGACGGCAACGCTGAGTTTTTCGGAAGAGGTGCCCTTGTAGGTGCCTCTTACCGGTGGAACGTCGTCGTAGTCGCGGCCTGAACCGATTTTGATGTATCGTTCATCGACCAGCAGGGTGCTGTGGGTCGGATCGAAACCGATCCATCCTTTGCCCGGACCGCAGTAGATTTCACACCAGGCATGGCTTGCTTCGTCACGCCCGTCCGGAGTGCTCGTGCCTCCGTAAAGATAGCCGCTGACGTAGCGGGCCGGAATGCCGAGGTTGCGGCAGACCGCAATCATGATATGGGCAAAATCCTGACAGACTCCCCGACCGAGGGCCATGACGACGGCACTTGTGCTGTGTACGTCGGTTACTCCGGGTTCATAGCGGAAAGTGGCGTTGATGTGACGGCAGATATCGAGTGCCTGCTGATAGAGGTTTTTCATGCCCCTGAAGGGTTCCGCAACATTGCGGATAGCCGTATCGAAATGTACGTAGCGGCTTTCGCAGCAGAAATCCATAAGGTAAATCTCGTTCTGTTCCTCAATTCCCTCAGATCCGGGAACGGTTTCAACAACGGATGTCGCGGTGATTTCCACCCGTTTATGGCTTTGCAGAATATTGAAGTGATGAACCTTGTTTCCGTAAAAGTCGGTGTATTCGAAAATGGTGGCTTCGGGATTGAGCAGGAGGTTGAAATTGACACAGCGCTGCAGGGTATTTATGCCGTTGCTTGCCGGCTCCAGACGAACTTCAGTAGCTGTTTCGTATATAGGAGAGACGTATTCGAAAAGTGTCGTATGTTCAACCTTGAGTATCATTACTTAAGCTACTTATTTCTTGATGATTTCCCACTTATATAAACAGAGCCGGTATGTTATTGCTGTTGCTGCTGCGACTGGCTCCAGTTGGCCCGGCCTCCGGCGATACCGGTGAAGGGGAGTGCTTCGGATATATCATGAGGTTCGATTTTCGGAGTGTGATAGGCAAAATAAAGCAGATGAATCTGTTCTCCGATTCTGATGAGTCCGTGTTCGATATCGACAAGAAAGTCATGGAGTCCTTTTCTGTACATATCGTCAACGGTGGTGTAACTGAGTTCCGCTTCCATTTTGCCGATCAGCCGATCAGCGTTGTTGGCGTAGCGGTGCCGGGAACTCCCGGAAATCCTCCACAGAGCTTCCTGGGCGGCACAGACTGAAAAGGCTATGCTGCGGGGAAACGTACGGTCAAGCACCAGAAACCCGAGAATGTTTTCAGGATCGATTTTCGACAGGAAGACTTTTCTGAAAGCTTCGAGAGCACTGCAGCTTTTCAATACAGCCATCCACTGGATGGTGTCGAACGAATCAAGCACCGGATCTTGTTCCTGGCCGTTTTTAGGCATAAGCATGTGGTATTTGACGTCGATAAGCCTTGCAGCATTGTCGGCCCGTTCAAGATACTTGCCTATCTGGATGAAATCCCATCCTTCGGTTCTGGAAAAGATATTGTCGGTGATCCCCTGAAACAGGTGTGATGCGTTCTTGATCTCTTTGTAGAACGTGAAGGGATCGTTGTGAACCTGCTGCGGAGTCATGCTCTGCAGGAAATGGTAGAGATTGTTGATCTGTTCCCACATTTCGCTCGATATGCTGTCTATAATGCTTCGGGCATTCTCCCTGGCCATTCCGATTGAAGAGTTGATGGAGTTGCTGTTCTGGCGGTTGAAGACCAGATAATCGGTAACCGTATGGGCGTTATACTCCGTATAATGCTCGACGAAGTTATCCGGATCTCCTGAGACCCGAATAAGCGGGTTCCAGTAGTTAGGATGATCGACTATGGCAATATCGTTCAGATCCAGCAACAGGTTGAAATTGACCTCAAGAAATCTCGCGGTGTTTTCAGCCCGCTCGACATAGCGGCTCATCCAGAAAAGCGATTCGGCAACACGGCTTAGCATGATTTTTCAATCTTTATTGTTATTCATCGATCACCCAGGTATCCTTGCTTCCTCCTCCCTGTGATGAGTTGACGACAAGAGAGCCCCGTTTGAGCGCAACCCTGGTTAAACCGCCGGGTACGATGGTCGGTGTTTTGCCATACAGCACGTAAGGCCTGAGATCGATGTGACAGCCGGCGAGTTCGCAATCGTTGAAAAAGCTTGGGTGTCTTGAAAGCGATATGGTCGGCTGTGCAATATAGTTTCGCGGATCGGCGACAATTTTTTCGGCGAACCGTTCGCGTTCTTCCAGAGTCGATTCCGGCCCGACAAGCATGCCATATCCCCCTGATTCGTTTGCGGACTTGACTACAAGCTTGTCGAGGTTTTCGAGAATATATTTAAGATCCTTGGGGTTGTTGGCGAGCCAGGTGTCGACATTATCAAGAATCGGATCTTCGTTGAGATAGTACCGGATCATTTTCGGTACGAAACTGTAGATAACCTTGTCGTCAGCCACTCCGGTTCCTATGGCGTTGGCCAGCGCCACGTTTCCTTTGCGGTAGGCGTTGATGAGGCCGGCCACTCCGAGCTTCGAGTCGGGTCGGAAGACCAGCGGATCGAGAAAATCGTCGTCAACGCGGCGGTAGATGACGTCCACACGCTGCAGTCCCTTTGTGGTGCGGGTGTAAACCTTGTTGTTGTTGATCACAAGATCCCGACCTTCGGTAAGTTCAACGCCCATCTGCCGGGCAAGAAAACTGTGCTCGAAATAGGCGGAGTTGTAAATGCCCGGAGTAAGTACAACGACGTTGGGCTCGGGTCTCGACGTCGGGCTGATTTCCTGCAGGGTGCGCAGCAGCTCCTGCGGGTAGTTGTCGATGGGTCTTACCTTGTATCGATCGAAGAGCACCGGAAATGCCCGCTTCAGGGCCTGACGGTTCTGCAGCATATAGGAGACGCCGCTTGGTGTTCGCAGATTGTCCTCCAGCACCATATATCGGCCCTGCGCGTCACGGATGATGTCGCTTCCCGTAACATGTATATAGACGCCAAGCGGAGGTTTGACCCCGATAAACTCCCTTATGAAATGTTTGCTTCCCAACACCAGTTCTGCGGGAACTACCTTGTCTCTCAGGATTTTCTGATTCGAATAGATATCTGCCAGGAACTCGTTGAGTGCTGTGATCCGCTGAATGAGTCCTCGCTCGATACGCTGCCATTCATCTGAAGGAATGATTCTTGGAATGAGATCGAATGGAAAGATTCTTTCGATACCCTCATCGACGCCGTAAACCGTAAAGGTGATTCCCTGATTGCGAAAAAAGACATTGACAACCTGCCGGCGGGTTCTGATGTCTTCGGTAGAAAACTGCCCGAAGCGGTGAATCATCTTGTCGTAATGTTCCCGCGGTTTTCCTTCCGGTAAGAGAACCTCATCGAAAAACCTGTCAGGACAGGCTTCATAACGTTCAAACAGGCTGATCATAGCGAATGCTCTCTTGACTGTTGAAAAAACATTGTTGAATTATCAGTAAACTTAAAATATTACGGGAAATAATAAAATTAATCTTAAAATTTTATACTTAAATGTAGTTAACCTTCTCCGGAAAATGCCTTTTCAGCGATACCGTTCGAATACTTCATATGGTACATCCGTTCATATTGCCTCGTCACCTGTATTGACCGGGTTGTTTCCTTCAGGTTTATTTCTTTAAAATACCTAAAAAACTAAGGAACTATATTTTATTGTGTAAATAATTTTAGGAAAAATCACGTTTCCTTTTAAATTATAACTGTATGCTCATATAGTGTTTTGCTGATATCACTACAATCCGGTTTTCAGCCATGAAACATGTCGTTGTCGTCGGAGGAGGATTTACCGGCCTGAATGTCGTTCGGGAACTCGGCAACAGAAAGAACGTCAGGGTTACGCTTCTCGATAAAAACAATTTTCATCTTTTTCAGCCCCTTCTCTACCAGGTAGCCATGGCCGCGCTCAACGCCGGTGAAATTGCTTATCCACTGAGAATGATGCTTGCCCGGTATAAAAATGTTACGGTCTATAAAGGGGTGGCTGAGCGTATCGACCCGTTTGAAAAAAAGGTGTTTACTGATTTCGGTGAAATCACTTACGATTATCTGGTGCTTGCCTGTGGGGCAAAGCATCACTATTTCGGCCATAACGGCTGGGAGGAGCATGCGCCCGGTTTGAAGACCATAGCGCAGGCGTCTGAAATCCGGAGGCGCGTCATGGATGCCTATGAGAAGGCCGAGCGGACACAGGATGCGGCTGAAAAACGTAAAATGCTGACTTTTGTGGTTGTTGGTGGCGGTCCGACAGGCGTTGAGCTTGCCGGCTCGATTGGTGAAATGAGCAGGTACTATCTGTCGAAATATTACCGGAATATCGATCCGAAACTGACAAGGATTTTTATTGTTCATTCCGCACCCCGGATTCTGCAGACTTTTTCGCCGGATCTTTCCGCAAGGGCGACCCGCGCTCTTGAAAAACTCGGAGTGCAGGTCTGGACATGCAGTCTTGTGAGCGGCATCGATGCCGGAGGAGTTCAGGTCGGCAAAGAGCGGATCGAGGCCGGCACGGTTCTCTGGGCGGCCGGAGTAAAGGCGGCCAGGCTCGTGCAGGGAACCGATTTTGAAACCGATGGAAGCGGCAGGGTTTTCGTGACAGAGGATCTCAGTGTGCCTGGGTACGGCGATGTTTTTGCCGGAGGAGATCAGGCCTGTTTTACGCGTGAAGACGGAAGCACATTGCCTGGTATGGCCTCTGTAGCCCTTCAGGAGGGACGAACTATCGGGAAAAATATTCTGCTGTCAATACAGGGAAAAGTTCGGCAGCCGTTCCGTTATCGCGACAAGGGACAGATGGCCACTATCGGCAAGAAGATGGCGATTGCGGAAAAAGGCAACGTTCGGTTGCATGGCCTTTTTGCCTGGATGATCTGGGTGGGCGTGCATGTCTATTATCTGAGCAGCGTTCGGCACCGCTTTTTCGTGCTGATGCAGTGGGCATGGTCGTACTTCACTTTTGGTCATGAAGCTCGCATCGTCAACAAAGAGTGGCGTTTCTATCCCGATCTTCCTGAAAAGGCCGAACCGGCCGCGCCTGTTGCCATGAACGTCGATCCGGGATGTCTGTACATCCCGGATGTGCAGTTGCAGGGGAAGTGAACGGAAAGAGAATATCGGTTCGGTATTCAGTCCTGAAGGAGCTCCTCGCCTGAAGGTATCGAGGCTTTCAGTATGAAGAGATGGTAGTTCATGCTGTCGCAGAGCGCCTGCAGGCTCGCCTCTATGATATTGGTCGATACGCCGACGGTTCCCCAGGTATCGCGTCCGTTTCCGGTTTCGATGAGTACCCGTACTTTAGCACTGGTGCCCCGTTTTTCTTCAAGCACCCGAACCTTGTAATCGACCAGTTTTATGGTTTTTATCTGCGGATAAAAACGGATCAGCGCTTTGCGGAGGGCTTTGTCGAGGGCATTGACCGGGCCGTCGCCATCTGCGGCAATGTGTTCGATTTCGTTGCCTACCGCTACTTTGAGCACGGCCTGATCGACATTTTTCGATCCTTTTCGTGATTCGATGGTAACTTTCGATTCACGAACTTCGAAATACGGGTTGAAGTTGCCGAGTTCCCGATGCAGAATCAGCTCGAATGATGCTTCGGCGCCGTCGAACTGGTATCCTTTGTGTTCGAGTTCCTTGATGTGGTTCACGAGGTTTTTAAGCAGTTCGCCTTTTTCGGGCAGCTCGATGCCGAGTTCCTGCGCCTTGTAACGGATATTGCTTTGACCGGCCAGTTCCGAAACAAGAACTCTCTGGCGGTTGCCGACAAGTTTCGGATCGATATGTTCGTAAAGCGAACTGTCCTTCATGACGGCGCTCACATGAATTCCTCCTTTATGGGCAAAGGCCGATCGACCTACGAACGGAGCCTTGCCGTCTGGAGGCATGTTCAGGATTTCGTAAACGAATTTCGAGAGCGAGGTCAGCTGCGAAAGATGCTCGACAAATGTAAAGTTACGATCCATTTTCAGCATGATGTTTGCGATGATGCTGATAAGGTTCGCGTTGCCGCACCGTTCCCCGATTCCGTTGATGGTGCCGTGAATGTGCGTCGCTCCGGCAATGACGGCCGCAAGTGAGTTCGCAACGGCAAGATCGCCGTCGTTATGACTGTGAATGCCTACCGGAATACCGGTTTCTGCGAGAACCCTGCGCACGATGGCGTCTATTTCATGGGGAAGCGAGCCCCCGTTGGTGTCGCAAAGCACAAGACGCGATGCTCCGCCCTCTGCAGCGGCTTTAAGCATTCTCAGGGCGAACAGGGGGTTGTCCTTGAATCCGTCGAAAAAATGTTCCGCATCGAAAAATACCTCGCGTCCGTGCGAATGGAGGAACGATACCGAACGGTAGATCAGTTCCGCGTTCTCTTCTTCCGAAATGCCAAGTCCCTTGGAGGTATGGGCGATCCAGGTTTTTCCGAAAATCGTAATGACCGGAGTTTCAGAGTGCAGCAGTCCCTGCAGGTTCGGGTCGTTATCAATGTTCTGCAGCAACCGGGCCGTAGAACCGAATGAACAGAGCTTCGAACGGTCGAGGGTCAGTTTACGGGCTTTGAGGAAAAACTCTTCATCCTTTGGATTGCTGCTTGGCCAGCCGCCTTCGATAAAGTCCATACCGAACTCGTCGAGCTTTTCCGTGATGAGCAGTTTGTCCTGTACGGAGAGGTTGATATGTTCACCCTGCGTGCCGTCACGCAGGGTGGTGTCGTAGAGTTCTATTGCCATTGGCATGTCGTTGATAACATCAGCTTTGAGCCATCAGGTTTTCCTGCCTGGCATAGGCAAAAATTCCTCCGGCGCGGACAATACTGAACACATCGCCGAGCGGGTTCAGCGTAAAGGTGATATTCGTTTCAAGATTGGTGACGGTGTTTGCTTCGATATCGATTTTCAGCTCATCACCGGTTTTTATTACTCCGGTCAGCGGAACGGAGGTTTCGTAAGGTATAACAAAGCCGCCGTCTACACAGTTGCGGTAAAAAATTCTGGCATACGATTCAGCGACGATGGCCTTCGCTCCTGCTACCTGCAGGGCAAAAGGGGCATGTTCGCGCGAGGAACCGCAGCCGAAGTTCGGGCCTGCAACGATAATGGTGTAGTCCGAATGGAAGGTTCCTTCGGTAACGAAAGGAATGTTTCCCTGCGGGAGGCCGCCCTGTTCCGGCGGTACGCCGGAAAGAGCATATTTGCCGTACAGCTTGACCTCTTCAGGGTCGGAAAGGCTGTAGACAAGATGTTCGGCCGGTATGATCTGATCGGTGTCGATATTTTTGCCTAATACGTAGGCTTTTCCCTGAATGATGGTGTCCATGTCTCTTGTTCCTTAACGTTTCATTCGTTTTTCTCCTCTCAGAGGAACTCCCTTGGATCGGTTAGTTTTCCGGTAACTGCAGATGCTGCAGCGGTAAGCGGAGAGGCAAGATAGACTTCGGCTTTCTTGCTTCCCATGCGTCCCGGGAAGTTGCGGTTCGTCGTGGAGACCACAACATCCTGATCGGCCGAGCGTCCCACGGTATCTGCAGGCCCGCCGAGACATGCTGCGCATGAGGGCAGGGCTATGCTGCATCCGGCATCTTCAAAAATCTTTTTCAGTGTAACTCCTTCCCATGTTTCACATTCCAGGGCGCGGGCTACAAGCACGGTTGCCGGAACGATGTTGGTCGGTACGGTAACCTGTTTGCCTTTAAGAATTTTCGCTGCAAGCATGAAATCGGTCAGTTTGCCTCCGGTGCAGGAGCCGATATAGGACTTGGTGATTTTCGTGCCCTGCATGCTTCTGACGGTAGCCCTGTTGTCCGGACTGTGCGGTTTTGCCACAACCGGTTCCAGTTCCCTTACGTTATATCGGTAAACGCTGTGATAGTCGGCGTCGGGATCGCTTTGGAAGATTTCGTAGGGTTTGCTGCTGTGAGCCTTTACATATGCTTCGGTAACTGCGTCGGCCGCGATGATGCCGTTCATGCCACCTGCTTCGATAGCCATATTGCACAGGGTCATGCGCTCATCGACCGGAAGGGAGTAAACCGCTTCGCCGTCGAATTCCATTGCCCGGTAGGTTGCTCCGTCTGTGCCTATGTCGCCGAGAATCTGCAGGATGAGATCCTTGGCGCAGAGATATTCCGGCATATCGCCTTCGAATATGAATTTCATGGACTCAGGCACCTTTTCCCAGAGCTTGCCTGTGCCGAGAATGAAGGCTGCGTCAGTGTTTCCGATTCCGGAGCCGAACATGCCGAATGCTCCCGAGGTACAGGTATGCGAGTCCGTGCCGAACAGGACCGTACCGGGAATATTGAATCCCTCTTCAGCAAGAGCTACATGGCAGACCCCTTTGTAGCGGTCGGTGCCGACATCGTAGTAGTTGGGGAGACTCTGTTCCGATGCAAACTGCCTCAACAGGTCGATATTGCGGTGAGCGTGCTCATTTGCTGTAAAAATATAGTGGTCAGGCAGGACCACGACCTTTTCGGGGTCCCATACTTTTGCATCCGGGCCGAACTCCTGCTTGAAAATATCGAAGGTCGGCGGTCCGCACACGTCATGAGTGAGCAGGATGTCGACATTGAGCCAGACGTTTTCACCGGTATCGACAAATTTCCGGTTAGCGGCTCTCGAGAGAATTTTCTGGGTTATTGTTTGTGCCATGGTTTCTTTAACCCCCAGTACTGGAAAGGTTTTGAATTGTGAACGGTTTATTGGCCGAGATTCTTTACAATTGCCGCAGTCATTTCAGTCGTCGATACGGCGCTCTGACCCGCATTGGCGATATCGGCGGTTCTCAGCCCTTCGGCGAGAGTGGTTTCGATTGCCTGGTAAATCTCATTGGCGATATCCGGCATGCAGAAACTGTGCTCGAACATCATGGCGACCGATGCGATAGTGGCTATCGGGTTCGCCTTGTTCTGACCGGCAATATCCGGTGCGCTGCCGTGGATTGGTTCGTAGAGAGCATGCGATTTGCCGATGCTTGCCGAAGGGAGCATGCCGAGGCTTCCGGTGATCATGCCGGCAATGTCGCTGAGGATATCCCCGAAAAGATTGCCGGTTACAATGACGTCAAACTGTTTCGGGTTCCGGACGATCTGCATGGCGGCATTATCGACATACATGTCGCTCAGCTCGATTTCAGGGAAATCCCGGTGGACTTCATGCACCACGTTTCTCCACAGCTGCGATACCTCGAGGACGTTCGCCTTGTCGATCGAGGTGACCCTGCCGCCTCGTTTCTGTGCGGCCTCGAACGCGATGCGGGCGATTCTCTCGACCTCATAGCGTTCATATACCATTGTGTTCCACCCTTTGTTCTCGTCGTAGCCTCTCGGCTGGCCGAAATAGATGCCTCCGGTCAGTTCCCTGAAGACGACAAAGTCGGTACCACCGACCACATCGGCCTTGAGCGAAGATGCGTCGATAAGCGCGTCGTACACTTTTGCCGGTCTGAGGTTCGCGAAGAGGCCGAGTTCCCTGCGGATTTTCAGCAGCGCGGCTTCCGGTTTGTGTTCGTGCGGAAGGCTTTCCCATTTGGGTCCGCCAACGGCTCCGAGCAGCACCGCTTCGCAGTTCCGGCAGGCTTCGAGCGTCGCTTCGGTCAGCATCTCTCCGTGCAGGTCGTAGGATGCTCCGCCGAAAGGATGTTCCTCGATTGCGATGGTAAATCCGTGTTTTTCGGCGAGCCGGTTCATGACGGCCAGAGCACCGGCTACAACTTCCGGGCCGATCCCGTCACCCGGTATGGATACGATTTTATACATGCTTTGTTCCCGGTGCATTATTTTTTGATCAGCCAGCTCATCATGTCGCGCAGTTTCGAGCCTACTTTTTCAATTGCGTGACCGCTGTTTTCAGCTCTGAGCCGGTTCAGATTTTTGTAACCGCCGTTGCATTCGTCGATGAACTCTTTGGCGAAACGTCCGTCCTGAACCTCTTCGAGTATTTTTTTCATTTCGGCTTTCACTGCGGGGGTGATAACGCGCGGTCCGCGGGTCATGCCGCCGTATTCTGCGGTATCGCTTACTGAGAAGTTCATTCTTGAGAGGCCGCCTTCATAGTAGAGATCGACGATGAGTTTCAGCTCATGCATGCATTCGAAGTAGGCGAGTTCTTCAGGGTATCCTGCTTCGACAAGGGTTTCGAATCCGGCTTTGATGAGTTCGGCCGAGCCTCCGCAGAGAACAGCCTGTTCGCCGAAAAGGTCGGTTTCGGTTTCGTTTTTGAACGTGGTTTCGATAACGCCGGCTTTGGTGCCGCCGAGGCCTTTTGCCCAGGCAAGCGCCTGCTGGCGGGCTTCGCCGGTAGCGTCCTGATGAACGGCGATAAGGCAGGGAACTCCGTTGCCCTGCGTGTAGGTGCGGCGTACCAGGTGCCCAGGGCTTTTCGGGGCGATCATGATGACGTTTACCGATTTATCCGGAACGATCTGGTTGTAGTGAATATTGAAGCCGTGCGCAAAGGCAAGGGTGTTTCCCGGTTGCAGGTTCGGCGCGATTTCGGTTTCGTAGATGGCTTTCTGGTACTGATCGGGCAGGAGCACCATGACGATATCGGCCCATTTGACGGCTTCGGCGACGGTATTGACCTGCAGTCCGGCTTCACGGGCACGGTCACAGGAGGAACTGTCGGGGCGCAGGCCCACGCAGACGTTCAGACCGCTCTCCTTGAGGTTCAGGGCGTGTGCATGGCCCTGGCTGCCGTAACCGAGTATGGCGATATTTTTTCCCTGCAGATAACCGAGATCGGCATCCTGCTCATAATAAGCGTTCATATCTTCAAGATGTTTTGATTGACTGTAAGTAAAAAATAATGATCAGGATTCACCCCGGTGAATGGCGACAGCGCCGGACCGGGCCAGTTCCCTGATCCCGTACGGCCTGAAAATATCAATGGTTGTATTGATTTTATCCGGAGAACCGATGACCTCAATAGTAATGGATTTTTGTTTTATATCCACGACTTTTCCTTTAAAAACATTGATCAGTTCGAAAATCTCATGCTGCGTTGTCCTGCTGAGTTTCATGGTCATCAGCAGCAGCTCCCGTTCGACATGAGGCTGTTTTGTCAGGTCGGTAACCTTTATGGTATCGATTAACCGGTTCAGTTGCTTGAGCACCTGACTGATGATCTGGTCGTCACCACGGGTGACGATAGTCATGCGCGAGATTTCCGGGTCTTCTGTCTCGCCGATTGAGATACTTGCCAGATTGAAACCTCGGGCGCTGAACATGGAGGCAACCCGGTTAAGGGTGCCGAACTTGTTTTCGACCAGTACGGATATAATGTGTTTCATGGGTACAATTTTCAAACCATTGTTTTCGGGTTTAACCTGTCGAGCAGCATGTCGGAAATCGAGGCGCCTGCCGGGACCATCGGGAAAACCATATCTTTTTTGATAACCTTGAACTCTACGAATACCGGGCCTTCATTCCACGCAAGGGCTTCGCTGATGGCTTTTTTAGCCTCATCCGGGTTTTCAGCCCGCATCGCCCGGCATCCGAACGCTTCGGCAACCTTAACGAAGTCCGGATTGCTGTCGCCAAGATCGGTGAAGGAGTATTTTTCCTGATGGAAGAGCTCCTGCCACTGGCGGACCATGCCGAGAAAACTGTTGTTGAGAAGGAAGATCTTGACCGGTATTTTATAGTACACGGCCGTAACAAGCTCCTGGACGTTCATCATGAATCCGCCGTCTCCGCAGAAGAGCACGACCGGGCGATCGGTGACGCCGAACGCCGCTCCGATTGCCGCAGGAAGGCCGTAACCCATGGTGCCGAGTCCTCCGCTGGTTATGATCGAGCGCGGTTTTCTGAACCGGTAGTATTGCGATGTCCACATCTGGTGCTGGCCGACGTCGGTTGTAACGACAGCGTCTCCGCCTGTCTGCCTGCAGACCTCGTCGATTACGTATTCGGTTTTCAGCGAATCGCTCTCATTGGTGTATGTCAGCGGGCACTGCTTCTGCCATGCGCGTATGTCGGCAAGCCATTCGGAACGGTCCGTTTTCTCCTCGGGCATCTCTTTGAGAATCGCGGCCAGAAAATGCTTTGCATCACCGACAACCGGCAGGTCGACCTTGACGTTTTTGTCGACGTTGGTAGGGTCGATATCGTTGTGAATCTTGTAAGCCTGTGTGGCAAAAGTATCGGTTTTACCGGTAACGCGGTCGTCGAAACGTGCGCCGACTGCAATCAGCAGGTCGCAGTTGTTGACGGCCTGATTCGCCCAGAACGTGCCGTGCATGCCGAGCATGCCCATGGAGAGCGGGTGATCGCCTGGAAAGGCGCCCAGCCCCTGCAGGGTCATGGTGACAGGGATGTTCTGCTCGATGGCAAGCCGCTTCAGTTCTTCCGATGCATCGGAGCTGATAACTCCGCCGCCTATGTACAAAAGCGGTTTTTTCGACCTGGCAATAAGGTGCGCCGCTTTTTCAACCTGATTCTGGTGGCATTTGACCGTGGGTTTGAATCCCCTGATTTCAACGGTTTCGGGCCACTCGAACGTGCACACGGCATTCAGCACATCTTTAGGCATATCGACAAGTACCGGTCCCGGCCGGCCATTTGTCGCGAGATAGAAGGCCTTGCGGATGGTTAAGGCAAGTTCCCTGACATCCTTGACCAGAAAATTGTGCTTGGTTATAGGACGCGTGATGCCGACGATGTCCGCTTCCTGAAAGGCATCGTTGCCGATCAGCGAACTGGGTACCTGTCCGGTGAAGATCACCATCGGCGAGGAGTCCATATAGGCATTGGTAATACCGGTAACGGTATTGGTCGCTCCCGGTCCTGAGGTTACGAGTACGACTCCCGGTTTGCCGGTTGCGCGTGCGTAGCCTTCGGCCATATGGGTGGCTCCCTGTTCGTGGCGGACAAGGATATGCTTGATGTCCTTGATATCATAGAGGGTTTCATAGACCTTCAGAAGCGCTCCGCCGGGATAGCCGAAGATATAGGAAACATTTTCCCGCCGCAGACATTCAAAGAATATTTCCGACCCGTTCAGTTTCTCTCCTGGTGCATGCATAGTCTGATTATTTTGATTCACAGTAAGCAGGGTTTTTCATGATCGCCCCGGTATTTGCCGAGGTGACAAGTTGTGCGTAACGCGCAAGGTAGCCTTTTTTGATTTTTGGCTCGAAAGGCTTGAGCGCGGCAAGACGTCCGGCAATGACTGTTTCCGGAAGATCGACACTGATTGCGCGGTTCGGGATGTCGATGGTGATCATGTCGCCGTTTTCCAGCGCGGCGATCGGTCCTTTTTCGGCAGCTTCCGGCGAGACGTGGCCGATGCATGCTCCCCTCGATCCACCGGAAAACCGGCCGTCGGTAATGAGTGCGACAGAACCGCCGAGGCCGCGCCCCATGATTGCGCTGGTAGGGGAGAGCATTTCAGGCATTCCCGGTCCGCCTTTCGGTCCCTCATATCGGATAACCACCACATCTCCGGCGCAGATATCGCCGTCCATGATGCCTTTGATCGCTTCATCCTGCGAGTCGTAAACTTTTGCCGGTCCGGTATGGGTCATCATTTCTGGGCTGACGGCGCCGGTTTTGATGACGGCACCCTGCGGGGCCAGATTTCCGTAAAGAACTGCCAGACCGCCCGTAGCGGAGTATGGGTCTTCGACGCTTCTGATGACGTTCCTGTCAAGCACTTCCGCGCCGGCAATATTCTCTCCGAGTGTTTTTCCGGTAACGGTCGGTGCAGAAAGGTCGAGGAGGCCGTCGATACGGCTGAGTTCTTTCAGTATGGCTGAAATGCCGCCGGCACGATCGACATCCTCGATGTGGACATCCATGGTGGCCGGACTGACTTTGCATATATACGGCGTTTTAGCCGAAAGGGCATTGAGCTCCGAGAAGTCGAAATCCAGTTCCGCTTCATTGGCGATGGCCAGGGTGTGCAGGATCGTATTGGTGCTGCCACCCATGGCAAAATCAAGGGCAAAGGCGTTGAGCAGGGATTTTCTGGTTATGATGTCCCTAGGCCGTATGTCGTTGTTGACCAGATCGACAATTTTTCGCGAGGCTTCCCGGACCAGTTCGTTACGTCTCGGGTCGATTGCAAGAATCGTTCCGTTACCGGGAAGCGCTATGCCGAGAGCTTCCGAGAGGCAGTTCATCGAATTGGCTGTAAACATGCCGGAACAGGATCCGCATCCGGGGCAGGCGCTGTCCTGGATGGTCTCAAGCTCGGATTCCGTGATCTCTCCGGTACTGCACTGTCCGACGGCCTCGAAAACCGAGATCAGGTCGACGGTTTTTCCCGAAGGGGTACATCCGGCCTTCATCGGACCGCCCGAAACGAAAATAACAGGTATGTTGATACGCAGTGCTGCCATCATCATGCCGGGGGTGATCTTGTCGCAGTTGGGTATGCAGACCAGGCCGTCAAGACGATGCGCCTCTGCAACGGTTTCAACACTGTCGGCAATGAGCTCGCGGCTTGCAAGAGAGTAGCGCATACCGATATGCCCCATGGCTATACCGTCGCAAACGCCGATGGTATTGAATTCGAAAGGAACGCCTCCTGCCTTGCGGACCTCCTCTTTTGCGATTCTTCCCAGTTCCTGAAGGTGGGCGTGGCCGGGTATAAGCTCATTGAATGAGTTGCAGATGCCGATGAAGGGCTTTCTGAAATCATTGTTGGATGCGATAGCTCCGGTAGCCTTCAGAAGGCTGCGGTGCGGGGCTTTTTCAAATCCTGTTTTTACCGTATCAGATCTCATTGGTGCAATATGTTGACGATTAACAAACAAAACTACTCCGGAACTGCCGTTCCCGAAGCCATCAGATGTGTTGTCAGTCAAGAGGAAAAATGGACTTGGGATCGGCTTTCTGTTCAGAGTACAGAAATAATGACCTGTACAGGTAGTACAGATACTTCGATTCCGATCGTGATGCTGAGGACATCGGAGAGGTAACCTGCGTTGCCGCTGTTTTGGAAAGAGATCCGTGATCTCGTTTCAGCGGGAGAGCATGTTATGCAGGAGCTATGTGTTCCGGTTTCAGGCATTTACTCGGTCACTACAGGTTTTTTCGGCTGCAATAAAATTGCATATAAAAAATAAAAGAAAATCGGCACTAATTTACATCTTACCTTTTGTTATTGCAAGTACTAAAAATGCAAAAAGCTCCTTAAGATTTTCTTATAATTTGTTAGTGTAAGTAACCGGTAAATGCCGGCAAGCCGGTAATCGTTCCTCGACCGGACATTTCCGTAACGAAAACAAACAAGTGCCATGCTGAATCTACAAGCACCGTTTTCACAGGACCTTCCAGCCTTTTTCATGACAATCTCACTTCTGGTGTCGGTTATTCTGCTTGGAGAGTTGCTCATCAGAAGCTTCGGAGTCAGTACCGTCGTTGTTCGAAAGATCATCCACCTCGGGATGGGCATAGTCGTTTTTTTTGTACCGGATTATTTCGAGTCGAACTTCTATCCGGTGCTTGCCGCTCTGTTTTTTCTTCTGCTTAACGGCGCGAATGTTTTCGGAGGGTGGCTACGCTCCCTGCACACTGAAACCGTTGAGCAGGAGGGGGGCCTGAAGGTGAACAGTTACGGTTCGATGCTTTTTCCGTTAGCGTTTATTCTGCTCTGTCTGCTGCTGTGGAGTGATCACAAGTGGATTCTGCAGACGGCGATGCTTGTAATGGGTGTTGGTGACTCGTTCGCGGCGCTTGTCGGCAGCAGTGTTGGCCGGCGTCACATAGAGCATCTGACGGAAAGTCCGAAAACGATCGAGGGGTCGGCAACCATGTTCGTTATTTCCTTTTTGCTTTTTCTTGTCTGTTTTTCTCTTTTCAGTGCAGAAATATCCGGCGCACTCGCATCGAGACCATTCTGGATTCTCGTTCTTTTCGCCCTCCTTCTCGCTCTTGTTGTAACAGCTGTCGAGGCACTGCTTTCCTATGGCCTGGACAACTTCTTCATTCCCTTTTCGATTGCCTATGTTCTCTATGTTCTTGAGATGAATCATACCGTTCAGCTCGAGAGTTTTCTGATCGGCGGTGCTTTTGCCCTGTTCCTTGCGATTTTTTCTGTCAAGGTGAAATTTCTTAATAACAGCGGCGCGACGGCCACCTTTCTGCTCGGTACCACGATTTTTGGTTTCGGAGGAATTACATGGACGGTTCCGATGTTGACGTTCTATCTTCTTTCGTCGGTGCTTTCGAAGTTAGGCAAAAAAAGAAAAGCTAAATTTGATCTGGTTTTTGAAAAAGGTTCACAGAGAGATTCTGGACAGGTGTATGCAAATGGAGGCATTGCCTGGATTCTCATGATAATTTTTTCTCTTACCGGAGATCCTGCCGTGTTTTTTGCCTATCTGGGTACACTTGCGGCTGTACAGGCAGATACCTGGGCTACTGAAATTGGTACCATGTGGCCCAATCCGAAGGCCTGGCTTGTTACGTCTTTCAGGGAAGTACCTGTTGGAACCTCCGGCGGGGTGTCGGTGCCCGGCACTTCAGGAGCGTTTATAGGCTCTTTGTTTATCTGCGCGAGTGCGCTTCTCGTCAGCAATGGATGGCTGTATGAGTTTGGCGTGGTGCAATCCATGCTGCTGATCGGGGTATCCGGCCTTGTTGCAAGTCTTGTTGACAGTTTTTTCGGTGCTACCGTTCAGGCTCAGTACTACGATCCCATACGTGAGAAAGTAACCGAAAGAACGCACAGTTTGGCAGAAGACGGGTCGCTGGTCGAGAACCGTCTGCTTAAGGGCGTCGCGTTTGTGAACAACGATCTGGTTAACACCCTCTGCGCACTTTCAGGTTCCGCTCTTGCATATGTCGTTATTGAAAACTTCAAGATTTTTTAAACCTTTTTCATTTTATAAACGATATGACTGATTCTCAATTTGGACTTTTTTCACTTGTTTCGGATGCAGGACCGGTCGTTCTTCTGGTACTTGTTCTTCTGCTCTCTTTTTCAGTGCTTTCGTGGACGATCATTGCATACAAGTTCATCACTGTAAGGAAATCCATGCATGAATCGAGAGAGTTCCTCGATTGTTTTTTTGAGGTATCCAATCTTGACAGGGTTTTTGCGGAAAGTGAGAAATACCGCAACGCCTCTCTTGCCAGGGTATTTCGTTCAGGGTATCTTGAGTACCGTGCTCCTGGAAAACCGGAAGAGAGCCGTAACAGAGAAGATCGCATCACTCGTGCTATTAAAAGAGAGGCGAATGCTGAAAGCAAGCGTTTGGCGCATCTTGTGCCTTTTCTTGCCACGGTTGGAAATACAGCACCTTTTATCGGTCTTTTCGGTACCGTATGGGGAATCATGAATGCTTTCCACAATATCGGATTGACGCAGTCGGCATCTCTTGCTGCAGTCGCTCCAGGTATTTCAGAAGCGCTTGTCGCAACGGCAGCCGGGCTTGCTGCGGCGATTCCCGCCGTTATGGGTTACAATTATCTTACGCAGCAGATTGGGGGCATCGAGCGCGATCTCGATGATTTTTCAAGCGACTTTGCTGCCGCCTGTTTTGAAAAAACAGATAAAGCAGGGAACGTATGATGACTTCCGGTAAAAAAGGGCTGATGAGCGAAATCAATGTGACGCCGTTTGTCGATGTCATGCTTGTGCTGCTTATCATTTTTATGGTGACCGCTCCGATGATGACCCATGGAGTGAAAGTCGATACGCCGCAGACCACGCACGAAAAAATGGATATCGATGCAAAAGCCCTCATCATCAGTATCGACGGGAACCGTAAGGTTTTTATCAATCAGTACCAACTTGATGCTGATGAGGTTCGAGACCGTTTGCCTGGCATTCTCGATGTGCGTCAGACCAGAGAGGTTTACCTGAAAGCTGACAAGTCGCTTCCTTATGGTCTTGTTATGGATGTGATGTCTCAGATAAGGGAGGCGGGGATAGAAAAAATAGGCATGGTGACCGAACCGGCTCCGGTTCGAACAGATCGAGAGAGGTAGGCCCGAGAATGAAGAGAACTCAGGAACTACAGATTGAACGGAAAAAGTTTACGTTTTGGCTCGTTATAAACGCAGGTATTCACCTGTTTGTTCTTTTTTCGGCAATGCTCTACCAGTACTATTGGGGGGCGGAAAAAAAACAGCCGACAATCGTAAATGTAAGTCTTGTTTCACTTCCTGGCCCAGGCGGTTTATCGTTGCCGGGATCCAGAGAAGAGCAGGGCAGTGATACAGAGAAAAAAACCGAGCCATTATTTTCGGAAGCATTGCCGGAAGAGTCGGAGACGACCCGGAGAAATGAGCCAGACCCTGTTGTGCCGGTACCCGAGAGCCAACCGGTAAAAAAAACAGTTCCTGAGAAGATCGAGCAGAAAAAACCGGCAGAAAAAGAGGTGCAGAAACCTTTGGTAAAAAGTGAGCCGAAGCCGCCGGTCAGCAGGACTGAGCGGGATGATCTCAATAAGGCTTTTGACAAACTCAGGAAGTCAGTAGAGAGTAAAAGCTCTGCGGCAAGGCAGCAGCAGCGTCAGGACAATATTGGTAATGCTCTCGAACGGCTTAATCAGAAAGTTGCATTGCAGGGAAGGCGTCAGGGATCTGGAACCGGTGGCGGCAGCGGAGGAGTAGGTGCAAGTGTCGGTTCTGGCAGAGGGGGGGGGAACCGTTGATCAATATAAAGTTAAAATAGCTGCGATAATTCAAAAAAATTGGGAATTTTCATCTAAAATGCTTCAGAATAGTTATGGGATGGAGGTTTATGTGCATATTACTATTCTGGGTGACGGTACGATACATGAAATTCGTTATGATAGAAGAGCTCCGAGCGAATATCTGAACAACTCGGTGAAAAAGGCGCTTGACAGGTCTTCTCCTTTGCCGCCTTTGCCCTCGGAATATGGTTCGGGAGGATTATCGATAGGTTTTGTGTTTACTCCTGAAGGTATCGATATGTGATTTTCAGTATTTTGAACGGTATATTACCGAAAATATGTGGTTTGCTGTCGGAGTAATAATTTGGTATTACAGTTCATATTTACTGTACATGACATTGGAGGCCGTTTCAGCTGCCCACGGCGCGACATAAGATGGTTTTGTTCTCACAAAGATATTTAGTAGTATAAGATAACGGTTAATTATATTTGAAACATGACTATTATTGTTCCAGATAAGGGAAGTGGTACAACTGTTGTTTTGGTACTGGTTCTGATGTTACTGAGTTTTGTCTTTATTTCTCCTTCTCTTCATGCGGAAGCTGCCGGAGAGTATATAGCAATTCGAAAACAGGGAGCCGGTAAGGTAGCTCTTGTTCTCGACAGATCGGCTTCAAAAGGAAGCAAGGAGTCCGGTTTGGCCCAGAATCTCGATGCCATCATAAAGGATGGATTGATTTTTTCCGATTTGTTTTCTGTATTGCCTCCGCCTTCAAATATAAGGACAGGAGGTGACGGTAAGGGTTCCTCCTTGAATTTTGGAGCGCTGAGTTCTGTAGGTGCCGAAGTTTATGCCGGAGGTACAGTTTCAAGGAAATCCGGAAAGGTTAACCTCGGCATGGAGGTCTACGACACCTTCGGCACAAAGTTGCTGATGAAGAAAACCTATACCGGTTCGGAAGATCAGCTTCGTGCAATGGGACATGCTTTTTGCGCCGATCTTATAGAGTTGCTGACCGGGAAAAAATCATATTTCGGAAGCAAGATCGTATTCGTATCGAACAAGACCGGATCCAAGGAGATTTACCAGTGTGATTTTGATGGACAGGGTATCCAGCAGTTGACAAATTTCCGCTCGATTTCACTTACTCCCGTATTTTCTCCAGATGGAACGCGTCTTGCTTATACCTCTTATACTTCAGGAAAACCTACATTGTATATCAGGAGCATGTCCGACAACAGTATTGCTGCTGTTGGCAAGAATGGGGTCAGTGTCGATCCGGGGTGGAGAAACGGCAGCGAAGTGGCTACGACCCTCTCATTCGAAGGAGATCAGGAAATTTATCTTGTCCGCATGGATGGAGGCATCTCCAGAAGATTGACCAACAGTCGCGGAATTGACGTATCACCTACATTTTCACCGGATGGAAAGCTGATGGCTTTTGTTTCGTCAAGAAACGGTATGCCCCAGATTTTTATTCAGGATGTGCAGTCGGGCCAGACTCGCAGGCTTACCTACAGTGGTCGATACAATACGCAGCCATCCTGGTCTCCCTCGGGCGATAAAATTGCATATTCGACATGGGAAAAAAGTGGGGAAATCAATATATTTGTTATAAATGCCGATGGTACGGGATTAAAACGGCTTACCAGTGGTGTTCGTGAGAATGAATCACCGTCGTGGTCTCCGGACGGCAGTATGATAGTCTTTACGTCTAATCGTCAGGGCGGCAAGAAGTTATACATTATGAGTTCGACAGGAGAAAGCCAGAGGCGTTTATTGCAGATGGATGGTGAGCAGATGCAGCCATCCTGGTCTTTGTTCCGTTAATACTATTTTTGAAATAACCTTAAAAAGGGGGAAGCATGAGAACCGTAAAACCACTACTCAGAAGCCTGTTTATTCCTGGCATGCTCTTTCTTGGAGCCTGTTGCTGCCAGAAAGATGTCGTTGTTGCTCCTGTGCCGTTACCACCGCCACCGCCGCCACCACCTTCTGTTGAGCTTGGAGATATTTTCTTTGATTACGATAAATCAGAACTCCGTGCAGAAGCAGTTGAGCAGCTTCAGAAAAACTTTGACTGGATGAAGCAGAATGTAGCGGGAACTCTTATCGTTGAGGGACATTGCGATGAAAGAGGTACCAACGAATACAATATGGCTCTTGGTGAGCGTCGTGCAAACGCAGCAAAGGATTATATGGTCAATATCGGCGCTGATCCTGCAAGGATGCAGACAGTAAGCTACGGTGAAGAGCGTCCGTTTGCTCTTGGCCATGATGAAGCTTCATGGGCACAGAACAGAAGGGCTCATTTCGTAGGCCAGGGTAAGTAATTTTATCAGACTGCTTTATCGATCCTATGGGGCAGGCAGTCATGTCTGCCCTTTTTTTATTCATGATTAAATACCAGGACGCCATGAAAACCGGAATTAAGGGATTTTTAATAATAGCCATGATAGCAACGGCTGGTTGTTCATCAAAAAGTGCCGTAACCCCTACGGATAGCGGAACAGATTCATCTTCTTCAATGCAGGGCGGATCTTCTTCAGGTACAGTGTCATCATCGGGATCGTATGGATTTGACGAATGGCAGACAGGCCCTCTCGGGGATGTTTTTTTCGATTATGACAGTTCAATTCTCGCTGCCGAAGCACAGAGTCGATTAACGCAAAATGCAGCATGGCTGAAGAGCAATGCCGGAAAATCTGTTGTTATCGAAGGACATTGCGATGACAGAGGAACTTCTGAATACAATATCGCTCTTGGCGATCGCAGGGCTGTAACTGCTAAAGAATTTATAGCCAGACTTGGCGTTTCAGCATCACGCCTTGAGACGGTTACATATGGCGAGGAGCGTCCTTTTGACAAAGGCCAGAACGAAGAGGCCTGGGCCAAAAACAGGCGGGCGCATTTTGTTGTAAAGTAAGGGCTGTTTTTTGACAGAATACTTCGTTATGATGATCAATTTTTTGTTTGACCTATGAAAACATATCGCGCTTTTTTATTGCTGCTTCCTGTGTTTGTTTTAAACGCATGCGCATCGAAGTCGGAATTTGTCGTTGTTGCCGATGATGTCAAAAAGCTGAAGACTGAAACGGAAACGGTAAGATCCCAGTCAGCGGCCTCATATTCAGATGTACAACAGGTTCGTGATGAGATTGCTCAACTGAAGGGCCGTTTTGATGAAATGGATTACAAAAATCAGCAGGTGTTCGGCCGTCTTGGTCTTGAAGATTCGCTGCTCGTTCATAAGTTGGATAATATCGATACGCGGTTACTGAAAATCGAGCAGCTGCTTGGGTCCGGGGTGCAAAAAACGGCAATAACGAAGCCGGATGCTGGCGTTTCAGCAGGCCCTGAAAGCGTGAAATCCTCATCTGCATTGACTGATAGTGAGCTTTTGAAAGATGGTCTGCAGAAGCTTGGTAAAAAAAGCTTCTCTGCGGCAAGGGACAGCTTTTTGTTGCTTATGCAGACCTACCCGAAATCGGATTTGGTTGACGATGCTCAGTTTACTATCGCAGAGAGCTACTTCAACGAAAAATGGTATGAAAAAGCCGTTCTTGAGTATCAGGTCGTTATCGCCAAATACACCAAAAGCAATAAACGGCCGACAGCATTGTACAAGCAGGCTCTTGCTTTCGAGCAGTTAGGCGATCAGGTAAATGCCCGGGCTCGTTTCAGGGATGTCGTCAGCGTTTATCCATCATCTCCGGAGGCTCTACTTGCAAAGAAGAAGCTTCTGTAGGAGAGTTAATGAAATCAGGCAGAGAGTAAACCCCGGTATATCCGGGGTTTATCTTTTTTATTCGATTTATTTGTATCTGATCTAAATATCAATATATTTGTTGAATAATTTTAGATAGCAGATATTTCCAACCAAATATATTGATATGAGAACGCTGAAAAAATCCATTATTCTTGCATGTCTTGGCATTCTTCTTGCCTCACCCGTTACAGCTGCCGAAAGCGGGGCTGGAAAAATCGAGATAGTGAAGGGGGTAACAGTATCCGGACTTGTCGAGGTAGAAGGTTCATATGCCGACACGGAAGATGGCAGCTCGACTGATCTCTCTCTTGCAACTTTCGAGCTTGATCTTGACGCGAAGGTGACGGACTGGCTAAGTGCGCGTGCAGTGCTTCTCTATGAGGAGGACGGTGATGACGAGTTGATCGTCGATGAAGCGTATATCAGAATGAAAAAAGAGGATATGCCTTTCTTCGCGGAAGCCGGTCGTATGACCCAGGCCTTCGGAAATTTTGCTACAGGCATGATTTCCGATCCCCTGACCCTCGAACTTGGTGAAACAAAGCATCATGCAACCCTCAGGGTTGGTTTCGAAGCAGATCCGCTCACGGCTTCGGTCGCGGTCATGAAGGGCGATGTGCAGAAAATCGGTACAGACGACATCAACACCATCGTTGCATCCATCAGCGCTGCTGGCGAGGTGAATGAGTCGATCCGTTACGGTCTTGGAGCTTCGTATATCAGCAACATCTCCGATACCGACGGTTTGCAGGACTCTTATGATTCCTCTTTTGGCGAGACCTCGGATTTTGTCGGCGGGTACAGTATTTACGGTATTGCCGGATTCGGCAGTTTCGAGTTCCGAGCCGAATACCTGGCGGCCGCCGGGGAGTTTTCGGATGGCGATATTGCAGGCTTGAAACCTCAGGCTTACAACGTCGAGATCGGTTACGATCTCCCGCTTCCGATGCACTTCGCATTGCGCTATGCAGGAGCTGAGGATTTCGGAGCGAAAGAGCAGTATGGCGCTACGCTTGCTTACGATCTTGCAGAGCAGGCGACGGTTGCGTTGGAGTATCTGCACCAGAAGAACGATGATCTTGCGAAGAGCGATATGGTGACGCTGCAGCTGGCTATGGAATTTTAATAAACGAAGAGGGGGAGTGTGATGTGTCCTTTAGCGATGCTGACTTGCGGCGAGTCTGGCGAGATTGTCGGTGTGAGGCATGGTCTTCGCCGTCATGGTGGTTCGATTGGTGACGATAAGGAGGGCAGCTGTGTCTCCGGCCGGTACGGCAGGGGGGGGCAGCGTTCCTCCCGTTTGTCCGAGATGGGGTTTTCGCCCGGCCAGATTGTAGAAGTCGTGCAGAACAGTCCCGGGGTGCCGCTGCTGCTCAGGGTAAGAGATGGTAAAATGGCGCTTGACAAGCGTACTGCAATGGAAATTATCGTAAGGAGAATATTGTCATGAATTTATCTGAACTGAAAAAAGGGCAGGCCGGCAGGGTTCTCAGGATAGAGGCCGTGCCGGCATTGCGTAAAAGGCTTATCGATATGGGGGTTTTGGCCGGAGAGGTGATCCGGGTCGAGGGCGTTGCGCCTTTTGGTGACCCTATGGAGGTGCTGGTGAGAAACTACAGGCTCTCGCTTCGAAAGCATGAGGTTGAAGGAATTCTTGTCGAGGAGGTGCAGTGATGCAGACTGAAGAAATGATTGGGGCGGCAGTGAGACCGGAGGGCGTCAAGCTTAAAAGCTTCGTCGTTGCGGTTGTCGGTAATCCGAATTGCGGGAAGACAACTCTTTTCAATGCGTTGACCGGTTTGAACCAGAGGGTCGGAAACTGGCCCGGCGTGACGGTCGACAAGAAGACAGGGCGTTTTATGCGTGACGGAGTCCGCTTCGAACTTGTCGATTTGCCGGGGATTTATTCACTCTCCGCACTCTCGCAGGATGAGGAGATTGCCCGGGACTATATTTTATCCGGTGAAGCTGATCTGATCGTCAATATTGTCGATGCTTCGAATCCTGACCGGAATCTGTATCTGACGAGCAGGCTGCTTGAAATGCATGTTCCGGTAGTCGTTGCGCTCAACATGATCGATGTTGCTGCGGAAAAAGGTATCGAGACCGATGTTGCCGAACTTTCAAGGCGACTCGGGACTCCGGTTGTTTCTCTTGTCGCTTCACGAGGAGATGGTGTTGATGAGTTGAAGTCGGCTATCGCAAAAGGTGTTGTGGAAAAACGGGTTGCAGGCGGGCGTGTTACCTATCCGGGGCCGCTTGACAAGGCGATCAGGGAGATGTCGGCCGAGGTTTCCGCAGCAGCCGGCGCGATGCAGTACGATCCGGCATGGCTGGCGCTCAAGTTACTCGAAGGCGACGATCATCTTGAGGCACGGCTTGATCCCTCCGTGCGTGAGCTTGTCGTGCACCGTCGCGAAGCGGTTGCCGGTCAGCTCGGAGATGATGCGGATATCGTCATAGCCGATACGCACTACCGTTTTGTCGGCGATCTGTCGGAAAGCGCAGTCAAAAGGAGTCGCGAAAAAGTGGTGACGTTCAGTGACCGTATCGATCAGGTGGTACTTAACCGGTTTTTCGGTATTCCGGTTTTTCTTCTCGTGATGTACCTGATGTTCCTGTTTACCATCAATGTCGGCGGCGCTTTCATCGATTTCTTCGATATCGCGGCCGGAGCGTTGTTCGTTAATGGATTCGGGCTTCTGCTTTCATCCCTCGGATCTCCGGAGTGGCTGGTGACCATCCTTGCAGGGGGGCTCGGCGGTGCATTGCAGACTATGGCTACTTTTATTCCTCCAATCGGATTCATGTTCATTTTTCTTTCCGTTCTTGAAGATTCAGGATACATGGCAAGGGCTGCCTATGTTATGGACCGTGGTATGAGGGCAATAGGACTTCCCGGCAAGGCGTTCATTCCGATGCTTGTAGGGTTCGGTTGCTCGGTTCCTGCAATCATGTCTGCTCGTACCATGAACCATGAACGAGACCGGCTCATGACGATCATGATGGTTCCGTTCATGTCATGCGGGGCGAGGCTGCCGGTCTATGCGCTTTTCGCAGCGGCATTCTTTCCTGCAGGAGGGCAGAATCTCGTGTTTCTGCTTTATCTGATGGGAATCGCTGTTGCCGTTCTGACCGGATTCATCCTTAAAAACACCCTGCTCAGGGGTGAGGTTTCTCCGTTTATCATGGAGATGCCGGCATACCACCTGCCGACGCTGCAGGGTATCGCCATCAGGGTGTGGGAGCGGCTGAAGTCGTTTCTTTTCAAAGCGGGGAAGGTTCTTGTGCCAGTCATCATGGTGCTGAGTTTCATGAATTCTCTCGGTACGGATGGATCTTTCGGGAATGAAGATACAGAGCGCTCAGTGCTTTCGGCTACCGGAAAGGCGATTACTCCGGTATTCCAACCCTTTGGTGTCAGTCAGGATAACTGGCCGGCTGCTGTAGGTCTCTTTACCGGCATTTTTGCAAAAGAAGCTGTCGTCGGTACGCTCGACAACCTTTACGGGCAGATGTCGGCAAGTGACGAGAGTCACGCGGAAGAGGATGAATCGTTCAGCCTTTTCGGAGCGATGTCGAAAGCAGCCGCCACTATTCCTGAAAATCTTGCCGGTATAACCGAAACTTTGCTCGATCCGCTTGGAATCTCGATCGGGGATGTATCCGATACGAAAGTCGTTGCTGAAGAGCAGGAGGTCAGCACTTCCATATTTGGTTCTATGGTATCGCTTTTCGACGGAACGGCAGGGGCGTTCGCTTATCTGGTTTTTATTCTGCTCTATTTTCCCTGTTCGGCCGCTATCGCGGCAGTCTATCGCGAAACGAACCTCGGCTGGACGCTTTTTGCCGGCGCATGGACGACAGGGCTTGCATATTTCTTTGCCGTTATCACATACCAGGCGGCAACATTCGCTGCGCATCCGGTTTCTTCCGCATCCTGGATAGGAGCAATGATGTTAGCGGGTGCCATCGCAGTAGGCTTGATGTATCTCAAGGGGCGGGGTTTTGCTTACGGAAAAAGCCGCTCCTGACCGACAGGTTTTTTATTGACGCGCTGAGGGGTTGGCCGGTATGGCAGCCCCTTTTCATATAACCAATCATGTTAACGTATGACACTTACAGATCTCAAGGGGTTTCTCATAGAGAGAAACCGGGTTTCTGTCGGCGAGATTGCAGGACATTTCAATACCGATAAAGGAACCGTGGAGTCGATGCTCGATCATTGGGTAAGAAAAGGCAAGGTCGAAAAGAAAGCCGGCGATGCTTTTTCAGGTACCTGCTGCGGAAAATGCGGAGGAGATCATGTGACCTGGTATCAATGGGTAGATGGTTGACAGTCAGCACAGGAAATGACGATGAACGGTTTGTCACTCATACCGTTTTTTTTGTGTCTTATGATTTAATTATATAAAGTCTAATTAAATATTAAAAAGGAGGAATCTATGAAATCGGAAGGAAAGAAGAGTAACGGGTGCCATTCCGCTTGTCTGGTTCAGAAGTGCACGTGCGGGGCCTTTCATCTGCATTATCGGTATGCGATGGTTGTTTTGCACAAGCATACCCTTTTTCAGATCATGGATGAGTGTTATCGCCGGGAAGAGCAGTATGCCGACGACAAATCGAGCCGGAGTTCAGCGCCGATGATCATTATGCTGGGAATTGTGTCCCTGATCGTTCCTGAAGATGATTTCAGCATGTTCAGCAAAGCGATTCATGACGCAGTTTCCGAGGAGCTTGGTTTGCCGGCTCTTTTTGACCGGACATCATTCCTGCCTGACGCAGAGACGTGAATAGGGCAGGGCCGGTGTAAATTTCAGAAATATCAATCAATAACTAAATTGTAAAGCAAATATGAAAAAAATAGGTCTTTTCTGGGGTTCTCAGACCGGTAATACAGAAAATGCAGCCGATCTCATTGTCAGTGCCTTGGGGTATGAAACAGTGGACAGTTATAATATCAGTCACACAACTGTCGATACTCTTGCAGGATATGATGCTCTGATCATCGGAACCTCAACATGGGGTGCCGGCGAGTTGCAGGATGACTGGTATAATTTTTTTTCGAGCCTTGACTCTCTCGATTGTACTGGAAAAACCGTTGCTTTTTTCGGCCTTGGTGATCAATTGAGCTACGGTGATTATTTTCTTGACGGTATGGGCATGCTGTATGAGAAATTTATCGAAAGGGGTGCAAAGGTGACCGGTTCCTGGCCTGTTGACGGCTATGAATATTCCTGTTCGAAAGCCGTTGTACATGGATCGTTTGTAGGGCTTGCCCTCGATGCTGACAGTCAGGATCATCTCACGGCTTCGAGGATTCAGCAGTGGATAAAACAGATCAAGCCGATACTTCTTTGAAAGAAGTATTTACGCAGGGGCAGATCACAAAAAAAGCTATGCATTTCGTCAATGCATAGCTTTTTTTTGCAGCTGAAGAAAAGATGGTAATTATTTGAAAAACTCGTTAAGCGTATAGGTTCGACGATCGATTTCAACACTTAACTGTCTGTCAAGCGAATTGTAGAAAACAGGGATGTCTCTCATGGTCCATTTGACGCCTCGCTTGTCGAAGTCGATGACATAACGATTCTCATTGTCCAGAACCTTCTGCTCGAGATTTATGGCAATATCCGGCTGTGTTGTCAGTACATAAAGTTCTATTTCTCCAGAGATGATCTTGTCGATCATTTCCCTGGTTGGGGAAAGTTTTCTACGGCCTGATGCAGGATATATTTCAAGCTGAAGGCGGTCGTTCCGGTCTCTTTTTGCGGAAGTAATAAAATATTTTTCCGCTTTATGAACAGCGTTGCCCGACCAAGGGTCAGAGGTGCTTTTGCGTACCTGGTTATCTTTGGTAAATGGCCGACTGAGCTGAGGTTGCATCGTTTGCGCATGATTTGGATTTGCAAATAAAACACACAGCGGTGCGGTGTGTACCTTCAACAGTTTTCAAGTTAGCAAAACATCATCAAATAAAAAAGGGATTCATGCGGAATCACTCGTCGGTGCTATCTAAATACAGCCTGCTTCTGCACGGAATAGTCGTGATGGCGGTATTTTTTTTATTTGATGCCTGAGAGACTATTTTTTTGCATGCAAAACCGGCAACATGTTTTTGCCATTAACCGACAGTGATGATGTCGCTCCAGGAGGTGGTATAGTGTTCGGAGAGGTTTGCCTGATTCGGCTTCCAGGTCTCGGCATTTTCGGCGGCGATCCGGACTGCTCCGGGGCCGTACTGTCGGTTGATGCGGTCCATTGCTTCCATGAGGCGTTTCTGGCGATTATTCCCGGCCGATTCATCGTCGGGGAACAGGAGAAGTTCTTTTTCGGCTGATTGTGCCGGAACGAGGCCGCTGACGATCACACCCGCCTTTTTGTAGTCGTATCCCTGACGGAAGATCGATGCCAGAGCAAGATCGGCGGCACGGATGACGGCGATGCTGTCCTGAGACGGTCTGGACATGGCCAGGGTTCGGGTTCCCCAGTATTTCTGTTGCGGTTCATTGAACGGGCTGCTGCAGATGAAGACAGTGATCATTGAGGCCTCGGAGTTCTCCTTTCGGAGTTTTTCGGCGCATTTTCCGGCAAAGGTTGCCACGGCCTGCTGCAGTTCATCCAATGCGGTAACCGTGCGACCGAATGAACGGGAGGTGCAGATGCTCTGCTTCGGTGGGCGGACCTGTTCCAGAGGCAGGCACGAATGGCCGTTCAGTTCCTCCTGAATGCGGATGCCGGGGAGGTGCAGGTGTTTCCGGATCCATGATGCCGGAGCTCGGGAGTAGTCGAGCGCAGTCCGGATGTTTCCCGATTCGAGCAGTTTGCTCCATTGCCGACCTATTCCCCAGATATCTTCAACTTTTAATGCGGCAAGGGCCTCATGAATCTCTTCCGGTGCAGAGAGTATGCAGATTCCATCGTACCCAGGGTCCTTTTTTGCCATCCGGTTGGCCGCCTTTGCCAGGGTTTTCGTTGAGCCGATGCCGATGCTGACCGGGATTCCGGTGTGCCTGGTGAGGGTTTTCCTTATTTGTCTTGCGTATCTGGCGGTGCCGAATCGGCTGAAGCCGCCGAGATCGACAAAGGCTTCGTCGATGGAGTAGATCTCCATTTCAGGCGCAAGGTCGGCAAGTGTGGCCATCACCCGTGAGGACATGTCGCCGTAGAGCGGGAAGTTTGCCGAAAAGACCCTGACATGATGTTTTTTGAGGAGGTACCGGAATTTGAACGCCGGGCCGCCCATCGGCAAACCAAGAGCCTTTGCCTCGTTCGAACGTGCGATAAAACAGCCGTCGTTGTTCGAGAGCACGACCACGGGCTTTCCTGTCAGCGCCGGGTTGAAAACCCTTTCGCAGGAAACGTAGAAGTTATTGCAGTCGATCAGGGCGAACATGACCGGTAGTTTTTTGAATTGTTGTGCGGTTGGCGGCTGTTTCCGAGAGAATTCACCGTGCTTTGTGGATAACGTAGGTGACGATTCCCCAGACAGTGAAGTCGCTTGCCTCAGTAATCAGAATTGGCTTGAACCTTTCGTTTGCCGGCATGAGGCAGAGTTCGCCATTCGTGCGGGCGATGCGTTTGACGGTGAATGCCCCATCGATAAAGCAGACTGCAATATCGCCCTCCCTGGGATCAAGGGCTTTGTCGATGACGAGCAGATCTCCATCGAGAATGCCGGCATCCGTCATGGACGTTCCTTTGACGCGGGCATAGAAGGTGGCCGCGGGATGTTTGATGAGCGCCTTGTTCAGGTCGAGCGTAACCTCTTCATAATCCTCTGCCGGGGAAGGGAAGCCTGCGGCAATACCGGTTCCGGAAAGCGGCAGTTCAAGTTCCGATGAAAGATCGGCTGTGAAAAAATCCAGTACAGGACTGGTATGGATTCGGGATAGCTTCATACTGTAATGTGTTCAGTTTTCCTACGCTTTGCAAGTGCAATATTGTACCTTCTGAATCTGTTACGAATATTGTTTTATACGGTACTTGTATTTATTGAGTGTTGCTCCGGAGCCAAAGCATCGATCCTTCCGTGAGCCATTCTCCTTTTGAAAGGCACGACAAGCTCTTCAATTTAAAACAGTAAGAGTTATGGAAAGTCCTGAGCATGTGTCTATTCTCAATCGGGTACCCGGATTAGTTGATCTGTTGGTTTCATTGAAACAAGTGCTCTGATTTTCATGACGCCTGTTCAGTATCGTTTGAACTGCTGAAGCGGGAGTTGACTGCGGGATGGGGGTGGAGTGTTTCGTGAACGGTATCATGACAACAGAAAAATCGGCATGGATGTATGCATTTCTGTTTGTTACGATCTTGTTTGTTCTGATTATTTTAACAGTTTTATACGTATAATTCAGACAAATGAACATGCATAATTATTTCCATACAGAATTAACCCCATAATCCGCTTGTTAATCATGTCAAATAATCCTGTATTGACAGAAAAACGGCCTGTTGAACGCAGTCTCAGGGAGATTGATTTTTCAGAGCTTGTCGAAGGAAAGCAGTTCTATCCTTCCCCGGCGTCGTGGGAGGATGAGGTGCTTTATTTTCTTTTTCTCGACCGTTTTTCAGACGGTCGAGAGTCCGGTGGGTTTGGATCTCTTGACGGAGTGCCGGTTGAAGGAAGGGATTCAGGCCGATCAACGCCTCTTTTTTCTCTGCAGACCGATGCCGGAACCGTTGATCGGGATGCGTGGTTTGAGGCGGGAAAAAGCTGGTGCGGCGGAACTATCGCCGGTATGAAGGATAAGCTGGGTTATCTGAAAAGACTCGGGATTACGGCCGTATGGATCAGTCCGGTCTTCAGGCAGGTGACGGGGAGTGGCGATTATCACGGTTACGGTATTCAGAATTTTCTCGATGTCGATCCGCATTTCGGAACAAGGGAAGAGCTGAGAGATTTTGTTGCCGCTGCGCATCAGTCCGGCATCAGGGTTATTCTTGATATTATCATCAATCATGCAGGCGATGTGTTCGCTTATGAGGGCAATGCGCAATACACCTATCAGGATGGGTGTGCATGGCCGGTGCAGGGATACCGACTGCACAGCGGAGATCCGGGAAGCCTGCCTTTCGGCAGAATGGATTTCGAAAGCACCGATGGAGCTGTCTGGCCGGAAGAACTGCAGGACGAAAAAACCTGGTCAAAGCATGGCGAAATCAGGAACTGGGACTGTTTTCCGGAATTTCTCGACGGGGATTTCTGTACCCTCAAGGACGTCCTTCTCGGTGATGCTCCTAAAGATCCTGCCCTGGCCTGGGATCTGCAGCGTCGTATTCGCGAGTTCAGCCCTTCGAATGCGCTCAGGCATCTTACGGAGATCTATCAGTTCTGGATTGCCTATGCCGATATTGACGGATATCGGCTCGATACGGTGAAACATATGGAGCCAGGAGCAGTGCGGTATTTTGCAACTGCCGTGCATGAGTTTGCCGTTTCGGCAGGCAAGGAAAACTTCTATATCATCGGCGAGATTACCGGAGGACGCTCCTATGCTGCGTCTATTCTCGATAGTACGGGTCTCGATGCCGCACTGGGTATCAACGACATTCCTGATAAGCTGGAGTTCATGGTGAAAGGGTGGCGCAGTCCCGGTAACCCCGATACCGATGAGCAGGAAGGGTATTTCGATCTTTTTCGAAACAGCCTTCTCGATAACAAGCATACCAGGCAGTGGTACGGCAAGCATATCGTCACCATGTTCGACGATCACGACCAGGTTGGAGTCAGGCACAAGTTCCGTTTTGCGGGCGATGATTTCCGAAGCGAACTGCTTCTGCCGGTTGTGCTTGGGGTGAACCTCGCTTCAGCGGGGATTCCCTGTATTTACTATGGTACCGAGCAGGCGTTCAACGGTGCCGATCATCGTCGGGATGACGACTCGTACAGCGACGTTTTTCTTCGTGAGTGCATGTTCGGCGGACCGTTCGGTTCGAGGCAGAGTACCGGCAGACATTTTTTCAACGAAGCTCATCCGGTTTATCGGTTTATTCGCGATGTGACCGCGTTACGTCGTGATCATATCGAGTTGAGGCGTGGGCGGCAGTATCTGCGTCAGGTTTCTGCTACGGGTTTCGACGGTGATTTTTACTATCCTCAGCCGATGAACGGTCAATTACACTGGATTATCGCCTGGTCCCGCATTTTCGCCCGGAGGGAGTTGCTTTGTGCCGTCAATACCGATACGGATAACGGGTTGACTGTCTCTGTTGTGGTTGACAGTTCGATACACCCACCCGGCACCTCCATGCAGTGTCTCTATACTACTGCTGAAGATTTTCAGTGTTATGCCGTTACGGTGGAAGCGCGGCAGGGATCTTCGATTCGAATTACGGTTCCGGCAGGAGGTTTTGTGGTTTACGGATGATATGCCAGGATATTCCGCTTTTCCGGAACCGAAAGAAATGGCGATTCCGGGATGGATGCATCCGGCAAATTAAGGCGGTTAACCGTATATTAGAAAGGGCAAGAAATCAGCGAAGTAACAAGTCAGGAGTCGAATGTTTACGGGAATAGTCAAGGGTATCGGTTCTGTTACCGGTGTCAGCCGGCGTAACGGTGGTTTACGCCTGCGGGTGCACTATGCTGAAAAAGAGGAGTTCAGGGCTCTTGCGATTGACGAGAGCGTCAGCGTGAACGGAGCCTGCCAGACGGTCGTGGCTGTCGGAGAGGGGTGGTTCGAGGTCGATACGGTTGAGGAAACTCTGGCGAAAACCACGCTCGGGTCACTCCGCAGCGGTTCTGCAGTCAATCTTGAAAGGGCACTCAGACCCATTGACCGTCTTGGCGGTCATTTCGTGCTTGGTCATGTCGATTGCGTCGGTGAGGTGAACGATGTGCGTGAACTCGGCGCAAGCCGGGAGATTTGGATAGCCTACCCTCGGGAGTTCGAGCCGTTTATCGTTTCCGCCGGTTCGATTACCATCGACGGTATCAGCCTGACGGTTGCCCGGCTTGGCGAGGCTTCGTTTGCCGTGGCGATAATTCCTTTTACATTTTTGCATACTACCGTCAACGTTATGCTTTCAGGGAGCAGGGTGAATCTTGAGTTCGATATTCTCGGAAAGTATGTTGCTCGTCAGCTTTTGCCGGGATCAGGGGCTTCTTCCTCTCCGGTTTCGCGTATCAGCGTCGAGTGGCTCACTCAGAACGGTTTTTAGATGAGTGGCCCCGATCTTTTTCAGCCCGATCTGTTCGGGTTGCCGAATCCCGAAACGGTAAGCACTCCTGAACAGTATAAACCGCTTGCCGAGCGGGTACGTCCCCGAACGCTCGACGATCTTTCAGGTCAGACGCATCTTGTCGGGAAGGATGGCCCTCTGCGCAGTTTTCTTGAAAGCGGCAGGCTTCCTTCGATGATTTTATGGGGCCCTCCGGGTTCCGGTAAAACCACTCTTGCCGAAATCTGCGCAACATCGCTGCATTATCGCTTCGAACAGCTTTCAGCCATCGATGCCGGGGTCAAGGAGGTGAGAAAAGCGCTCGATGGCGCTCGACAGGCCCGGCGTTCAGGTCAGCGAACCATTCTCTTTATCGATGAAATTCACCGTTTCAACAAGGCGCAGCAGGATACGCTGCTGCATGCCATCGAGCAGGGCTTGATTACTCTCATTGGCGCGACAACCGAGAACCCTTCTTTCGAGGTTAATGGAGCGCTGCTCAGCAGAATGCAGGTCTATATCCTTCAACCGCTTTCAGAACAGGATATCGAGGCGGTGATTCTGCGGGCTGTGACTTGTGATGTCATCATGAAGGAAAAGCGGCTGGTGCTTGAAGACTCCGCTTTTGTTCAGCAGTTTGCCGGTGGCGATGCCCGCAAGGCACTCAATGCCGTAGAAGCAGCCGCAGCCCTCGTGCCTCCGGAAAGCAGGGAGGTTGTGCTGACGCGCGAACTGCTTGAACGGGCACTGCAGCATAAGGCGCCTCATTACGATAAAGGCGCAGAAGCACACTACGATACCATATCGGCTTTTATCAAGTCCATGAGAGGGAGTGACCCGGATGCGGCCCTGTTCTGGCTTGCGAGAATGATCGAAGGGGGTGAAGATCCGCTTTTCATTGCCCGTCGGATGGTGATTTTTGCCAGTGAGGATATCGGTAACGCCGATCCGTTTGCACTCTCTCTGGCGGTTTCGGTGTTTCAGGCGGTGCAGATGATCGGTCTTCCGGAAGCCCGGATCAATCTTGCCCAGGGGGTGACCTATCTTGCGGGATCTCCGAAATCAAATGCAAGCTATGAGGGCATCAACGAGGCCATGCGGGCAGCGAAAGCCTTTCAGGACGCAGGTGTGCCGCTCCATCTGCGTAATGCGCCGACCACGCTTATGAAAACAATCGGATATGGCGAAGGGTATCGTTATCCTCACCTGTATCCGGGACATTTTGTCGAACAGCACTATTTCCCCGAGGGAGTGCCAACACAGCTTTTTTACCGACCCTCTGATTCAGGTCGCGAAAAGGCTCTTGGCGAAAGATTGCGGGGGTTATGGCGGGGACGTTACCCGGCATGAATTTTCGTTAACCTGCAGCGGTTTGTATATTGATGACGATCTGCGCATTGAAAACCGTTTCGCTTTTTTCAACATGTCTGATGTGGCTTTTCCATGAAGAGGTTTGTACTGCCGGTTCTTGCGGTTTTCTTTTTTTTCGTTCCAGCGGTTATCGAGTCCGCTCCGGTCGCTGTCGTTGGGGATAGCGGCAGGTATGTCCTTACGCTTGACGATGCCGTGAATCTTGGCCTGAACAGGAGCCGCTCGCTTGAAATCGCCCGCCTCGATCGTGAGATGGCCGGGCAGAAAATCAGGGAGACCTGGGCTGATGTGCTGCCCCAGCTTTCCTCCGGTTTTACCTACACTCGTTCGCTGAAGCCGACGGTACTCTTTTTTCCCAATGTTTTTTCCGGAGGGGATCCCACTCAGTTTACCCCTCTTGAGATAAGTGCCGATAATTCTGCATCGGCGAGGATCGATTTGCGGCAGAAAATTTTTGATGGAGCGGCCATTGCCGGCATCAGGGCGGCTTCGGTTGTACGTAAAATAAGCAATGAGGCCTATCGGAACAGCGAGTCTGCGGTTGTTGCCGGAATTAAGCAGGCTTATTTCGATGCATTGATTTCCAGAGATCGCCTTAAGCTTATTCGCCAGAGCATCGAGCGCTGGGAGCTTGCCCAAAAGGATACGCGGGCGATGTTCCGCCAGGGAGTGGCTGCCGATATCGATACATTGCAGGCTTTTCTGTCGGTTGAAAATCTTCGTCCCGATCTGATACAGGCAGAAAATATGGTAGGTATAAGCATGACGAAGCTGAAGAACGCTATGGGCGTCGCTGCAGAAAGTGAGGTGACGCTTACAGGACTGCTTGAGGTTTCGCCCGCGTCCTATCCTGTCGATATAGCTTCAGCATATCGTGAGGCACTTGAATCGAGGCCTGATCTCAGGCAGCTTGAACTTCAGGTCGAGGCCGAAGATGAAAAGGTCTTTTCCGCACGGTCGGAACGATTTCCTGTTTTGTCGGCCTTTGGCCAGCTTGAAACCCAGACGGCATTTAACGACGATGTAAGTCTTGCCGATTCGAACTGGCCTGTTTCCTCTTCAGTAGGTCTGCAGGTGAGTATGCCGATTTTTACCGGTTTCAGGATCAGCGCTCGCGTGGAGCAGGCCAGGATAGCCCGTTTGCAGGTCATTGCCCGTTATGCGGATCTCAAGGCGAACATCAGAACCGAGGTGGAGGTGAGTCTCTCGGCCTTCAGGGAAGCCCGGAAGCGTATCGAGGTGCAGTCTAAAACCATCAGCGTTGCCGAACGAAGTTACCGGATTTCCCAGCTCCGGTTTCGCGAAGGTATTGGTTCGCGTCTTGAACTGAGCGATGCGGAACTGCAGCTGAACAAGGCTAAAACCAACTATCTGCAGTCGGTATACGATTATATAATGGCCAGTGTGCAGCTTGACAGGACTTTGGGACGTTCAGGAGTGATGGTTCCGGTCAAGGGTTAAATTCGTTTTTTTCGGCGGATATAATAGACAATGGATGATGCATTCCTGAGGCTGAAGAGTGAGGAGGTTATGCCGAAGGTTGTCTGCAGGAGCGTTTCGGTTATTTCCCGAAGCCCGAATGTACGGTTTTCGAGGCTCGCAATCAGTTTTTCGCTGTGCCAGCAGTTGTAGAGGGTGTCTGGCAGCCAGTACCCTTTTCTTAAAATCTCCAATTCATGACGTTCAAGCAGTGCGCCGAGAGTAGCGGCGGTGAAGTGCCAGAGATGGCGCGGAGCGTCCCAGGCTATCCAGTTTTCTCGATAGTGCCGGGCGTCTAGACTCTCCGGATTCGGAAGTGCGACGACCATGATGCCGTCGCGGTTGAGCCTCCGGGAACACTCACTCAGTATCCCGTTCAGGTCGTGCAGATGTTCAAGTACGTGCCAGAAAACAATTCTGTCGAATGTGCTTTCCTGTTTCAGTTCATGGAATCCTTTTCGGAATATGCTTATTCCGCTATAAGTTTCCGCTGCGGAGGCCGCGTCCGGATCGGTTTCAATGCCGGACAGATTTTCAGCAGGAATTCCTTTTTTCAGATGCAGGCAGTTCAGGAGATCACCGGTTGAACAGCCGATTTCAAGTATCCTGCATTCGGCCAGGGGTTTCAGTGCTCCGGCGAGCACCATCGAGGATTTTCGACTCAGCAGAAGGCTTCTGGCTTTCAGGTAGAGCCGCTCTTCCTTCGAAACAGCGCTGGATTTATGAAGGTGCGGATCGTACGAGCCTTCGGGGCCCTCATGGTAGTAGCCGGCTATTTCGGATATATCGGGTCGGGGATTAAGCATGATGAGGCCGGATGAAGGGGATCGGACGATCTTCCATCTGGCTGTGGTGTTGAAACGGTCGGGAACTTCGATATAGGATTCGAAACTCTTTAAGCCGCAGATCGGGCATGCAAGGGTTTCCATCTGGAGGGCACTGGTTTTAGGACTTCTCTGCTTCTACAAGGGCCGCGATGGCTTTTTTCAGGTTGCTGTAGGTGGTTTTCATGTCGTTGCTGAGCACTTTCGCATCGGCAAGCACTGGCATGAAGTTGGTGTCGCCCTCCCATCTCGGCACGATATGAAAGTGGATGTGGGTATCGACGCTGCCTCCGGCAACTCGACCGAGATTGGCTCCGAAATTGAAACCCTGCGGTTTTAGCGTCTGTTTGAGTGCCTTGATGCAGAGATCGGTTAGATTCATGATTTCCAGCTTTGTCGCGCTGTCGAGGTCCGCGAAATCGGGTGTCTGAAAGTAGGGAATCACCATGAGGTGCCCGCAGTTGTACGGGTAGAGGTTCATGATGATGAAACAGGTTTTTCCGCGGTGGAGCACAAAACGCTCTTCATCCTCTTCCGGGGGGATGTCGGCAAAAACCGATTTCTCTTCCTTGATGGCAGATTTTACATCCTTGAAGGACTGCATGTAGACTTCACGCCACGGTGAGTACATTCTCTGCATGATGCGACTTGTTTTTCCGAACAAAAGTTATCGACAATGGTACCAAAGGAGGGACTCGAACCCTCACGAGTTTGCACTCACTGGATTTTGAGTCCAGCGCGTCTACCAGTTCCGCCACTTTGGCATACAAACTTATATGTGCGAGAGAAGGGACTCGAACCCTTACGCCTCACGGCACTAGTTCCTAAGACTAGCGTGTATACCAATTTCACCACTCTCGCATTATGAGACAAAGAATATACGCGGTTTTTTATTTTATAAAAACTATCTTTCGAAATACTTTTTCGGTATAATACGCATAATTTTCTATATCTTCGACTGGTTGTGCCCATGCGTTTTGATGTTCATCGTCTTGCAGACATTATCTCATGGGCAATAAGTCCTGTTGTTGTAGCTCCTGCTGTATATTGCGCGATCATGCTTCTCGGCTATGCTGACGACCCTCGCAAGTTCTCGTACCTGACCGTGCTGTTTGCGGCCAGTACGGCGGCTCCGATGCTGCTGATATACGGATTGAAAAAGATTGGCAAGGTATCGGACTATAATATTACCTTCAGGGAGCAGCGTTTTATTCCGCTGCTTGTGCTGACCTTCGTCAATGTGCTTGGGTACGAGTTTATGCAGCAGCTCCACGCTCCGAAATTGCTTACCGGCATATTGCTGTTCAACGCGGTCAACACGGTGCTTATTCTTCTGGTTACCCTGCAATGGAAGATAAGCATTCACCTTTTTACCCTTACTTCCTGTATTGCACTGCTGTTTCTGAAATTCGGTGTTGATGTACTCTGGTTTCTTACGCTGGTTCCTCTGTTGATGTGGTCGAGAATGTATCTCAAGGCGCATAATTTCATGCAGACTCTTGTGGGAGGGGTTCTCGGCTTTCTGATAATGTTTGCCGAACTGACATGGTGGATAGGGTTGTGAGAAAAAAACGATATGCCGTTCTTATCGTTACATATGGAGAGGTCGAGAAGCTGACGCTGAGAAATCTCTGGCCGAGTTCGAGAAGAATTCTCAAGGTGATAACCAGCCAGATCGTCAAGGTTCCTAAAATACTGGTTTATTTTATTGCCGATTTTCGCTCGACCAAGCATTTCATCAACTGGCGACTGAACGGCTACCGTTCCAGGCTGCTTTCGATCAACAGGGCTCAGACCAAAGCTGTTGCGCATTGTATATCTGAAAGCCGCGATCCACTTTTCGATATTGTCGATGTTGCAGTTATCGATGCGTATTATTTTGTACCTCTTTATCTTGAAACGGTACTGAAAGAGCAGCAGTCGCAGTGCGACGGAGTTGTGCTTGTGCCTATGATTCCCGTTGAATCGGCGTTTTCCTGCGGTGTCGCCTGCAGGATGGTTGCCGATGAGTTCAGTGAAAACCGTTATTCACGCATACGGCTTCTCAACAAGCTATGGCGCGACCCGGAGTTGCATCGGATCTATGTCGATTATCTTTTCAGTCAGGTCGATGCAGGCATACAGGGGGAAGGTGCGGGAAAGATCGGCCTTGTGCTGGTTATCCACGGAACTCTTGTACGAGACCGGGCAGGCAATCCCCCGAAGGTGTTTACCGGACTCGATGAGACCGGTCTGTTTTTTGATATGATGAAAAACCGGATTATGGCCGATTCGCGGAATATGTTCAGTGACGTACGGCAGGGGTGCATGAACCATTCGGCAGGAGGGGAGTGGACATCGGAAACCGTCCAGAAGGCGCTTGCGGCTTTTCGTGAGGAGGGTATCGATAATGTGGTGATGTTTCCCTACGGTTTTTTTGCCGATAACAGTGAAACCGAGTACGAAGCCCGTAAAGAGCTTACCCGGTCGGGTTTCACGAGGGTGCAGTATGTTCCGTGCATCAATGAATCACAGCCATTCGCCTGCTGGCTTGCCCGGAGGATTACCAGTGAAATGCAAACGCTTTACAGCATTCAGAAGACATTCGAGAGCATGGGCTGACAGGAGGCCATGACGTTAACCCTTAATACAAATGATCTTGAACGAGATAGAAAGATTTGAGGCCGAACTTGGTGAAAGTCCTGATGATTTCCGGAAACAGTATGATCTTGCGCTCTGCTATCTTCAGCATGAACGCAACAGCCAGGCGCTGGAGCTTCTCGACAGGATGCTCGGTAACGGGCGCCGTGATGCACAGGCCTACTATGCCAGAGCTGTAGCCTATCTATCCATGAACAACTACCGGAAGGCCGGATGCGATTTTCTCAGAACCATCGCACTCGATCCTGATTTTCTTGAGGCGTACAAGCATCTGGGGTTCATACAGCTTACCCTCGGCAGGGAAGAAGCTGCGCTCAAAACCCTGAAAAACGCCCTTGAAAAAGATCCTGCCCATTCAGGTCTTTACTGCGTGCTTGGTGATGTCTATCTCGACATCGGTGAACCCGACAAGGCGAAAGATGCGTTCGAGAAAGCATTCGAACTTGCCCCGGAAGACGCGGAGCCGCACTGCAAGCTTGCCATGTATTATGTATCCAAAGGAGATATGAAAGGGCTGAAAAGAGAGTATGATATTCTCAAGGATCTTGACGCTGTGATGGCGGAGCAGATCGGAACCCTGTTTTTCCAGCCGTTATGAAGTTTTTTCCTGAACCTGAAAGCCGGAAGCGTTTTATGAAAAGCGGTCTTCCTGTCATTCTCGCTGTTGCCTGGGCTCCAATCGTCTGGATGCTCTTTATGGCGTTTCTTGTGCCGCTGCTCTTGCCGGTCATGAAGTCATTTATACTGGTACAGGTGATCGTCGTACCGCTTACCGCAATTTCGCTTGTTTTTTTATTAAGGCTGTTTCGTGCGCTAAGCGAAAGATTTTACGGTGAAAAAGCTTAATCGTTTCATTTAATTATGAATTGAATGGATTTTTTTTAGATTCCCTCATCAATTTGCCGCATCGCAGATATGGGGAGATGATCCCGTTCGGCGGAGTTTTTTTCTGTTCGTTTGAAGGGAATTTTTTTTATATTTGGCGCACTTTGAAACAATAATTGTTAAAGGTGCGAAAATTTCTTCCGGCATCCCTGGGATAACCTTAATAAGCAGGTCATGGATCAGACGCTGAGTGGTTTCGGAAATGTCTTTGTTTTTCTTGCTCTAGGTATTGTTTTTGTCGCGGGCGGATACCTCACGGCCAGAATGCTTCGTCCAAGCAGGCCGAATCCTGAAAAAAATTCTACATACGAGTGTGGCGAGGAGGCTGTGGGCAGTGCATGGGTGAAGTTCAATATCAGATTTTACGTTGTAGCTCTTATCTTTATCATTTTCGATGTCGAGGTTGTTTTTCTCTACCCCTGGGCAACCATTTTCAAGCAACTTGGTGAATTTGCACTTTTTGAGGCCCTTGTTTTTGCGGGTATCCTGATCCTCGGACTTGCCTATGCCTGGGTCAAGGGTGATCTTGACTGGGTTCGTCCTACTCCCGATATTCCGAAAATGCCTGAACTGCCTGCCGGTAAGCCTGACGGCAGCCGCGGCTGATTTTCCAATATTCAGATCCTACGAGTTATGGGTTTACTTGATGCCGGTATAACGAAGCACAATGTGGTGGTGACTTCTGTTGACAACGTCCTGAACTGGGCAAGGTTGTCGTCGTTGTGGCCTATGGGTTTCGGTCTTGCATGCTGCGCTATCGAGATGATGGCGACCAACGCTTCAAACTACGATCTTGAACGTTTCGGAATTTTTCCACGTTCTTCGCCGCGTCAGTCAGATCTTATGATTGTTGCCGGAACGGTAACGATGAAAATGGCTGAACGGGTGGTCAGATTGTACGAGCAGATGCCCGAGCCTCGTTATGTGCTCTCCATGGGAAGTTGCTCGAATTGCGGCGGCCCTTACTGGGAGCATGGTTATCATGTCCTGAAAGGGGTGGACAGGGTTATTCCTGTTGATGTCTATGTGCCGGGATGTCCACCGAGGCCGGAATCGCTTATCGGAGGGCTCATGAAAGTGCAGGAACTCATCCGTATGGAGCAGATCGGTCTTTCAAGAGCGGATGCACTGAAGAAGCTTGCCGAAAAAAGTATCGATCCGCAATCGGTTATCGAACAGCACCGCAAGGTTGCCCGTGCCTAACAAATGTAATTGTAATCAGCAGAAGCATGGCAGAAATAGAAGAAGGAAAAGGGTTGTCTCAGTCGTTACATCAGAGCGCGGCTGCATATGCGGTAATCCGGGAGCAGTTTGCCGATGCGATTTCGGATTTTGACGCCAATGAGACCATGCCGTTTTTTGAAGTGATCGAAACGGAAAAATGGCCTGATATCGCGCTTTTCATGCGTGATCATCCGAAGTTGAAGTTTAACTATATGGCCTGCCTTTCCGGCGTCGATTATCCGGCTGAAGAGAAGCTTGGCATAGTTTGTAACCTCGAGTCGCTCGGTGCTTTCGGTCACAGGATCGCCGTCAAGGTCAAGTGTTCCCGTGAGGGAGGTTCGATTCCTACGGCGGCATATGTATGGCATACGGCAAACTGGCATGAACGTGAGGCTTACGACATGTTCGGCATGCAGTTCACCGGTCACCCTGATCATCGCAGGATTCTCTGCCCGGAAGACTGGGAAGGGTTTCCGCTACGCAAGGATTACAAGGTACAGGAGAGCTATCATGGGATCAAGGTACCGTATTAAACGAGTTTTAAACAGCAATTAAGCAGCTCAAGTATGCAGGAATTAGGAATGGCTGAGCAGGGCTCGATAAGAGTATCCCGAAAGGACGATAACGTTGTTGTCATAGAGAAGGATCTCGCAACCGAAGAGATGCTGCTGAGCATGGGTCCTCAGCACCCGTCCACTCACGGCGTCCTCAAGCTCGAATGTATGACGGATGGCGAGGTGGTAACCTCTGCTGAACCTTACCTTGGTTATCTTCACCGCTGTTTTGAGAAACACTGTGAAGTGGTCGATTATCCTGGTATTGTTCCTTATACCGACCGGATGGACTATCTTGCCGGTATGAATAATGAGTGGGCCTACTGCATTGCCGTTGAAAAGCTTCTCGATATAGAGATTCCCCGAAGGGTCGAGTTTATCAGGGTGATGGTTTCCGAATTGAACAGGATCGCCTCGCATCTTGTGGCTATCGGCACTTACGGAATCGATCTCGGCGCATTTACTCCCTTTCTTTTCTGTTTTCGTGACCGCGAACATATTCTCAATCTTCTCGAATGGGCATCGGGTGCACGAATGCTCTATAATTATATATGGATCGGCGGAGTCGCCTTCGATATTCCTGCCGATTTTAACAAGCGGGTGAAGGAGTTCGTCGATTACTTCAGGCCGAAGGTTGTTGAACTCTACAAGCTTCTCACAGAAAACGAGATTTTTGTGAAACGCACCAAGGGGATTGGCATCATGCCTGCAGATGTCGCCATAAACTACGCATGGTCCGGCCCGATGCTTCGCGGTTCCGGTGTCCAGTGGGATCTTCGCAGGAACGACCCCTATTCGGTCTATCCAGAGCTTGATTTCAATGTTCCTGTCCCTGACGGCAAGTTTTCCGATATCGGCGACTGTCTTTCGCGCCATCTGGTTCGTGCGCTTGAAATGGAGGAGAGTCTCAATATCATCGAGCAGTGCATCTCGAAAATGCCCGGTTCAGATGGTTTCAACCCGAGATCCGCGGTTCCCAAGCGAGTGCGTCCGAAAGCCGGCGAAGTTTATGCGAGGGCAGAGAATCCCCGCGGCGAGCTCGGCTTCTACATCCAGAGCGACGGAAAATCAACCAAGCCGCTCCGCTGCAAGGCGCGTTCTTCCTGTTTTGTCAATCTATCCGCCATGAAGGATCTGTCGAAAGGTCAGCTTATACCGGATCTCGTGGCTATTATCGGCAGCATCGATATCGTTCTCGGGGAGGTTGACCGATGAGTGTTTCCGCCATTTCGCAAATCAGCCTGCCGTTTCTTATGGGTAACAATTTAAATGCCTGGTCGGACGCACTTGCCGGGCTCACCATATCGTGGTTTCCTCTCGGTCTGGTGATTATTGCCGCTATTCCGCTTGTTTTCATCGCCCTCTACGCCCTGACCTACGGAGTGTACGGAGAACGAAAGATTTCGGCTTTCATGCAGGACAGGCTTGGTCCTATGGAGGTTGGCAAGTGGGGTATTCTGCAGACTCTTGCCGATATTCTCAAACTGCTCCAGAAAGAGGATATTGTCCCCACCTCTGCCGACAAATTCCTGTTCGTTATCGGTCCGGGTATTCTCTTTGTTGGATCCTTTCTCGCTTTTGCCGTACTCCCGTTCAGTCCCGCATTTATAGGAGCGAACCTAAATGTCGGCCTTTTTTATGCAATCGGCATCGTTTCTCTCGAGGTTGTGGGTATTCTCGCTGCCGGCTGGGGTTCCAACAACAAATGGTCGCTTTACGGTGCGGTTCGCAGTGTCGCCCAGATCGTAAGCTACGAGATTCCGGCAGCCATAGCCCTGCTTTGCGGCGCCATGATGGCCGGAACGCTCGATATGCAGCAGATCAGCGTGCTGCAGTCAGGCCCCTACGGTTTTGCGCATTTCTTTCTTTTCCAGTCGCCGATTGCATGGCTTCCTTTCCTTATCTATTTCATCGCATCGCTGGCCGAGACGAACCGTGCGCCTTTCGATATTCCCGAAGCCGAATCGGAACTGGTGGCCGGGTACTTCACCGAGTACAGCGGCATGAAGTTCGCCGTCATCTTTCTTGCCGAGTACGGAAGCATGTTCATGGTTTCGGCGATAATCTCGATTGTCTTTCTCGGAGGCTGGAACTCTCCGCTTCCGAATCTCGGTTCCGTTGCCCTTTATGACTGGACAAGTGGCCCGGTATGGGGCGCGTTCTGGATCATATCGAAAGGCTTTTTCTTTATTTTCGTGCAGATGTGGCTTCGCTGGACACTTCCCAGACTCAGGGTTGACCAGCTGATGTATCTCTGCTGGAAGGTTCTCACCCCGTTCGCATTCATCAGTTTCGTGCTGACGGCGATCTGGGAAATTTATGTACCGTAGAAAACCGGTTTGAAGCTGCAAGGCAAGTAATGACGAAAGAAGATTATGAGCGAATATTTCAGTAATATTAAGGCGAGCGCGGTAACGATTGCTACCGGCATGAGCATTACCCTGAAGCATTTTTTCAATGCTATCCACCGGAAAGGTGATGCCGGTATCGACGATCCCGATTATTTCAGGCAGGTAGACGGACTCTGCACCCTTCAGTATCCCAGGGAAGCGGTTCCTGTACCGGTGAACTCAAGATATCGTCTCTATAACGATATCGAGGATTGTATCGGCTGCGGTCAGTGCGAAAGGGCATGTCCGGTTACCTGCATTGCCATCGAGACCATCAAGGTAGTTCATGAAGATCTGGCCGTATGCGGCAAGACCTCGGGCGGGCAGCAGAAAAAGTTCTGGGTTCCCGTTTTCGATATCGACGTGGCGAAATGCATGACCTGCGGCATCTGTGTTTCAGTCTGTCCGACTGAGTGTCTTGTGCATACTCCGGTCAGCGACTTTTCCGAGTTCGACCGTCAGAACATGATCTACCATTTCGGTAATCTTTCCCGTCTGGAGGCCGAGGCGAAGAAGCGCAAAGTCGCCGAGCAGCAGGCCCAGGCCGCAAAAGAAAAACAGGCGGCAGCGGCGAAGGCCGCAGAGAACAGCGGACAGTAAACGATCTATGAAAAAAGGTTATAACACATGAATAACGCGACCTACATCAGTATTTTCTATATTTTTGCCGCTATCACGGTTTTTTCTGCGGCATTCGTTGTGTTTTCAAAGAATGTGATTTACTCAGCCTTCGCGCTGCTTTTCACTTTTTTCGGTGTAGCCGCACTCTATGTATTTCTCAGTGCGGATTTCATCGCGGTGACCCAGATAGTCGTATACGTCGGAGGCATACTCGTGCTTCTGCTTTTCGGTGTGATGTTCACCAACAGTATCATGCAGGCAGATCTGAAAAGCGACGTGCTCCATGTGGTTCCGGGTACGCTGCTGCTTGTGGCGACCGTTGGTGGACTGCTTTTCACCTTTTACACTACAGGTACATGGAAGCCTTCCGATGTTCAGCTTCACGGCAGCGTTGTCGAGCGCATCGGTATCGAAACCATGTCTCGTTATGTTCTGCCATTCGAGATGGCTTCGATTCTGCTCCTTGCAGTCCTGATCGGTGCAGCATTTCTTGCCCGGTATGATAAAGTCCGTAATAACGAACAATAAGCAATCTGTTTCATGGAACTGATCACGAACATAGGTCTCAATCATTTTCTGACCATATCGGCTCTTCTTTTTGGTTTCGGGCTTTTTGCCGTCATGACCCGCAAGAACGCCATTGTGATTCTCATGGGAGTCGAATTGATACTCAATGCCGCCAATATCAATTTTCTGGCTTTCTCGAAGTTCAACGGGGGCATGGAGGGTGTGATGTTCAGTCTGTTCGTCATTGTTCTTGCCGCTGCCGAGGCAGCCATAGCTCTTGCGATCGTGATCAACATCTATAAAATCTTCAGGAGCGTCGATGTTTCGTCCATCGATACCATGAAAGAGTGAACGGGCAGAACAACCATCAGTTTTATTATTTCCTGAAAACCGAAAGAACATGCACAGTTTAATCCAGTTATCAATAGCCGTTCTGCTTCTGCCGCTGCTGTCGTTTGTGATTCTTATCTTCTTCAACAAGCGGCTGCCGAGAAGAGGCGATTTTATCGGTGTCGGGATACTCGGTACGACATTCGCCCTGTCGCTCTATATATTCTGGAGTGTTGTGGTTCAGGCTTACGACCCGGCTTTCAGAGTCGCATGGGATTTTACCTGGATTGATTTCGGTAATGTTCCCGGTGTAGGGCCACTTGTGATAAAGATGGGTATCGTGATCGACAACCTCACGGCCATCATGCTTGCCATGGTTACTCTTATCAGTTTCCTGGTGCATCTCTACTCGACGGGTTACATGGCGGGGGACAAGCATTACGGGAGGTTTTTCGCCTATCTCGGCATCTTCACGTTTTCGATGCTCGGTATCGTGCTATCGGACAATCTCTTTGCCATATACATTTTCTGGGAACTCGTAGGTCTTTCATCCTATCTCCTTATCGGTTTCTATTTCGAGAAAGACAGTGCCGCCGATGCACAGAAAAAAGCTTTTCTTGCCAACCGTGTCGGCGATATCGGTATGTGGCTTGGCATTCTGATTCTCTATTCACAGTTCCATACCTTCAGCTACCAGGAGATTTTCGCGAATCTCGCTGCGGGAAAGTTCGGCATGAGCGAGGCCTGGCTGACAGCTGCAGGTATTCTGCTCTTTATGGGCTGCGTGGGTAAATCTGCCCAGTTTCCTTTGCATGTCTGGCTTCCTGATGCCATGGAGGGCCCGACGCCGGTATCCGCTCTCATTCATGCGGCAACCATGGTCGCGGCCGGAGTGTACTTTGTTGCGAGGATTTTTGTGCTGCTTACTGCCGATGCACTACATGTGATTGCTTTTATCGGCGCATTCACGGCCTTCATGGCTGCCACCATTGCCATAACCCAGCATGATATCAAGCGTGTTCTCGCATATTCCACCGTTTCGCAGCTCGGATACATGGTGCTTGGTCTCGGTGTAGGGGCTTATTCTGCAGCGCTTTTTCATCTGGTCACGCATGCGTTTTTCAAAGCCTGTCTCTTTCTTGGTTCCGGTGCGATCATTCATGCCATGCATCATGAACAGGATATGCGCTGGATGGGAGGACTTCGAAAGAACATGCCATGGACCTTCGCTACGTTTACGCTTGCCACTCTCGCACTTGCAGGTCTTCCGCTTACAAGCGGGTTCATGAGCAAAGATGCGATTCTTGCCGGTGCTATCGGGTTTGCCAATGCCGAAGGCGGCGGCATCTATTATCTTATTCCTTTTCTTGGCTTTTTCTCGGCAATGCTGACGGCTTTCTATATGGGCCGCCAGATATGGCTCGTCTTTTTCGGCGAAAGCAGGACGCATCTCAAACCGGCCGATGACCATCATCACGGCCACGATGCACATGCGGCGCACGGCCATGACGATCATCACGAAGAGGCGCACGGAGTTCATGAGGTTGCATGGAACATGAGGACTCCACTGGTGATTCTTGCGGCTCTCTCTATCTTCGCCGTTTACTCTCCCGATCCGCTCGACGGTGCAAAGGGGTGGTTTATGAGCATGGTGCCGACTCCGGAAACGGTTGTGGGTTCTGCTCCAGGCGAAGCTCAACCGCACGAAACCTCATCGGCTGCCGGTAATGCAGCCCATCTTCTTGCCGAAGCGGTTCCGGGTGGTACTCACGGAGCTGAAACCGATGCTCATTCCGAAGGAGTAGCTTCGGAAGCCGCTTCCGAAGAGCATGGCTCAGCGGCGCCAGTTCATGGAACAACGCACGGTGAGGCACACGGCCACGAGTTTTCCGATCCGCGTCAGGCCGCTATCGCTCATGCGGCTCATGAGGCACACAATCCTGCCATAGTGATTTCGAGTATCATGGTTGTTCTCGGCATCAGCCTTGCGCTTATCGTCTATGTCTTCCGGATCATCGATCCCGACAAAACGGCGCAGAGCATCAGGCCGCTCTATCTCTTTTCGTTCAACAAGTGGTACTGGGATGAGATTTACCAGGCGACATTCATCAGAGGTTCTCTGGTGATTTCGAAAGTATTTTCATGGTTCGACACCAATATCATCGACGGAATCGTTAACGGCGTGGCCGTTGTGACCAAAAAAGTCGCATTCGCCAGTGGCGGCTTCGATAAGTATGTTGTTGACGGAACGGTCAATTTCACCGCCTTTTTCGTCAATACGACAGGCGGAATCCTCAAGAAACTGCAGACAGGCAAGGTTCAGACCTATGTCGTATTGCTTATGCTTGCTGTTATAGGGTATTTTGTCTATTACTTTACACAACTGATCTCTTGAGAGGCATTTATTTTTAATTGAAAACCTACAGATACGGAACATGCTGAGTCTTATCGTTTTTCTGCCTATTCTTGCCGGTCTGGTGATTCTTGCCGTGCCTTCGTCACAGAAGCAGATAATCAGAATGGTGTCACTGCTTGCGGCAATCGCCCAGGGAGTGCTCGCTGTACTGATCTGGCAGGGGTATGATGCCTCTCTGCCGGGAATCACCGCTGCAGCAGGAGGAGCCCCGGAAGGTTCCTTCCAGTTTATCGAAAGATTGCCGTGGATCAATCTCGATCTCGGCACTATGGGATCGCTTAACATCGAGTATTTCCTCGGTGTCGATGGTCTTTCGATAACCATGGTTATTCTCACCGCGCTGATATCGATCATCGGTGTTCTTTCCAGCTGGCCTATCCAGAAACAGGTTAAAGGGTACTTTATCCTCTTCAATCTGCTTTCCACCGCAATGATGGGCTGTTTCGTTGCCCTTGATTTCTTCCTGTTTTACGTGTTCTGGGAACTCATGCTGCTTCCGATGTATTTTCTTATCGGTATCTGGGGCGGTCCTAACAGGGAATACGCTGCCATCAAGTTTTTCCTTTATACGCTTTTCGGTTCCGTGTTCATGCTTCTTGTCATGATCGGGCTCTATTTCAGTGTTACCGATCCTGTTACCGGCAACCATACATTCAGTCTTGTGGCCATGGCAAGCCAGGAAAATTATATCAAGGATGCCATTCTCGGTCCCGATAACGTGATGTGGCGTTACGCGGCTTTCATTGTGCTCTTTATAGGATTTGCCATCAAGGTTCCGATGTTTCCGTTCCATACATGGCTTCCCGATGCTCACGTCGAGGCTCCAACCCCTATTTCGGTCATTCTTGCCGGCGTGCTGCTGAAGCTTGGTACCTATGGTATGATGCGCATCAACTTCCCGCTCTTTCCTGAAGTGTTCCAGGCCTCGCTCTATGTGATTGCAGTTCTCGGTGCCATCAATATCATATACGGCGCGTTTTGCGCTCTTGCACAGCAGGATCTCAAAAAGATGGTCGCGTATTCATCCATCAGCCATATGGGTTATGTGCTGCTCGGTCTTGCGGCAGCAAACACCGAAGGCATGGTGGGCGCTCTTTATCAGATGTTCAACCATGGCACCATTACAGCCATGCTCTTTCTTCTCGTAGGCGTGATCTACGACCGTGCACATACCCGTCAGATCGACAAGTTCGGCGGACTTGCATCGTATATGCCTGTTTACGCAGCAGTAGTTACTATCGCCTGGTTCGCTTCGCTCGGTCTTCCCGGCCTCAGCGGTTTTATCTCAGAAGCTTTTGTCTTTGTGGGCGCATTCAGCTCTGAAACCACGCGTAATGTCGCCATCGTTTCGGTACTCGGTATTGTGTTTGGTGCCGCCTATCTCCTCTGGTCACTCCAGAGGATGTTCCTTGGAAAGAGAAAGCCGGACGCAGCCTATGATCTTGAAGTCGGAGCCGACGGCCATGAACACATCCATTTTCACGACTGGAAAGGAAAACTCGATCTCGATGCACGTGAACTTGTCATGCTGGTGCCGCTTGCCGTTATCGTCATTTTCCTCGGTATTTACCCGATGCCGGTGCTTGGCATGCTGACTTCAAGCATCAACAAGCTGGTTGAGGTGCTTTCGCCTGTGGTTATGACTGCGTTGAATTAATCTGCTGATTGAGGTAAAAGAATAAACGAAGAGAATTATGTTCGAGCTGCCATCAGGTGCTGAAATACAGAGTATCATCGCTACGTTGAAAACAGGCGTTGGTTTTTTCATACCTGAAATCTATCTCTCAGTGCTTTTCATGCTCCTGATCGTGATCGATCTGATGGTGAAAGGCAGGAAAAACAATCTGCTGTCGGCAGTTACCGCTCTTGGTCTCGCGGGCGCCTTCTATTTTATCTATCAGCAGCATCTGCTTGAAGCGGGAGAGATTTTTTTCGGGATGTACGTTCTCGATGAGTTTGCCCTCTTTTTCAAGTACTTTTTTGTTCTGTCAGGCATTCTTGCCGTGCTGGTATCGGTTGCCGATGATCAGCTTAACCGGCAGGTCAGAAGCATCGGTGAGTACTATGCACTGATTGTTGCCATGGTTATCGGTATGATCATGATGGCATCATCGGCTGATCTTCTGATGATGTTCCTTTCGATGGAACTTGTCGGTCTTACTGCCTATGTGCTGACCGGATACCTGAAAAACGATCCGCGTTCTGCTGAAGGTGCACTGAAATATCTTGTTTACGGTGCAGTTTCTTCAGGACTTATGGTCTATGGATTTTCACTCATCTACGGTCTTACCGCCGAGACAAATATCATGAAGATCAGTGCCGAACTTGCACTTCACGGTTACGATCCACTTGTCATGATGCTTGCGTCACTGCTTATTCTTGCCGGTTTCGGATACAAGATCGGTGCCGTGCCGTTTCACTTCTGGAGTCCGGATGTCTATGAAGGTGCTCCCACTCCGGTCACTGCCTATCTTTCGGTAGGATCGAAAGCAGCCGGTTTCGCTGTACTCATGCGATTTTTTTATGTTGCCATTCCGCATGGAGGCGAACCTTTTCAGGATATTGCCGGAATGGACTGGCTCTCCCTTCTGATCGTGATCTCCATCGCATCCATGATTTATGGTAATGTCGTAGCTCTCTGGCAGAAGAACGTGAAGAGACTGCTTGCTTATTCCTCAATAGCTCATGCGGGTTATGCGCTGCTTGGCATCATCGCCATGGACGAACTCGGTACACAGGCAACCCTGTTCTACCTGCTTGGATATCTTCTCATGAACATCGGGGCATTCTATGTCGTGATCCTGATTTCAAACAGAACTGGCAGTGAGAACCTCGAGGATTACCGTGGACTTGGCAGAAAGATGCCGCTTGCAGGTGCTGCACTGACCGTTTTTCTTATTTCCCTTGTCGGTCTTCCTCCTACAATCGGTTTTATCGGCAAGCTTATGATTTTTTCGGCTCTGCTTGCCAAAGGATCGGTTTTTATCTGGCTTGCCCTGATCGGTGTACTGACCAGCGTCATCTCTCTCTACTACTATATGCTCATTCCGCTGAACATGTACCTCAGGGAGTCGCAGCAGCCCGATGAAGGTAAAGAGGCAACGGGAATGGTTCACCAGATAGGAATAGCGGTACTGATGATTCTGACAATTTATTTTGGCCTTTTCTTCAAGCCCTTGCTGGATTTTGCAAAAATTTCTTCATCGATGCTTGGTATGACGATCTACTGATACGGCAGATTGCCTGAAAAAATAATGTTAAAAACCCTGTCGATCTTATGAATCGACAGGGTTTTCTTTTTATACCGGTTTTTTATGGGGAAATCATTGGTAAATATAATCAACGATTGTTAATTTAAGTGATTGATTATTTCTCACCACAGTAGGGCACGACGGATGCGGAAGAATGTGTCGACCATCCGTTTCACTTAATACGGAGGCAGTAATGCACAACAATCAGACCTTCGCCGAAATATTCAGGGCCAGCGGCATAAGCCGGCGGGATTTTTTAAAATTCTGTTCTCTGACCTCAGTCTATCTCGGTCTTTCACCTTCGATTGTACCCCAGATCGTTCAGGCTATGGAAACAAAGCCGAGAACTCCGGTTATCTGGCTTCACGGTCTTGAATGTACCTGTTGTTCGGAATCATTCATTCGTTCTTCACATCCCACCATCGAAGATATCATCTTCAACATGATCTCTCTCGACTATGATGATGTGCTCAGCGCTGCTGCGGGCCATCAACTTGAGGATGTGCGTAAAAAAATCATGCAGGAGTACAAGGGTAAATATATTCTTGCCGTTGAAGGCAACGCGTCAACGAAGGATGACGGGGTCTATTGCATGGTGGGAGGCGATTCATTCCTGAACACGCTGAAGGAGACTGCTGCGGATGCTGCAGCCATCATCGCCTGGGGGGCTTGTGCATCCTACGGATGTGTGCAGAATGCCGATCCGAACCCTACAGGTGCAGCACCGGTTTCGGAAATCATCAAGGATAAACCAATCGTCAACGTTCCGGGGTGTCCACCTATCTCCGAAGTGATGACAGGGGTTGTGGCGCATTTCCACACCTTCGGCACCCTGCCTGAACTCGACCGCATGGGCAGGCCGAAAGCCTTCTACAACACCAGGATTCACGATAAGTGTTATAGACGCGCATTTTACGATGCCGGCATGTTTGTCAGAAGTTTCGATGACGAGGCTACAAGAAAAGGGTGGTGTCTCTACAAAATGGGGTGCAAGGGACCGACTACATACAACTCCTGTTCGAAAATTCAGTGGAACGGCGGGGTCAGCTTCCCGATCGGTTCCGGACATCCGTGCATCGGCTGCTCCGAACCGAACTTCTGGGACAAGGGGCCTTTCTATGAGCGTCTTGCCGATGTTTCGTTCCTCGGTACGGACAGCAATGCCGACAGGATCGGCGTGATAGCCGTAGGAGCAGCTGCAGCCGGAGCTGCGGCACATGCCGCCGTAACGGCGGTCAAAAAGGCCAAGGCAGGAAAGGATTCAGAGGATAAAGCTTAACAAGGAGTAAAGTATGGCTAAAAAAATAGTAGTCGACCCTATTCCCCGTATAGAGGGACATCTGAGAATAGAGGCGAAAGTCAACGACAACAATATCATCGAGGAGGCCTATAGCAGCGGCACCATGTGGCGCGGCATCGAGGTAATACTCAGAGGACGCGATCCGAGGGATGCCTGGGCTTTTGCAGAACGCATCTGCGGCGTCTGCACGACGGTGCATGCCCTCGCCTCGGTAAGGTGCGTCGAGGATGCCCTCGGTATCGAAGTGCCGACCAATGCGCGTATTATCCGCAATCTCATGAACGCAACCCAGCAGACCCAGGACCATCTGGTGCATTTCTACCATCTGCATGCGCTTGACTGGGTAGATGTGGTGAGCGCGCTGAAAGCCGATCCGAAAATGACCTCAGATATCGCCCAGAGCATCTCTTCATGGCCGAAATCGTCGGTGGGCTATTTCAAGGATCTGCAGCAGCGTCTGATCGGATTTGTGGAGAGCGGACAGCTCGGCATTTTCTCGAACGGCTACTGGGGCCATCCGGCGTACAAGCTTCCCCCGGAAGTGAACCTTATCGGCGTGGCCCACTATCTCGAAGCGCTCGATTTTCAGAAGGAGATCGTCAAGATCCATACCATTTTCGGTGGAAAGAATCCGCATCCTAACTATCTGGTCGGCGGTATGGCCTGCGCGATCGATCCGAACAGCGATACGGCTATCAATATCGAGCGGCTTGCGATGGTGAAAAAGATCATCGACCAGACCCAGCAGTTCATCGATCAGGTCTACATTCCCGATCTTATCGCCATTGCGGGGTTCTACAAGGAGTGGCTCTACGGCGGCGGGCTCGGCAACTATCTCAGCTACGGCGATTTCCCGGAAACTTCGCTCGATGACTTCAAGACCCTGCTCTGGCCGAGAGGCGCGATTCTCGGCAAGGATCTCACCACGGTGCACGATGTAGATCCAAGGGATGCCGCCCATGTTACCGAAGAGGTCAGCCACAGCTGGTATACCTATTCAAAAGGTGACGACAAGGGGCTGCATCCCTGGGAAGGCGAGACAAAGCCGGCATACAGCGGACCTAAGCCTCCGTTCGAGCATCTCGACACCGACAAGAAATACAGCTGGCTCAAAACGCCCCGCTGGAAAAACCATCCAATGGAGGTTGGTCCACTTGCCCGTGTGCTGATTGCATATGCGAAAGGCGATCCTATGATCAAGGATACGGTAGGACTTGTGCTTTCCAGGTTGCAGGTAGGGCCTGAAGCGCTCTTTTCGACGCTCGGCAGAACTGCAGCCCGCGGTATCGAATGCAAGCAGACCGCCGGATTCATGCGCCATTTCTACGATCAACTCGTCGATAACATCAAAAAAGGGGACTACCGTACCTTTAACAGCGACCGTTGGGATCCGTCCACCTGGCCTGCGGATTGCAAGGGATTCGGTTACAGCGAAGCTCCCCGGGGTTCCCTCGGCCACTGGATTCACATTCAGGAACAGAAGATCAAGGAGTACCAGATTGTGGTGCCTTCGACATGGAATGCATCTCCGCGGGACGCCAAAGGCAACTCAGGCGCCTATGAAGCGGCCCTGAAAGGCACACCGATGGCCAATCCGGAGCAGCCCCTGGAAATTATCCGGACAGTGCACTCCTTCGATCCGTGCCTTGCCTGCGCATCGCATGTGTTCGATATGAACGGCCAGGAAGTTACCAGTGTAAGAATCGTTTAAACGGAGGCTACCATGGGCAGAATCATCGAGGAAATCTATGTCTGGCGGCTGCCGGTACGCTTCTACCACTGGGTCAACGCCATCTGTACCGTTATCCTGCTGGTAACCGGCATGTATATTGCTGCTCCGGTTATCAATCCGCCACTCGGCGAAGCGGTATGGTACAACGGGATGTCTTGGTGGCGCTATCTGCATTTTGCTACGGCGTTTATTTTTATCGCGAACTTTCTTTTCAGGATGTACTGGGCTCTTTTCGGAGACGACAAGTATGCCCGTTTCGGTGGCTTCAGGCCATGGTCACCGGCCTGGTGGGGCAAACCCTTCCGCGAGCAGGTCGAGTCGTACCTATTTCTGCGCAGTGACGAACCGAACTATGTGGGCCACAACCCTGTTGCCGCACTGGCCCATTTTATTTTCATCTTCTGCGGTTCGACCTTTATGATTCTCAGCGGCCTTGCCATGTATGGCGAGAACAATCCCGGAGGTTTTTCGGAAAACTTTTTTGGCTGGATGATTCCACTTTTCGGCGGGAGCTATGCGCTGCATTTCGCGCATCATCTGCTGGCATGGATTTTTCCGATCTACCTGATCATGCATCTCTATGCCGTGTTCCGTCACGATGTGGTTGATCGCACCAGCGTCACCTCTTCCATCGTAACCGGTTACAAACATAAGGTGGAGGAAGAACCGAGTTGAAATACAACCGTATAAACGTTCTCGGGCTCGGTAATATCCTTTTTGGCGACGAAGGGTTCGGTGTGGAGGCCATCCGGGCCTTTGAAAAGGAAAAAGAGTATCCTGAGATGGTTCAGTTTGTCGATGGCGGCACACAGGGTCTCTATCTGCTTGACTATATCGAGTCGAGCGATGCCGTGATGGTGTTCGATGCGCTTATTCCTCTGGATTTCGAAAGCCGGGTCTATGTGTATCACAAGGACGAACTGCCGGCCTTCATTCACCGGAAGATGTCCTCGCACCAGATGGGGCTCAGCGAGCTTCTCGGCATAGCGCAGTTGCACGGGCGGATGCCGGAGCGGTTTGTGTTGATTGGTATACCGCCGCGAAGCCTCGATCTCGGTAGCGGCCTCAGTGGAGAAGCCCGCGAGCTGCTGGACGAAGCGGTCGGGGAGGGCAAGGCGATATTGCAGGGTTGGCTGGGGGAGTAAAAAGCAGGAGGGCTCGGGAAATCCGGGCCCTCCTGCTTTTATACCTGTATCGTATCTCTCAGGGGCGGATAAGGCGAAGAAACTCGCTTCGAGTTGAAGGAGAGGCAAGAAACTCGCCCGACATGGCCGATGTGGTGGTGATTGAGTTCAGCTTTTCTACGCCCCGCATTACCATGCACATATGGCGTGCCTCGATCACGACTGCTACGCCTCTCGGGTTCAGGACGTTCTGTATGGCGTCGCGGATCTGCTGGGTCAGCCGTTCCTGCACCTGGAGGCGTCGGGCGTAAACCTCGACAACCCTGGCGATTTTCGAAAGTCCCACGATTTTTCCGTCCGGAATATAGGCTACATGCGCCTTGCCGAAAAAGGGGAGGAGGTGGTGTTCGCACATCGAGAAGATGTCGATGTCCCGTACAAGCACCATCTCATCGTAAGCTTCGGTAAACACCGCTTTTTTCAGCACCTCTTCGGGATCCTGGCGGTATCCCCGAGTCAGAAAACGCATGGAGCGGGCAACTCTCTCAGGCGTTTTTACAAGGCCTTCACGTTCAGGGTCTTCACCCACACCATACAGCATGCTCGATACGGCATCGGCAATTCTGGAGAGTGCTCCGGTATCGGTATCCTGCAGTTCATGCAGACAATCATCGTCGATGCACTGGCTTGCCCGTCCCGATGACACTATCGATTTATTCCCCAAGGTATCGGACAGCATTTTTTCCTGTTTCATATATTTTGACTTCGTAAAGGGAGATTTCCCGGTTGTTGAATTGTTTGAGTCGGTTTTCAAGAATATCCCAGACGAGGACTGCAAGCACTTCGGTTGTCGGCACGCAGCCATCAAGTTCCGGTACGTCGTAATTGAGATGTCGATGGTCGAAACGTGCAATAATTTCCTCTTCGAGTATGCTTTTCAGCTCCTTGAGATCGAACAGGAAGCCCGTTTTATGGTCAACGATGCCCGAAAGGGTTATTTCCAGTTCGTAATTATGGCCGTGACCGTGTTCATTGCTGCATTTGCCGTAAATGTTGCTGTTTTCCGCATCGCTCAGTTCCGGGTTGAAAAGGCGGTGAGCCGCATTGAAATCTATTTTTCTCGATACGTAGATTTTTCTCGGCTTCTCTAAAATATGGTTCATAGGCAGACGATTTCAATTTCAGGAAATATGAACAGTCACCGTTGTAACCTGAGGGGTTCGGCAGATGCAATTGCCCTCTTGCAAGGCGATAAGGTACGGTTTTCGAACAACTAACTGAGAGGGCAATTTATAAGTTTCATCTCCGAAAGCCTCTGTATGGCTGAAGGGTGAAACTGAAAACCCCTTTTACCGGTTTATCAGGAGAGATCCAATTGGGAACCCTTAAACAGATATACCCTGCGCATGCATGTTTCGGTAACTTTCCGGGAATCGATGCCTCTTCGCGGCTCCAACAGGGCAGGACATACCACGCTGTTCGATACCTCGCCCGAGTTTTATGGAACCGGCACTGCCCCTTCTCCCATAGAGATGGTGCTTCAGTCGCTTGCGGCATGTTCGATGATGGATGTCATAAGCATCCTGAAAAAGAAACGCAGGGATCCGGGTGCACTCATTGTGGAAGTAGATGCCGATCGGGCGGCGGAGCATCCGAAGGTTTTCACTGCAGTCAGGATGCTTTTCAGGCTCGAAAGTTCCGACTGTCCGCTTTCTGATCTTCAACGGGCGGTCTCGCTCTCGATAGAAAAATACTGTAGCGTTTCGGCAATGCTCCGGCAGTCTGGGTGCCATATCGAGTGGAATGCGGAGCTTGTTCGGGAGGTGCATCAATGAATTTGTTCCGCGTCAGGATTGCTTCGTTGAGCGGTACTCGAAATCCTCATGTACTTCGTGTACACTCCGGTTTCTGCGTTCCGTTCGCCTTGCACTCCTGCCGCTCACGACAATTCATTGATGTGCCTCAGTTCTTGACTTGATGATCTGTGATCGGTTTGAAAAAAAGATCACCGTTCACCGTTGTTTGCATCATAAATGAAAAACTGTAAACATATGTCTCAATCACTCAACGATCTCATCCAGTCGAGTGCGGTGCCGGTTTTTGTGGATTTCTGGGCTGAGTGGTGCGGGCCGTGCAAGATGGTGGCGCCTGCGGTGAAGCAGCTTGCCGAAGAGTTCAAAGGCCGGCTGACCGTGGTAAAAGTAAACGTCGACAAGCAGCCTGCTGCCGCAGCACAGTTTCAGGTGCAGGGTATCCCCGCGCTCATGCTTTTCGAGAAGGGTAAACTGGTGTGGCGTACTGCCGGCGCGCTGTCGTACCAGCAGATCAGGGCAGAGGTGGTGAAGGTTCTTGGGGGATAGGGTTTTCTTGTCCGATAAGTCGTACAGGTACTTTGAGACCTGTACGTTATTCTTATGAACGTCACCGGTTCATGGGTTGTTTTTTTCATTTTTTTTGTCAATCGACAGCATCGGGCTGAGTCAGAGAGAGAAGGGGTGTATTAAACGCGAGCAAGCCCCGGATTTTCTGTCCGGGGCTTGCTCGCGTTATTGCTGTTACGCCGTTACGATGGCGACAAGCAAGCGGATTGAGCTCACTTGTCGTTCCCGTCGATAACTTCGTATTCTGCGTTCTGTACCTCGCCGTCTCCGCCTTTTTTGCCAGCCTCTGCTTCACCGCCGGCTGAAGGGCCGGAAGCACCCGGGGTGCCTGCGTCCGGAGTCTGGTAGAGGCTGGAAGCAATCTCGCTCCACTCTTTGTTGAGATCGTCCATGGCTGATTTGATCGATTCAGCTGTGCCGTTCTTGTAGGCTTCCTTGAGCTTTTCAAGAGAACCTTCAAGGCGAGGCTTTTTCTCAGCCGGGATTTTATCGCCAAGTTCGGTGAGCTGTTTTTCGGTGCTGAAAATCAGCGAGTCTGCAGAGTTCCGGATGTCGATCTCCTCTTTTTTCTTCTGGTCTTCGGCAGCATGCTCTTTTGCGTCCTGCTTCATTTTTTCGATTTCGGCATCGTTGAGCTTGCCGCTCGCTTCGATCCGGATGGTCTGTTCCTTTCCGGTGGCCTTGTCCTTTGCCGAGACGCTCAGGATGCCGTTCGAGTCGATATCGAAGGTCACCTCGATCTGGGGAACGCCTCTTGGTGCCGGCGGAATGTCGCCGAGGTGGAAGCGTCCGAGGGTTTTGTTGTCCGATGCCATCGGCCTTTCTCCCTGAAGAACATGAACTTCCACGGAGGTCTGACTGTCTGCGGCTGTTGAGAAGACCTCCTGCTTTCTTGTCGGAATGGTTGTATTGGCTTCAATAAGTCTGGTCATGACGCCGCCGAGGGTTTCGATGCCGAGCGAAAGCGGGCTCACATCGAGCAGAAGCACGTCGGTCACGTCACCTTTGAGTACGCCGCCCTGAATGGCTGCGCCGATAGCGACGACTTCGTCAGGATTGACGCTTCTGTTGGGTTCTTTGCCGAAAAATTCCTTTACGAGGGTCTGTACTTTCGGAATACGGGTCGATCCGCCGACGAGAACCACTTCGTCGATCTCCTTCATATCGAGTTTCGAGTTTTTGACTGCGCGATGGCACGGTTCGAGAATTTTTTCGAACAGGTCGGCGCACATAGCCTCGAATTTTGCTCTCGTAAGGTTGATGACGAGATGTTTCGGGCCTTCCTGCGTTGCCGTTATGAAGGGAAGGTTGATTTCCGTATCCGTTCTCGAAGAGAGTTCGACTTTTGCTTTTTCAGCGGCCTCTTTAAGTCTTTGAAGGGCAATCGCGTCTTTTCTCAGATCGATACCTTCCTGTTTTTTGAACTCGTCCGCCAGATAGTCGATAATTTTCTGGTCGAAGTCATCGCCGCCCAGATGGGTGTCGCCATCGGTCGATTTCACTTCAAAGACGCCATCTCCAAGTTCGAGAATGGATATATCGAAGGTTCCGCCGCCAAGATCGAATACCGCGACCTTTTCGCTTGACATTTTTTTGTCAAGCCCGTAGGCAAGAGCCGCTGCGGTCGGTTCGTTGATGATTCTCTTGACATCGAGACCGGCGATTCTTCCGGCATCTTTTGTGGCCTGCCGCTGCGCATCGTTGAAATATGCCGGAACGGTAATGACCGCTTCAGTCACTTTTTCACCAAGAAAGTCTTCGGCGGTCTGCTTCATTTTCTGCAGAATCATTGCAGAAACTTCCTGCGGCGAATAGATTTTGTCGTTTATTTTTACCCTGGCCTCGCCGCCTTCGTTGATCACATCATAAGATGCCAGCTTTTTCTCGTTCGGTACCTCGTCATATTTGCGTCCCATAAAGCGCTTGATCGAGAATACCGTATTTTTCGGATTGGTGATTGCCTGGCGTTTCGCTGCCTGCCCTACAAGACGGTCACCTGTTTTCGTTACCGCGACCATTGACGGCGTCGTGCGGTTGCCTTCGGAATTTTCGATGACCGTCGGCTGCGTGCCTTGCATGACGGCTACACAGGAGTTGGTGGTTCCGAGGTCAATGCCGATGATTTTACCCATTGTTTTCCTTTAACTTGATTGTGTGCAAAAAGCATTCAGCTTCCGTCGAAGAACGGAAGCTGAATGCCGAATGTTATCTGATGGAGATTTCCTTTGTTTTTTTCACCGGTGCTGCTTTCGGCAGGGTAACGTGGAGTATCCCGTTTTCAAAATCAGCTCCGATGTTATCCTGATCGATCATCTCTCCCAGATTGAAGCTTCGTGAAAAACTTCCGTATGATCTTTCAATCCGGTGGTAATCTTTTTTCTTTTCTTCCGATTCCTGTTTGCGCTCAGCCTTGATGGTAAGTACATCGTCTTCGATGTTCAGTGCGATCAGTTCTTTCTGAAGGCCTGGAAGTTCGGCGTCGATGTGAAAAGCTGTTTCGTCTTCAGAAATATCAACCTTGAATGCCGGGGCATTTGTCGACGGCATCTGTGTTCCTGACCAGATATCGTCGAAAAGTCTCATTGGATCCTTTGCTAATTTGACAAGCATGATTGCCTCCTGTAATGATCTGTTTGTTGTTTTTTCCGATAATGTTTTTGTTCATCGTTACGGTATAAGAACAACAATAATCGTGCCAAAGCGGCTATTCCCTGTAGAGTGCGACAGTTTCTGACAATATGACTGAGCGCATGTCTTAATTGTCATGCTTTAGCGCGTTTTTTTGTTGTAAATGTCATGCTTCGTTGTGCGTTTTCCTTTTCAGGAAGGATGTCATTTCAGGGAATAACAACAAGAGCCGTGCTTCGGTATTGAGCGAAACGGTTGGTTTTGGATGCAGGTTATGCTTGAAAAGGTTTTCGGATGGGTCGAGCTATCGACAGGGGATCGCTCGTTCAGCAGAGTACCGGTATGATCAGGCTGTGAGATTGTCGTTTACTTTCTGGATCCAGCTCAGCCTGTCCTGAAGGTTTTCAACAACACTTTTCGAAATAAGATAACAGGCGTAAATAATGCTTTCGTCAGCGATCCGGTAATAGCATTTAAGACCCTCTTTTCTTCTGTTGACTACTCCGTTGTCGTGCATGAGGGCGAGATGCTTTGAAATGTTTGCCTGGCTTGCGTTTACTTCGTTGACTATTTCCTGAACCGTTCGTTCCCGTTCGCAGAGAGCCCTGAGAATCTTGAGGCGCATGGGCTCCGAAAGCAACTTGAAGCGATTGGATACGGCTTCAAGCATTTCATCGGGCATTTTAAGATTCCACTTTTTAACTTCTTCTTCGGTGATCGTGATCGTTTTGCTCATGACAATCGTGTTGTGTCGTGAAGACCGGTCTGGCCTGCACAGCATAGTGTAGTGTTCAATTGTACGTTAAAGCTATATAGCTATTAATTCATACAATTCAAATCAAAAAAGCCTGATTTACAGGCTTTATCGCATTTCATGAGATCTGATCGAAGATGAGGTTTTTTTCTGTTTCCATGCCAGGAAAGACGCCCATTTTGAGCACAGAATCGACGAGTGACTGAGGAGCTTTGACACGCACGATTTTTTCCCGGATGATCAGCTTCGTTTTCTTTGCTTCACCGAACGCTTCGGTACATGACTTGCATTCCGAGAGATGCAGCAGGAATTCCTTTTCCTCTTTTGGAGTGAGTTCGCCGTCAACTGCGCAACTCATAAGCACATGGGCTTTTTTGCAGTTCATAGATAAAAAGGTATGAATGTATAGTGTATTATCCCTCTGTGTCTGTGTTGAAACCATATTTTCTCGCATAATTTTCAAGTTGACCCCGAAGCAGTTTACGGCCGCGGTACAACCTCGACCTCACTGTCCCGATAGGGCTTTCAACCATGTTGGCTATCTCTTCATAGGTGAAACCCTCAATATCGCATAACTGTATAACTTCCCTGAATTCTTCCGGTAACGATTGCAGTGCCTGGTAAACCTCCTCGTGCATGAGTGAGTGGAAGTAATCCGAATCCGCCTCAGTCGTATCTACTCGAGTATCTTTGATCGAATGGTAAAAATCCTTGATCAGATCATAATCAACTTTGCCCGGTTCCCGAGAATTCTTGCGGAATCTGTTGATATAGTTATTTTTAAGGATTTTAAACAGCCATGCTTTACAGTTTGTTCCCCGTTCAAATGAATTAAAAAATTTATAAGCCTTGAGATAGGTTTCCTGAACCAGATCTTCGGCATCATCCGGGTTCATGGTCAGGTGAAGAGCGTAGTTGTAGAGCGAATTGATATGAGCGATGGCTTCAGCCTGGAATTCCTGTTGTTTTTTCAACTCTTCTCTGGAAAGGACTTCCTTGCCGTGTTTTGTTTTTTTCTTTTCTGAGGATTTTTGGGTATCCATAACAGGCTTTATTCTTTATATGGGGAGTTTCCCATCAACCATGTATGAGCATGGAGCAACACTGGTAAAGAGTTAATTTATAATATTTATTTTAAAGAAGTCCAATAGTTCGAGAGATATAGGGATGATTGCAAGCTGTTGTCGGCTATTTGCCTTTCCATTCGTGGTAAGACCCCGAATAGGTTCGGCCAGGCGGGATGCCCTGTGCCTATAATAATATTTGATATTATGTTATGAGTGAACAGACAGATGTTGTCGTTATCGGATCAGGCATAGGCGGACTGACTGCGGCAGCGCTTCTTCAGGAGCGGGGGATACAGACCGTGGTCTTTGAGAAAAATGCTTTTCCGGGAGGGAGCTGTTCTTCGTTTTGCAGAAACGGGTATACGTTCGATGCCGGAGCTTCGGTTTTTTACGGTTTTTCGGAGAATGACCGGAGCGGTACGCTGAATCTGCACACGAAAATATTTCGGAAACTCGGAGTTGAGGTAGCAACGGTTCCGGACCCTGTCCAGATTCATTATCACCTTCCGAATGGTTTCAATGTAGCCGCAGCCTACAGTCGTCAGGGATTTCTCGATTCCCTTGCAGCGAGGTTTCCTCATGAAAAAAAAGGGATAGAGGCGTTCTACAGGGAACTGGAAGATGTTTATGAGATTCTCAGTTCACTGCCAGCAGGTTCTCTTGAAGATGTCGTTCACCTTATCTCCGTTGGCGGACGATTTCCACAGAAAACGGTTATGCTGGCACTGAAAACCTTTCGTTCGATGGGAAAAACCGCTCGAAAATATATCAGTGATGAAGAACTGCTGCATTTTATCGATATCGAATCGTATTCATGGGCGGTGCAGGATGCTCTTTCCACGCCTCTGGTCAATGCGGGAATCTGTCTTGCCGACCGGCACCATGGAGGAATCAATTATCCTCTCGGTGGTGCCGGGAGCATACCGGATGCGCTTTGCCGCGGATTAGAGAAGTTTGGCGGATCGATACGGTACAGTTCCGGTGTCGATGAAATTCTTGTGGAGAACGGAGTTGCCCGAGGCGTGAAACTCTCAAATGGTGAAACGGTTCATGCAAAAGCCGTTATCAGCAATGCAACCGTCTGGGATACTTACAATCGTCTGATTTCGGATTCGAGATACCGTGTCGATGAAGACCGCTTTATACGGGCTCCGAGCTGGTTTCAGATGTATCTCGGCGTTGACGCACGCGTGATCCCCAGCGGATTTCATGTTCACCACATTCTTGTTGACGACTGGCAGACGTACAGTAATCTTGGCGGTACGATATACTTTTCCGCTCCGACTATTCTTGCGCCCTCTCTTGCTCCGCCGGGCAAACATATCATTCACGCTTTCGTGACATCAGAAACCAGCGAGTGGGATCCGTATGAACGCGGCGGGGAGGCCTACCGTCAGGCAAAGGAACGTTATGCCGACAGCCTCATCTCCCGTACGGAAAAAATTCTGCCAGGTCTTTCAAATGCTGTGGAGTTACGGATTCTTGCCACTCCGCAAACTCATGAGCGCTATCTGAACCGCTACAAAGGTTCATACGGGGCTCTGCTCAAGCCGGGCCAGAATATTCTGCAGAAGCCGCAGAACCGTACACCGGTGCGAAACCTTTTTGCGGCAGGAGACAGTACCTTTCCCGGACAGGGAGTTATTGCGGTAACCTATTCAGGAGTTTCATGCGCATCGCTGGTTGCGCGCAAGTTGGGAAAGCCGATGGATTATCTTTGACTGATCTTCTACAGTTGGGCTTGATTTTTACCCTAAAAAATCCTGTAACT
>DYNE01000083.1 GCA_020721225.1 Pelodictyon luteolum | reverse complement strand
TTGATTGTACTGTAATGAGTTACTGTTTTTTATTATGGGGAACTTCGGTTTAGCTGATGTAGTAAAAAAAGCAGGATGCATGTTAGTGGAATAAACGGCAACCAGGCCTGAATTCCGGGATTTACCCCATTAAATTCCGGGTTCTGCGGTTTTCAGCGAATTCAGGTGAGCTTGTGTTTATTGTTTATGTGTCACGTTTTGTTGTTTCCTTACGGGCGGTTGCAGTTTTAGTACCCTCATACTCCCTTTTTTTCTAAAACGTTAACAAAAAGACCGCTATGAACACCCCATTTTACATTATTGACAGCCGGGTTGTCGATTTCGACCTGCTTGTCTCGTCTCTTCCTGCCGGATCGGATTACATCATTCTCGATCAGGCTCGTAACGGACTGCAGCAGATTTTGATGGCTGTTGCCGGTAAATCCGGAATTGATTCCTTGCATATTGTATCGTATGGAGAGAGTGGCAGTATCACGATCGGGTCCACGGTGCTGACCTCCGCAAATCTCAGACAGTTCCAGAAAGAACTTGCCTCGATCGGGCAGTCACTTACCAAGGATGGCGATATCCTGCTTTATGGCTGCAATGTCGGCGAGGGCAGGCAAGGCCAGATGTTTGTGAACGCCCTTGCGGCATACACCAAAGCTGATGTTGCGGCTTCAACGGATACGACCGGTATTGGCGGCGACTGGGTTCTTGAGATGGCATCCGGACCGGTCGAGGCTGATACGTCGGTACTTGCCGCTTCCGGGTATTTGCATACGCTTGATCTCATAAATGGTACATCTGGCAATGACTCAATGAACGGAACTGCCGGCGATGATACGATGAACGGGTACGGTGGTAACGACACCATGGATGGCAAGGGCGGAAACGACTCGATAGATGGTGGCGAGGGTGAGAACAGTCTTACCGGAGGTACAGGGAGCGATACCCTGTTCGGTGCTGAGGGGAGCCGGAATATCATGCGTGGCGGGAATGACAACGACTGGTTGTATGGTGTTAATTCCCGGGATACGATGAATGGAGATGCCGGAAACGATACTCTTTCGGGTGAAGGTTCAGCTGGCGACTATAATATGGACGGAGGAACCGGTAACGATATTCTGGAGAATTTCGACGGCAAGAGCTTTATGAACGGCAATATCGGAAACGATACTCTTGTTGGAAGATCCGGCAGCGTGAATACGATGTACGGCGGTAGTGACCAGGACTGGTTGTATGGCGTGGATTCACATACTACGATGTATGGTGAAGCCGGGAACGATACGCTCTCGGGTGAAGGTCCATCGGGTGCATACTCAATGAATGGCGGCACCGGTAATGATGTTCTGGAGAATTACGAAGGCCGGAGCACGATGTATGGTGCTGACGGTAACGATACGCTGATCGGCGAGGAATACAGCGATAATGAGATGTATGGCGGCAATCAAAATGACTGGTTGTACAGTCTTGATTCCCATTCGACGATGTATGGGGAAGCGGGTAATGATACCTTGTCTGGAGAAGGTATCGATGGTGTTTACTCCATGGACGGAGGAATCGGTAACGATGTTCTGGAGTGTTTCGATGGCGAAAGCTTTATGAACGGCAATACCGGAAACGATACCCTTATCGGGAGAGCCGGCAGCGAGAATGAGATGTATGGCGGCACTCAAAACGACTTTGTTTATTGTGTTGATTCCCACTCGACGATGTATGGCCAGGATGGTAATGATACCTTGTCTGGAGAAGGTATCGATGGTGTTTTCTCTATGGACGGAGGTACCGGTAACGACGTGCTGGAGTGTTTCGATGGAAGCCGCAGTACGATGCATGGCGGAACCGGTAACGATACGCTGTATGGCTCCAATTCGAAAAACCTCATGTATGGTGACGATGGCAATGACTTGATGTACGTTGAGGCCACAACTGCAGATACGACCATGTTTGGCGGAACCGGCAGGGACACGATGACTGGAGACAGAGGAAACGACCTTATGTATGGTCAGGGCGATAATGATTTTCTTGATGGTGGCAATGGTAGTGACACCATGTATGGAGGCACAGGCAATGATATCCTGCATGGCCAGGCCGATGACGATATGCTCTCGGGCGGTGACGGCAACGATTTGATCGATGGTGGAACGGGTACCGATATTCTGGATGGTGAAGGGGGCAACGATACCCTTATTGGCGGAACCGGGCTGAATGTGATGCGGGGCGGTACCGGGAATGATTCGATCAACGGTTCGTCAGGAGCGGCAAATGATATGTTCGGTGGTGACGGCAACGATACGTTGATTGGTGGTTTTGGGCCTGATATACTTGATGGCGGAGCAGGTAACGATTTGCTTGACGCGAGCTTGTCGATGCCAGGTGTTCCGGGAAATAACCAGCTTACCGGCGGATCGGGCAATGATACGCTCCAGGGTGGTGTCGATAAAGACCTGCTCGATGGCGGATCACAGAATGACTGGCTCGATGGAGGTGGTGAAAATGACCTGTTGAGCGGAGGTACCGGTGATGATATTCTGGTGTACGACACTGTCGATATGAAGGTTGATGGTGGAGAGGGAAGCGACAAATTGATTTTCCGTAGTGGCCAGAATGTTTCGTTTCATGATTTTGTTGAAAGCGGCTTGATCAATGTTGAAATCCTTGATCTCGATACCGGATGGCCGGGAGGTTCTTCCGGGAATCACTCGATTGGCGGGATTACCTATGAAGATGCGCTGGTGGTGCTCGATGAATCGACTGAGTTGTATATAGAGGGCAGCTCGGGCGATTCGGTCACATTCAGCAATGAGTGGACCTTTATCGGGCTTGTAGGTGGTATCTACAACCAATTCGATAGCAACGGCCTGAGCGTGTTCGTTGAGAGCGGTATAGCTGCAACTATTGGTTCCTCAGGTTCTATTTGATCTCTCATTTAGCAGCTGTTTTTTTCATTATCAAGCCGCCCCCTGTCACCGTTGACTCTGGGTGGCTTGATGTGTTTGGTATTTGCCATGCGCTTTTTGTTTGTTCATCAGAATTTTCCGGGTCAGTTTCCTCATATTGTGCGGTTGCTTGCTTCCCGCCGGGAAAACCTTGTGGTGGCTATCGGTGAGGAGGCGAACCTGCTCAACCGCCCCCGGCTGCATCCGAAGGTCGAGGTGAAAGCGTATAAACCGCATGGGGGGAGCCGACCGGAAACGCACCATTATCTTCGCGATACCGAGTCGGCTGTACGCCGGGGGCAGTCGGTGGCAAGGGTTGCGATCGAACTGAAGAAGTCCGGATTTTTTCCGGATGTGGTGGTTGGTCATCCTGCCTGGGGAGAGACGCTGTTTTTGAAGGATGTGTTTCCTCGTGCCCGCCATGTTTCGTACTTCGAGTTTTTTTACCGTTCGGAAGGTGGGGATGTGGGTTTCGATCCTGAGTTTCCGGAAGTATTCGACGACCGGTTTCGCATTCGGATCAAGAATACCGTGCAGTTGTTGAGCCTCGATGCTGCCGATACGGGGTTGTCGCCGACCACGTGGCAGAAGAGCCGTTTTCCTCGGGAGTATCAGCAGAAGATCAACGTGATTCATGAAGGGATCGATACCGGTAAAATCCGGCCGGATTCAGGCGCCGTGGCAGAGGTCGATGGTGTGCGGCTGAAGCGTGGCGACCGTGTCGTTACGTTTTTGTCGAGAAACCTGGAGCCCTATAGGGGGTTCCATGTTTTCATGCGGTCGCTGCCTTTGATTCAGCGGCGGTGTCCTGATGCCCATGTGGTTATTGTCGGGGCGGATGGTGTGAGCTATGGCCGGCGTCTTCCTGAAGGTCAGAACTACCGAACAAGGTACACTGCGGAGGTTGAGGACAAGGTTGACTGGTCGAAGGTGCATTTTACCGGCAGGGTGCCGTATGATCGTTACCTTTCGTTGTTGCAGGTGTCGATGGCGCATGTCTATCTGACCTATCCGTTCGTGCTGTCGTGGTCGATGCTCGAGTCGATGGCCGCAGGGTGCGCTCTTGTCGGGTCGGCTACGGCTCCCGTAGAGGAGGTGATTACCCATGGTGAGAATGGCGTGCTTGTCGATTTTTTCGGTGTGGAGCGGCTTGCCGATGCTGTTGCCGATGTTCTCGATAATCCCGGTTCGTATGAGCCGATGAGGAGACGCGCACGGCAGACTGTTGTCGAGCGTTATGACCTGCATTCGGTATGCCTTCCTGCAATGCTTGATTTTCTGGGAGGTTCATGATTGTTCCGCAATCTCCTTTCATCCGGACTTTTTTAAGGTTCCTTTATTACTCTTGAAGTATGCTTGCTTTGCATGACCGGTTGCTTGTCGATTGCCTGGGAGATGATGGGTGTGTCGATGATCGCATTCGTCGCTTCTCTGAGATGGATGAAGCTGCAGTGGCGTTGTTTCTCGATCGGGCTTTTTTTCATGGTGTGCATACGGTGCTGTATCGCAGGTTGCGGGAGGATGGACTGCTTGCGCGGATGCCACTGAGCCAGCAGGAGCGGCTGCAGAAAGCGGTGATGCAGTATTCGGCTTTTTATACGGGGTTGTGGCACGATTTCCGGAAGGTTCAGGGGATTTTAGGTGATGCGGGAATCGAGTGTATCGCCCTGAAAGGTATGCATCTCTGTAATCAGGTTTACCGGCGCCCGACCGACCGCACGATGTGCGATATCGATCTGATGGTTCGTCGGAACGATCTTATGCGGGCGTCGGATTTGCTGCTTCAAAGCGGTATGGTGGTTGGGGAGAGCAATCATAAGGAAGGGGAAGCTGATTATTGCCATCATCTTGTTCCGATAGCGACCAGATGCGGTGGATCCATCGAGTTGCACTGGACGCTGAAGCGGGATGTGCCTCTCGATCTGGATGGACTTTGGGAGCGTTCTGAAACCATTGCTGCCGATGGTATGGAGGTGCGTGTGTTGTCGCCTGTAGATCAGATGCTGCATACCGTGCTGCATGGGGTGTTTCCCCACGTTGAAGTCAAGCTCAGGACGCTCCTTGATCTGCACAGGCTTGTTGCGTACCACGGAGGCCGGTTTGACTGGCAGGTACTGTTGCAGCGTGCAAGGGCGTGGGAACTTGAGAACAGCGTGCTGCTTATGCTCGGAGTGATTCGAACGGTGTTTGCTTCTCCGGTGCCGGAAGCTGTTTTTTCCGGCAGGATGCCGGATTCACTGAAACAGATGGAGGCAGTTGCGATCCGGTGCATCTTTTCAGAGCAGGCTGCAGGCCGCAATGGCGCCTATCTTTTTTTTCAGCTTCTTCATGCAGGGGGTTTTCGTGAGCTGTATTCGCTTGTATCCAGCAAGATCCGGTATCCTAAAGAGGTGATAGCATCGATGTATGCCGTATCGGAAGATCGTCCGGCCGCAGGGTTGTATGTGCTTCGGATACGCAAACTGGTAGAACGGTTTTTCGAGGCTTTCGCTCAGGTTGCCCGTGCATCGGTTTCGGGAAACCGTGACTTGTTGCTTCTCGACAAGGATCTCAATCGTCTGGAAAACTGGCTTTCGGTGGGGAGAGGGGGTGAAGATGGGTAGTGGGTAATGGGTGGGGGAGATAGCGATGAGCAATGAGCAATGAGCGATGAGCAATGAGCAATGAGCGATGAGCGATGAGCAATGAGCAATGAGCAATGAGCGATGAGCGATGAGCAATGAGCAATGAGCAATGAGCAATGAGCAATGAGCAATGAGCAATGAGC
>DYNE01000128.1 GCA_020721225.1 Pelodictyon luteolum | reverse complement strand
TAAAAAATAACATACCATTTTCAACTCAGTTATTCAACTGCGTAACTCCTATATGATAATAACCGCGTTCAGAAATTTGCTTATACTTACACCCGTATTATCGCTTTGAGCGGCAATCTTGCTTTCGGCGATGTCAGGGTCGGCTCGAACGCAACACGGACGCTGACTATCAGCAATGTCGGAAATTCACCGCTTACAGTCAGTTCAATCACTTATCCGACAGGTTTCAATGGCGATTGGAATAAAGACAAAAACCCGATTGCAGCTCACAGTTCTCAGGATGTAACCGTAACCTTCACACCTACGGCTGTTCAGACTTACAGCGGCTTGGTAACAGTCAATTCCGACAAAACAGGCGGTACGGACACAATCGCAATATCCGGCAAAGGCGTCAATGTCCCGATTTTTGTGAACCGGACATTGCCGCAGTGTTATGTGTCAGGAAGTGTGATTACCGTAACGCTGAACGCTGTGCCGCCTGCCGGAACACAGAATTATTCGGTAACAGACGCCCCGCCTGCGGGATGGGCAGTGTCGAATATCAGCGATGGCGGGAGCATTGATCCGAATACCAAAAAAGTGAAATTCGGGACGTTCTTTGACGGACAGAGCCGCACACTGACATATCAGATAACTCCGCCGTCAACCGAAACCGGAAACAGACAGTTCGGCGGAAATACTTCTGCGGACGGATTCGGCAGCGACATCGGCGGGCAGAATACCTTCGGTCAGTGTCAGAATCATCCGGCAGATATGAGTCCGATGGATTTTGTCATAACTGATAATGAAGTAACGGCTTACGGCGCAGCGTGGAGACGCGGGAATACATGGAGCATTGCGCCGAATCCGATTCCTATCGGATATGTAACGCGTGCGGTTGCATTATGGAAGGGCGGAGAGACGTATAAATTTGATCCGGCTATCACCTGTCCGGGCTGCTGGGTGAATACGACCGCAACCCGTTCCGGGCGGGACAGCACATCATCGGCAGTCCGGGTGATGCCTGCGGCGTATATACCGGGACAGGCGTTCGCTGTGTCAATCACGGTCAGGCCCGGATCAGATGTTGCGGGATATGCGGTTCAAGATAAGATTCCTTCTGATAAATGGGGGGTTTCCGTAGGTTCGTCCGGAGATTATGATGCGGTGAATCACACAGTAACTTTCGGACCTTTCGGAGACAGACTGGAGCGGACTTTAACGTATCGGATAACGGTGCCGTCAGATGCTTCCGGAAGCTATACTTTCAGCGGCATTGCCTCTTTTAACGGGCTTCAGGAATTGCAGATTGCGGGATCGGTTACGGACAAAGCTTCTCCGGGAGATGTGAACGGCTCAGGAAACACACCGGATTTGGCAGATGCGATTCTTGCTTTGCGGGTTCTTGCCGGACTCAATCCGCCGGGTGTATTTGCCAGCGCGGATGTGAACAATGACGGTAAAATCGGTCTTGAGGAAGTGATTTACATCTTGCAGAAAGTGGCAGGATTGAGATAAACCGCTCCCCGAAACAAAGGTCGGCAGCCCGCAGATTCACGCCTGCGGGCTGTTTTTATTCTGATTATCAATCGCGC
>DYNE01000040.1 GCA_020721225.1 Pelodictyon luteolum | reverse complement strand
ACAGCCCACAGCCCACAGCCCACAGCCCACAGCCCACAGCCCACAATCTTTCTACCGGCTCCGCCGGCAACTATTAACGGCGAAAAATAATTCTCTTTTGTCGTAAGAGAGCGGAGATTTTTTTCTTATATATATGATTATCTAATAAACGTATCAACCATTCAGCCATGCCATACAGCTTGGAAAGCGTAGGGCAGAATGGCTTTGAAAAAGCAGACTTACACATACATACAAAATGTTCTGACGGAATCCTGACACCGGAGGATATAGTTGCAAGGGCAGCGTCTTCCGGTCTGGCGGCAATCAGTATTACCGACCACGATTCTGTTGAAGGTATTGACAAAGCAAAGCCATTAGCCTTGGAAAAAGGCCTTGAACTCATTCCTGGTGCAGAAATGAGTTCAACCTACAAGGGCTATGATATTCATATCCTTGGTTATTTTTTTGATTACAAACATTCGGAGCTGAAACGCTATCTCGATCACTGTCGCCACCTTCGAACCGAAAGAGCGGAGCGCATGGTTGGCAAACTGGTCAAAATGGGCGTAAAGATCGGAATTGAGGAAATTATCCTTAAAGCACAGAACGGAAGTGTCGGCAGGCCTCACATAGCCGCCGTGCTTCAGGACGGTGGCTATGTAAAAAGCTTCAGCGAAGCGTTCAGCAGGTATCTCGGAGCGCACAGTCCGGCATATGTAAAAAGTATCGAAACGCATCCAGCAGATGTCATCAGGCTTATCAATGAAGCCTCAGGTCTCTCTTTTATTGCCCATCCGGCGCAGAATATTCCTGATGAAATCCTCAAGCAACTGATTACGTTCGGACTTGACGGTATTGAAATCGTACATCCTTCGCACGACACATACAAGCAGAACTACTACCGTGAGATAGCCAACGAATACTTTCTGCTCTTTTCCGGCGGATCGGACTTCCACGGCCTCAAGGAAAGGGACGATGAGACGTTTGGCTCCATAACCATTCCCTATCAGTGGGTAACAAAAATGAAAAGCCGGCTGGTAAAGGCATGAGTCGAGAAGCCTTTGGGTGATTATGCAAAGATTCGCTATTATCAGATCAAACTTCAAAGCGTCCCTATGCCATGACGCAAGACGCCTCATGACCGAGTATCTATGCCATTAACCGTTATTCGCTCTCTTGAAAAAAATCTTTCCCTGCAAGCAAAGGATTTCCTCCTCACCATGCAGGAGTTCTTTCAGTTTTCACTGAGAGCTTTTTTTACCCTGCCTAAACTCAAACGATACTGGAGGGATTTTCTCGATCAGGCGACCATCTGCGGCACCGATTCAATTCCGATCGTTCTTGTCAGCGCCATATCGATCGGATCCCTGCTTGCGATAGAGGTCGGGAACCTGCTCGAGGATTTCGGCGCAAAAACCATGCTCGGCCGCTCAACCTCGATCTCGGTAATCCGTGAACTCGGCCCGCTGCTCATGGGGCTCATGCTTTCGGCACGCTTCGGTTCGCGCAACGGTGCGGAGCTAGGCGCCATGAAAATATCCGAACAGATAGACGCACTCCGGGCATTCGGCACCGACCCGGTGGCCAAGCTGGTCATGCCGAGACTTGCCGCCGCGCTGGTTATGTTCATCCCGTTGACGGCTCTTTCCGATTTTGCCGGCCTGCAAAGCGCCGCATATCTGGCTGAACACTACCACCACCTCGACCCCGGCATTTTCTGGAATGCAGTCTATCCCCGTCTTGGACCGAAGGATTTCGTCGTCGGGTTCGCCAAGGCACCGGTATTTGCCATCATCATAACGCTGGTAAGCAGCTATAATGGTTTTATAGCAAAAGGCGGTACCGCCGGCGTAGGACGTGCCACCATCAAAGGAATCGTCGTTTCCTCGGGACTCGTGCTCATTGCAAACTTCTATGTGTCGAAGATAGTACTGGAAAACATGTAAGAAGATGATTGAACTACGTAATATCACATTGAAATACGGAGAGCGGGAGATTCTGAAAAATGTATCCCTGACCATCAAGGACAACACCATCAAGGCAATCCTAGGCCCCAGCGGCGTTGGAAAAAGCACGATCCTCAAGCTCATGCTCGGTCTGATCAAACCCAATAGCGGGCAGGTGTTTGTCGATGGTACCGATATAACCTCGCTCAGGGAACCCGAACTCTATCCCATACGGAGAAAAATGGGGATGGTCTTTCAGGGTAATGCGCTCTTCGACTCCATGTCCATCAGCGAAAACCTCGGATTCTTTTTGAGAGAAAACCTCAAGCTGCCCGAAGCGGAGGTGCAGGAGAGGGTCGCCGAACAGATAAAATTCTCCGGGCTCGAAGGGTACGAAGACCAGCTTCCCGAAAATCTCAGTGGAGGCATGCGTAAACGGGTAGCCATCGGCAGGGCGCTGATTTTCAAACCGCACATGATTCTTTTCGACGAACCCACAGCCGGCCTCGATCCGGTCAGCTCGAAACGCATTCTGCATCTTATCAGCACGCTTCAGCAGTCAAGCAATCTCGGCGCTGTAATCGTAACGCATATCATCGACGACGTTTTCAGCATTGCAGATCATGCTGCCGTGCTCTATCAGGGAGAGATCATTTTCGATGATGAAACGGAAAAACTGCACCAGTCGGAACATCCGTTTATCCGCTCGATACTCTCCGACAAAATCCTCGAACTATAAACTTATCAAGAGAATACTATCTGTATGAGAAATCCGAATGCACTGAAATGGAGCGATCTGAGAACCGGCATCTTTTTTCTGCTCGGACTTGGCTTTGCAGCATATCTCGGTCTGGTGGTCGGCAAAAACAGCAGTCTCTTCACCGGCGTTACGACCATCAAGGTTCTTTCCCAGGATGTACAGGGACTTGCCGAAAACAACTTCGTGTCCGTTTCAGGAAAAAAGATCGGTACGGTTTCAAAACTTGACTTCGTCACCAACAACGACTCGCTTTACGTAGTCGCCGAACTCAGACTGCGCAACGAGTTCGCGGTGCTCGTCACCAAAGACGCCAAAGCCACCATCCGCTCGCTGGGCGTGCTCGGCGACAAATATGTCGATATCATAACAGGAAAAGGTCCGCAGGTAAAAAACGGAGATTTCATCGCTCTTGATTCAGAAGACGGCATGGCGGAACTTACCGGCGGAGCCAACGAAGCCCTGGCGAAAATCAACGAACTGCTCGACAGGCTCAACAACGGCAAGGGTGTTGCCGGGAGGCTGGTTTCCGACGAAAAAATGGGTGCGGAACTTGCCGAAACCGTCACCAGCCTGAAAGCCACCTCCGCCGAACTATCGTCCCTTTCGAAAAAAGCGTCCAGCGGCAACGGACTGCTTCCGAAGCTCATCAACGACGGAGAACTTGCGAGGAATACCCAGGAGACAGTCTCCCGCCTCAACAAGGCTGCCGAGAAAACCGAGGCCCTTATGGCAAAACTGGAGAGCGACCAGGGCACTTTCGGCCAGCTGCACTCCAATCCGGCCCTTTACAACAACCTGAATGAGACGCTTGCCTCACTCGATTCCGTGCTGGTCGATCTGAAAAAGAACCCGAAACGGTACGTCAAGTTCTCTGTCTTCTGAGGAACTGAACATGGGCATCTGCCGGTCACTCTTTATCGCGCTGCTGACTGTTGCCGCCGCGATCTCCATACCCCGGCCCGCAACAGCCGGGGACTTCGGACCCCTTGAAACGATTGCCGAAGCGGCTGTAAGGGATGGTGTGTTTCCCGGAACGAGCATAGCCGTGATTCACCATGGAAAAACCGTTTTTCACCGGGCTTTCGGGCGGCAATCCTTTACGGCCTACTCTCCGGCAGCCGACACCACCACCATCTACGATCTCGCATCGCTCACCAAAGCCGTCGTTACCACCGGCATCATTATGCAGCTCGTCGAAAGGGATTCGCTCGATCTCGACGCGCCGGCCTCACGATACCTGCCGGCATTAGCCTCCCGCGGAAAGCAGCAGGTCACGATACGCAACCTCATGCTGCACAATTCGGGATTGCGCGCGCATACGCTGTTTCATAAAACCTGCCGGACGCCCGAAGAGGTGTTCCGGGCCATAGCAGCCGACACCCTGCTCTCGCCCCCCGGTCTCAAAACCCTTTACAGCGATCTCGGCTTCATTACGCTCGGGCGTATCGTCGAAACCCTGACCGGACGGACTCTCGAAGCCAACTTCCGGCAGCGTTTCGCCCTGCCGCTCGGCATGCGCCGAACCCTGTTCAATCCTCCCTCCGGCCTTCTCGGCTCGATTGCGCCGACTGAGCAGGATACCTCATGGCATTTCAGCATGAAACGCCCCCTCGTTCACGACCAGAACGCCGCGCTGCTCGGCGGCGTCGCCGGCCATGCCGGACTCTTCTCCACAACCGGCGATCTCATACCCTATGTCCGCATGCTGATGCAGAAAGGATCGTACGAAGGAAAACTGTATTTCAGACCGGAAACCGTGCGCATGTTCACGTCGAGAAGCGGAAGGGATTCAAGGGCCCTCGGATGGGATCTGCGTTCGCTTGAAGGAGCGTCTTCAGCCGGATCGGCTTTTTCAACGTCATCATGGGGACATCTCGGTTTCACCGGCACCAGCATCTGGGTCGATCCGGAAAAGGACCTTGCCGTCATCATGCTCAGCAACCGCGTCCACCCCACATCGGAAAACATCAAAATCCGCAAGTTCCGTCCCCTGCTGCACGACACCGTGGTACGATGCCTGGAACTGAAGTAATACCCTGTCTTCATCCACTCACTCCAACGGCAATGACACAACTTGATATTCTCATCGTAGACGATGAAATAAATATCCGGAAAACCCTTTCGGTTTTCATGCAGTCACGCGGACACAGGGTAACGGCAATAAGCAATTCCCATGATGCCCTTAAAGAGTCCGCTCTGCATGTATTCGACATCGCGTTTGTGGACTTGCGTCTGGGTACCGAAAATGGACTGGACCTGGCACACTCTCTTCTTGGGGTATGCCCGCGGATAAAAATCGTCGTCATGACGGCTTATGCATCTATCGACACGGCAGTTGAAGCCATGAAAAGGGGGGCGGCAGATTACATCGCCAAACCATTCACTCCCGGTCAGATAGAACTGGTCACGGAACGTCTGGCAGGCATATGCGATATGGAAAATCGTATAGCCTCATTACAGGAAGATCTGAACCGGATCCACCCGGAAGTATATTTTTCATCACGGCACTCATCCATGCAGCGCGCTATAGAACTGGCCCGCCAGGTTGCCTCGTCGGAAGCTGTCGTCCTTCTTCGCGGACCGAGCGGTACGGGAAAAACGGTTCTCGCTCGTTCGATCCATAACTGGAGCCGAAGAGCATCAAAACCTTTCGGCATCATCTCATGCCCTTCGTTAAGTCGGGAACTGCTGGAAAGCGAGCTGTTCGGTCATATGAAAGGCTCTTTTACCGGTGCGGTCCGGGATAATCCAGGAAGAGTCTCTTCGTGCGAAGGGGGAACATTGTTCCTCGACGAAATCGGCGATCTGCCGATTTCCATCCAGCCAAAACTCCTGCGGTTCATTCAGGATCGGGAGTATGAACGGATAGGAGACCATAAGACAAGAAAAGCCGATGTCAGGATCATTGCTGCAACCAATATGGATCTTGAAAAAGCGGTCAAAGAAGGACGATTCAGGGAGGACCTTTTTTACCGTCTGAACGTCATCCAGATCGATCTGCCACCACTCTCGGGACGACCGGACGACGTGGAACTGCATGCGAAAAACATGCTCGATTTCTTTTCAGCACAAAACCACAAATCCTTTTCCGGGTTTACAGAAAAAGCCCTGCTTGCCCTGAAAGAGTACTCATGGCCGGGAAATATCCGGGAATTGCGCAATGTAATCGAACGGGCGGTGATTCTCGGAAAAACAGGGCAGATCGGCGAAGAACTGCTTCCCGAAACCATCATCTCGCAAGCGCCGCCGGTTCGCATCGGAGATCCTTTAGCGCTGGAGGTAATTGAAGAAAATCATATCCGAAGCATCCTCGCTTCGGTTTCATCCCTGCAGGATGCCGCCGATATCCTCGGTATCGACCAGGCGACTCTCTGGCGCAAACGAAAACAATACCGGATATAACCGCGTGAGCGAGAAACTCCGTAGGTTACCGATTCAACCCATCAGGACATAACCTCCCCGCAGCACAATCCTTCCATACATCCGAAGGATTGAAAAATGCAATCCATTTTCTTCCCTTCCCTTGTTTTTTCCAAGGTTCAGGCAACCACCGCCCCTGTATTTCCGTTGATATACCTGGGTTTTCTGCTTTGGTACGCTATTTGTTTATCAAATACCCGGAGGTTATACATGATTGGAATACGACAGAAACTTGTGCTTGGCTTCGGAGGCCTGCTCCTTATCGTTGCCGGAATGGGAATACTCACCATCCGACAGATCGATACACTGGGAGAAGCCATCGACGTCATTCTCAAACAGAACTACCGGAGCGTTGTCGCCTGCCAGGAGATGACCGAATCGCTTGAGCGTATCGACAGCGGCGTCCTGTTCACCTTTGCCGGCCATTACGAGGACGGTATCCGCAACATCAGGCAGCATGAACGGCATTTCGAAAAAGCATTGCATACAGAACTCGACAATATCACCCTGCCCGGCGAGCACGAAAAGGCCATGCGTATCAGTAGCCTGTTCAGGAGGTACTCCACCGTTATCGACAAGGTAACCGATCCGCAGCGTCCTTTGCTGGAAAGGCAGCAATACTATTTCTCGACCCTCCTGCCGCTGTTCCGGGAAATCAAACAACATGCGGGGTGCATACTCGACATGAACCAGGCAAACATGAACGAGGCGAACGACAACGCCAGAAAAATGGCAGCTTCGGCGCACAACACCATGCTGGCTGCAATTGCTGCAAGTGCGCTGCTTGCAATCCTCTTCAGTTTCCAGTCGAACCGGTGGATTCTCATGCCGATCCGAAAACTTATCGTTTCAGCCCAGGAGATCAGCAAAGGCAATCTCGACCTCTCGCTCGATACCTCGTCGAACGACGAGATCGGGCAACTTTCCCGCTCGTTCAACGAGATGGCAACTACCTTGCGCAGGATACGTAAAGCGGACAGCCAGATCCTCCTGCGCACCAGAAAAACCCTGCAGGATGTCTTCAGAACCCTCCCCCTGCCCGTCGCGGTATTCGATCCGGACGGTCTTGTCGAGATCGCGACCGAAAGTGCGGAACGCTACTTCGGCATGAAGCCGGGCAGCAACGTTCATGACCTTGGATACCCCTGGATGGAGGAATTGCTGGCCGGAACGTTCCGGAAAGGATCAGGAGCGGACTCCGGAAAAAACGGAAGTTTTATCCAGCATTTTGCCGATAACCGTGAGATCTTCTTCCAGCCCACCATCGTTCCGATTCCCTCCGGACACCCTGCAGAGGAGAGTTCCGGAACGGCGCTGATATTCCGGGATGTCACGCAGGTGCATGAACAGCTCGAACTGAAGCGCAGCGTCATTGCCACGGTTTCACACCAGCTGCGCACACCGCTGACCGCATTGAGAATGTCCATCCACCTCCTGCTCGAGGAGCATACAGGACACCTCAACGGGCAACAGGCCGACCTGCTGCTCGCCGCTCGGGAAGAGAGCGAGCGCCTTGTGCATATCCTCGACGACCTGCTCGATATAAACCGGATCGAATCCGGCAAGGCTCATCTTGACCTGTCTGCCCTTTCTCCCTGCCATATCGGCGCTGAAGGCATGGAACCGTTCCTTCTGCCCTGCCGCGATCAGGGAGTAAGCATAAGGAACACCATTCCCGAAACACTGCCGGATATCGTGGCGGACAGGGAAAGCCTCATGCACGTTTTTGCAAACCTGCTCTCCAACGCCCTCCGGTTCACCTCTGCCGGAGGCTCAATAACGCTCAATGCCTGCGAAGATGACGGAAACATCCGGTTCTCGATTGCAGACACCGGAACAGGCATCGACGCCGAACATATGGAACACCTTTTCGAGCCGTTCTACCGGGTTCCGGGACAGCGGGAGAAAAACGGCATCGGTCTCGGGCTCTCTATCGTCAAGGAGATCATTGAGGCGCACGGAGGATCTGTCGGCGCGGAAAGCACTCCGGGTAAAGGGTCGCGATTCTCTTTCACCCTGCCCGTCCGGAACACCTGACATGCAAGAACAAGCGTGCAGAAAAAAGTCCTTCGATCATGAACGTTTACCAGGCGCTCTATCCCGGCATTCTGATTTTTCTCGTCATCGCCGGTCCGGGCGCACTTGCCGGCATCATCTTTCAACCTATAGGAGAGTGACATGAATTTGATCGTCCTGCTCGTTTTTATCACCAGCATGGGTTACCTGGTCTATGCGATCGTTCATCCCGAAAAATTCTAACATCATCGAATCATGGTACCGTTACTGTTGCTGACCGTCATCGTTCCCGCCCTGCTGTCCTGGCCGCTCGGAAAAGTTATGGCTCATCTGATCGAGCCCGGCGGAACATCCCTCTACGGACGCCGGACATCGGAACTTTTCTGCAGGACAGGAGGAGACGCGCTCACTGGTGAACAGGACTGGAAGCAGTACCTCGTCTCCATGCTCGTGTTCAACATGATGATGTTCGCTTTCGTGACGACGGTACTTGCCCTTCAGCAGTGGCTGCCGCTGAACCCTGACGGTAAAGGCCCTCTGGAAGCAAGCCTGATATTCAACACCGTGGCGTCGTTCGTCACAAACACCAACCTCCAGCACTATTCCGGAGAAGCCGCAATGAGCTATTTCTCCCAGCTTGCCGGAATGATGTGGCTGCAGTTCGTCTCCGCTGCCACAGGAATCGCATGCCTTGCCGCCCTTGCGCGCGCGTTGGGAGGCAGAAGCAACGTCGGCAATTTCTATATCGACCTCCTTCGGGCTGCATTTTTCGTCCTGCTGCCGCTCGCCCTGCTTCTTGCGCTCATCCTGATCGCGGGAGGGGTACCGATGACCTTCGAAGGTGCTGCTGTAGCCCGTACCCTCGAAGGGGCAACGCAGACCATCGCCCGCGGGCCTGTTGCAGCCATGGTGGCCATCAAACAGCTTGGCACCAACGGGGGTGGGTATTTCGGCCCCAACTCCACCCACCCGTTCGAAAACCCATCCTTCTACACCAACATCGTGGAATGCATGAGCATTGTCCTGATTCCCATGGCGGCGGTCTGGATGTTCGGGCGCATCACGGGTCGCATGCGCGACGCATCGGTCATCTTCTCGGTCATGATGATTCTGCTGCTCGTCAAGGCTGCCGCCGCATTCTGGCTTGAAAGCGCTCCCGCTGCGGCACTTTGGGGGCTTCCCGTCGAAGCTGCCCCGAATCTCGAGGGCAAGGAACTGCGTTTCGGGGCAGGAGCCGGCGCCCTCTGGGCTGCGCTCACGACCGCCACAAGCAACGGCTCGGTCAACTGCATGCACGACAGCCTCAACCCGCTGACCGGCCTCGTACCGCTGGCCGGCATGTGGATCAATGTAGTGTTCGGCGGTGTCGGCGTCGGCATCATCAACCTGTTCATCTTCATCGTCATCGGCGTCTTCATCTGTGGCATGATGGTGGGCCGTACCCCGGAATATTTCGGAAGGAAAGTCGAAACCGGGGAAATGCGGCTTGCGCTGCTTGCCCTTCTGGTGCATCCCCTTCTGATCCTCGGGGGAACGGCGCTCTTCGCGGCCACTCCGGCCGGGGCGTCAACCGTGCTGAACAGCGGAGCCCACGGGTTCACGGAAATCCTCTACGAGTTCACTTCAGCCGCGGCCAACAACGGATCGGGTTTCGAGGGACTCGGCGACAACACCGTTGCCTGGAACATCGCCACCGGAGTGGTGATGCTGCTGGCCCGTTATATCCCCATCATTCTGCCCCTTGCGATCGCCGGATCACTGGCGTCGAAAAAACCGGTACCGGAAACCTCCGGGACCCTTCGAACCGACACCCTGCTGTTCGGGCTCATCATTCTCGGCAGCGTGATCTTCATCGGAGCGCTGCTGTTCCTTCCGGTAGCCGTGCTTGGTCCCCTGGCGGAGCACCTCTCGGCGGCAAGCCATTGAGGAAAGGAACCTTCCCGAAGAACCAAACCTGAAACCATGACGAACCGTACTTCCCTGCCGGATACCTGTGAACAGGCCAAATCCGGACGCCGTAAGGCAAAAACCTCCTCACTGTTTGAAAAACAGCTCGTAACGGGAGCACTCCGGCGTTCTGCCGTAATGCTCGACCCCAGGTCGATGGCGAAAAATCCGGTCATGTTCGTTACCGAAGCAGGAGCGGTGCTGACCACACTCATCGCCACCGGGAATGCCTTCACCGGTAAAGGACACCTGACCTATACCGTAGCGGTCGCACTCATCCTGTGGCTGACCGTCCTGTTCTCGAACTTCGCCGAAGCCCTTGCAGAAGCCAGGGGCAAGGCCCAGACGGACAGCCTCAAACGCACACGCCGCAATACCGTTGCAAGAAAAGTGACGAACGTGCGGGAGGAATCCGTGAATTTTGACGAACTGCAGGAGGGCGACCGGGTTGTCGTGCTTGCCGGCGAGATCATTCCGGGTGACGGGGAGATCGTCGAAGGAGCCGCAATGGTGGACGAATCCGCCATTACCGGAGAATCGGCACCGGTGGTGCGCGAAGCCGGAGGCGACCGGTCCGGGGTAGTCGGCGGAACAAGAGTCATTTCGGACCGCATCGTGATCCGCATATCCGTTTCGGCGGGCAACACCTTCCTCGACAGGATGATCGCTCTTGTCGAAGGCGCCATACGGCAGAAAACGCCCAACGAACTTGCCCTTACCGTCACCCTTGCCGGCCTTACCCTGGCGTTCCTGCTGGTGACAGGCTCTCTCTGGCCGATCGGAAAGTATTTCGGCATGACGCTTCCGGTACCCACTCTTGTCGCACTGCTTGTATGCCTCATCCCGACCACCATCGGCGCTCTCCTGGCTGCAATCGGACTTGCCGGCATGGACCGGGCGCTGTCTGCGAACGTACTGGCAAAAAGCGGCAAGGCCGTGGAGCTTGCCGGCGACATCGACACGCTGCTGCTCGACAAGACCGGCACCATCACCATAGGCAACCGACAGGCGTCTGATTACTTCCCGCTTCCGGGAATCGGCCTCGAGCGACTGGCTCTCATTGCAATGCAGGCTTCATCCGGCGACCAGACTCCCGAGGGTAAATCAATCGTCGCCCTTGCCGAAAAAATGCTGGACGGAAAGCCTTCCCTGGAAAGCGAAGGAAAAACAGTGCCGTTCTCGGCACAATCCCGGATGAGCGGCATTGATTTTCCCGATGGCCGAAGCTTTCGTAAAGGGGCTCCTGATACCCTGATCAGATATTGCCAGAAACAGGGTGGCACAGTTCCGGATATGCTGCAGGAACTGGTGAACGATGTTGCCCGCAAAGGCATGACGCCCATCGTCGTTGCCGAGGGTCCGGAACTGCTCGGTGTCGTGGCGCTCTCCGACATCCTCAAGCCGGGCATCGCCGACAGGTTTTCACGCCTCCGTGCCATGGGCCTGCGCATCGTCATGGTAACCGGCGACAACCCGATTACGGCGGCAGCAATTGCAAGGGACGCCGGTGTGGACGACTACATCGCCGAAGCGCGTCCGGAGGACAAGCTTCAGTACATCCGCAAGGAACAGGAGCAGGGACGGCTGCTCGCCATGATGGGAGACGGAACCAACGATGCTCCCGCACTCGCCCAGGCGGATATCGGGGTCGCCATGAACTCGGGAACGCAGGCCGCCAAGGAGGCCGGCAACATGGTCGATCTCGACAGCGACCCAACAAAACTCATCGAGATCATCGAAATCGGCAAGCAGCTGCTGATGACCAGGGGGGCGCTGACCACGTTTTCCATCGCAAACGACATCGCAAAATACTTCGCGATCATCCCTGCGATGTTCGTGCTGGCGATACCGGAGCTCGGCGTTCTCAACATCATGCGCCTCGCTTCACCGGAAAGCGCGATTCTCTCGTCACTGATCTTCAACGCCATCATCATCCCGCTTCTGATACCGGTTGCGATCAGGGGCGTCCGGTACCGGCCCATGGGAGCCGACACCATGCTCCGCAAAAACCTCCTCATCTACGGAGTCGGGGGCGTGGTCGCGCCGTTCATCGGCATCAAGCTGATCGATATGGCTCTTGCGTTAACCGGTCTTGTATAAACCAACAAGCGAGCAACAATGAAAACTGCGCTGTCAGGAAAAAATCTCATCCGGCAATTTGCCGCATCCTTACGCATTCTTCCCTTAACCGTGCTTGTCTGCAGCGGGCTGTATACGGGCGCAATCTATCTTGCAGGCCGACTCGCACCCGCTTCTTCGTCGGGCTCCCTGGTCCGTTCCGCTGAAGGCAGGATTATCGGCAGCAGTCTCGTAGCCCAGCAGTTCACCAGACCGGAATACTTCTGGCCACGTCCCTCGGCAGTATCATGGAACGCAGCCGGAGCAGGAGGCAGCAACCTTTCGCCTGCATCTGCGGCCATGAGAGACAAAACAGAGAAAGTGATTGTAACCCTTGCGCCTGAACAGGGCGAAAAGGTTCCGACGGATCTCGTCACCGCATCCGGCAGCGGCCTCGATCCGCATATTTCCCTTGCATCCGTCAGATTTCAGGCTCCAAGGGTTGCCCGTGCAAGGGGGCTTTCAGTTGACGAGCTGATGCGTATCGTCAACAGTACGGAAAATGGAAAAATCGCCGTACCTTTCCTGGGAGAGTCGCTGCTCAACGTCCTGCAGCTGAATTGCGCCCTTGACCGGGTACGAAAATAAGTTCCTGAAAACGATCAACAATCATGGGAAGGAAATCGATGGAAAACAACCGGCCCGACAGTTTCCTGCGGCTCATCCAGCGATCGCGCAGGGGCAAGCTGAAAATCTATCTCGGCTACTCTGCGGGGGTGGGAAAAACGTTCCAGATGCTCCAGGAGGCCGGACGCATGAAAGAGAACGACATCGATGTGGTCGCTGGTATCGTTGAAACCCACGGAAGAAAAGAAACGGAAGCACTGCTTTCGGGCCTCGATATCATCCCGCGCAAAAGCATGGTCTACCGGAGCATGGAGATCACCGAAATGGATATCGACGCCATTCTCCGGCGACAACCCTCCGTGGTTCTCGTCGATGAACTCGCGCACACCAATGTGCCGGGAAGCCGGAACGCAAAACGGTATGAAGATGTCGAAGAAATTCTCGCGGCCGGCATTCACGTCATTTCAACACTGAACATCCAGCATCTCGAAAGCCTTTACGAAACCGTTGAACAGGCAACCGGCATAAAGGTCAGGGAACGGGTGCCGGACCGTATTCTCGCGATGGCCGACCAGCTCGTCAACGTGGACTGCACCACCGACGATCTCCGCCAGCGGCTCTCGGATGGCAAGGTGTACATAGCCGAGCGCACGGAAACAGCGCTTGCAAACTTCTTCAGGAGCGAAAACCTCGAACAGCTCCGGGAACTCTCCCTGAGAGAACTTGCGTCGCAGATCGATTCCCGCCGCCGCAACCAGCCGGTGGAGGATTCCCAGACAAACCCCGACCAGCTCATGGTCTGCCTCAGTTCAAAAAGCCGGAACTGCGAAACCATCCTGCGCTACGCATCGAGAATCGCCGGACGTCTCAACCGCAACTGGTACGCCGTCTACGTCCGTACCTTTGCCGAAAACCCGGCCGTCATCGACCCGGCCGTGCAGCGCATGCTTTCCAACACCCTTACACTCGCCCAGAATCTCGGGGCAACTGTTTTTACCTACAAGGGAGACGACGTGGTAAAAACCATCCTGCAGTTTGCGCATGAGTACCGGGTCGGACACATCATCATCGGCAACTCGGGCAGACAATTGCCCTTATGGCAGCGCATACAGGGACGAAAAACCATTGTAGAGAGGCTTATCGGCGAATGCAGGGGCATCAGTGTAATCGTGCTCGACACGAGGGGTGAAGAAACAATGAGGCTGAGGAAAAATCCGGCACCCTCTCTTTCGGGAATCAGGGAAACACTCCTGCAGGCCAAACCGCGCGAACAGAGCTGGAAGACGCTGATCCGGAACGTACAGCCGGTTCTCTGGGAACACGTCGTGGAAAAAGAGGACGCTTTCCGGACACTGCTCCATGAATGCTGCAGACTCGCCCCGGAAATCGACGAAAATGAAGCGATGCGATGCCTGCTCGAACGGGAACAACAGGGCAGCACCTTCATCGGAGAGGAGATCGCCATTCCGCATGCACGACTCGAACGGCTCAACAAGCCGCTGGTGGCAATAGGCATCAGCAAGGTAGGCATCTACGACCCGAACTCAAGCAACACGGCAAGAATCATGTTTCTGGTGCTCTCCCCGCTTGCGGACCCGAACAGCCATGTCAAGCTCCTTGGCATCATCAGTAAAACAGCATCGGACAGCCAGTGGAAATCCAGGGTGTTACGAGCTGCCGATAAAAAAGAACTGCTGAAAATCCTGAGAACGTATCCTTAAAAACACCGTGGTACGATGCATCGAGGGGAAGTGACAAGGACGCAAGAGACCAACAAGAACTGAAAACGGCTCTTGGCTTATGCAAAAATCCCGTCCATCGGCACAATAGGCAACGGAGTCAGTTTCAGCGACTCCCGGCTGAAAATCGCGTTGGCCGCCATACGACCGGTAAATGCCGCGGCTTCCATGAGAAAAACCGGAGCATCGACGTGTACCCAGTCGCCGGCAAAAAACAGGTTTGAAAACGGGGTCTCAACTCCTGGCCTGCGGCTGTGGTCGCCTGGAGCCCAGCGGGTGAAGTTCGACTGCTGCATAAACAGTTCGTGCAGAATCGTTGCCTTCCGGGTTTCAGGAAACATGCGATGCAGCTCCTCCCTCATGGCAGCCCTGATGACCGGTTCCGGCTTCACATCCGCTGGAGCGATAGCGTAGGCATGCAGCTCAACGACGCATCCCCCCTGTTTTTTCGCCCAGGAGATGAAAGGCTCCTGAAAATCCGAATAGATCGATATCGAATCGGTATAGGTATATCCTGAAACCGTATAGAAAGGAAACTCCGCGGAACCAAGCGGCCTGTCGAGCCAGAGCCTGTACACCGCGTATGGATCGGCCTCTCCAAGCGAAGCAACGGAGGACTCAAGCATCGCCATGCCTGATCCGGAACCAAGCACCAGCTCCCTCGTACCCCTGACGTCCGAAGCCACGACACAGTAATCCGCAGGAAGCACCTCCCCCGAAACGCCGGATGCTGCATGGGAAGTCCTGAACACCAGAACGCCGCCCTCCTCGGCCACGTCAAGTTTAGCAAGCGGAGCCTCGGGCGGTCCGCCGACAGGATTACCTGCCGTATCGAACCGGCCTGCGTGACAGGGACAGTAGAACCCGCCCGCTTCCGCATCCCAGGTGACCGGACAACCCATGTGGGTACACCGCGCGTCGAAAGCCCTGATAACACCGCCTTCACGCGAAGCGATAACCGGCACGCCCGTATCCGTCTGCAGCAGCACCCAGCCTCGTTCGGGAACGCTTGTCTGGCCGGTCTGGCGGAACACGTCGCTGCCTGCACCGCCCTGCAGCTCCACTCCGCTCACCATTCCGTTAGCTGCAAGCAGCTTTACAGCTCTCCTCCCTTTCAGGATCGTAACGCCAAGCTCCTTCAGCTTCGCTTCGAGCGGATCGATGAGAGCCGTCATGCAATCACGGTTGGTAATCCGGAAAGCCAGTCCTTCGGGGCTGCCCATAAAATAGAAATGGAAATACCGGATAGCCTCGGCAGCAGAAAGAACCTCCATACGGTTCATGGTGGCATCGGCGAACGGATGCAGCACGGTATCGATAAATGCTGGCAGAATATCGCCCTTGCGGCAATAGGTCATGAAATCGATGGAGTCGTAATCCCTGAACGTGTTCTGGTAGTCATAACGGAACATGCCTATCACCGGCAGAAGTCCGGGATAATCCTTCAGAAAGGAGACGATATCGAGCGAACGCGACTGCCCGACCACGGAAAGGATATTGAAAGGAAACCATTTCGGCGTCTTTCCGTACACCTCTGCCGACCTCTGGCGAAACAGCACGGGATAACCAGGAGCCGGGTCGAACACGCTGCTCTTGACCCCGGCATAGGCAAACATCTCGTTCAGATTGTAATACTGGTCGAAAAAGCCGTGGAACCCGTGTTCCACCGGAAACCGCTCGCCAAGCGCATCGAGGTTCCATCCGGTCAGTTTTCCGCCAAGCGACGGCGAAGCCTCGACCAGCGTTACCCTGAACCCTCGCCGGGCAAGCTCGATAGCCGAACTGATACCGGCAAGACCGCCCCCGACCACCACAGCGTTCTTCTCCCTGGCAAGACGTTCCGCGCCCTCACCATCGCTGCTGCCCCCGTTATACAGCTCTTTTCTCGGCTGATAATATCCCACCGCTCCCGCAAGAGCGGCCGCGCTCACTCCTGCGGCAATACCTGTACGGGAAAGTACTGTTCGAATAAACTCACGACGTTCCATACACAGAGGTGAACTAAGACCCGCAGCGGATCGGTTGGAGAACAAAGCAAAATGTATATTTAACGATAAATAGTAATTCTGGCAACCATTGCCGCCCAGGAAACGGTAAACGCAACATATAATAATCATGCGCCTGCCCGACGAAAACCCTGCGATCGCGATCCGCCGCGAAGCCCTGCGGATCGGTATTGCATCCATCGGATTTTCGCCGCTCCAGCCCCAGGAAAAAGCGATTGCGCGCATCAGCGGCATGATAGAGGAAAAACGGCATGGAGAAATGCGCTATCTCGAAACCGGAATATCGGAACGCGCCGATCCTTCGCAGCTTCTGCCAGGCGTAAAAACCATTATCTCCGTAGCGCTCTGCTACAGCAGGCCTGAATACCATGCACCGGCACCCGGAGCCGCACGAATCTCACGGTATGCGCTCATCGACGACTACCATCGGGTAGTACGAAGCAAACTCGAAGAGCTGCTGAGCTTCATCCGCACGATCTGCGATCAACCGGTACAGGCCGTCATTGCCGTCGACAGCTCGCCCGTGCTGGAAAAAGCATGGGCCGAAAGCGCAGGAATCGGAAAAACCGGAAAAAACACACTGCTCAACACAACCGCATCCGGCTCATACGTCTTTCTCGGAGAACTGCTGATCGACCGCGAAATCCATGATCCGGCACAAGAGTTGCCCAACCGGTGCGGAGCATGCAGAAACTGCATCGAAAGCTGCCCGACCGGAGCGCTGCTCGAACCGGGAAAACTCGACGCACGCCGCTGCATCTCCTACCTCACCATTGAACTGAAACGGGAGTTCACGCCGGAAGAATCGCGGATGGTGGGAACGTGGCTTTTCGGCTGCGACCTCTGCCAGGAATCATGCCCCGGTAACCGATCGCGCAAACCAGCTCCCGAAGGGCTCTTCGCTCTGAAAAAGGAACTGCTCGGCATTACGCCGGAGGATATTCTGAACCTGACCGGATCAGGTTTCCGTAAACTCTTTCTTGGAACACCGATCTACCGTATCGGTCTTAAACGGCTCAAACGCAACGCAAGGGCAGTGTTGGACAACTTATCGTCAAGTTCGTCAGTTCAGGCTCCACAGAAGCTTAATAGCAGTAGCGCAAACGGCGAACAATAAAGCCCTGAGCAACAGAAAAAAGCTATCCTTTCAGATAGCTTTTTTCTGTGCGATGTGCATTACTGACGGGATGATCCGCTCCTCGGCCAAGTCCCGTAAAGGAGCGCGAGTATCAAACATCAGTGTTTGAAATGCCTCATCCCCGTAAACACCATAGCCAGATTGTTGGCATCCGCAGCCTCGATCACCTCGTTATCCCTGATCGAACCGCCCGGCTGGATAACCGCAGTCACGCCAGCCTCGGCAGCGGCAAGCAGACCGTCTGCAAACGGGAAAAACGCATCTGAAGCCACAACCGATCCGTTCAGGTCGAGATTGACCTCCGAAGCCTTCCAGCGCGCTATCTTCGACGAATCCACGCGGGACATCTGCCCCGCACCTACGCCATAGGTCTGGCGGTTCTTCACGTACAGGATAGTGTTCGACTTGATGTGCTTGCAGATCTTCCAGGCAAACATCAGGTTGGAAAGTTCCTCTTCAGTCGGCTGCCGTTTGGTGACCACCTTCAGATCCTCAACGGCAACAATACGGGTATCGCGCTCCTGAACAAGCATGCCGAAGGGTGTGGACTTGAACTCCCATCCGCCTTTAGGCAGCGGCTGCTTCTGCAGCACCAGCCTGCGGTCTTTCTTCTTCATAAGCAGATCGAGCACGCCATCCTCGAAAGCCGGAGCGATCAGGATTTCGGTAAATATCCCGTTAACCGCGACTGCGGTATCCATATCGAGCGGACGGTTAAAAGCGATGATGCCGCCGAAAGGAGCCTGCGTATCGGTCGAGAACGCCCTGAGGTATGCCTCCACAAGCGTATCGGCCTGGGCGACTCCGCAAGGATTGGTATGCTTGACGATCACGACAGAAGGATCCTCTCCGCGGAACTCCTCGATAAGCGAGGTTGCCGCGGCAATATCGAGCATATTATTGTAAGACAGCTCCTTACCGTGAAGCTTCTCGAAACAGGCGCCGAACGAACGGCTGCCCTCGCTGTCGGCAAGACGGTAAAAGCCTGCATTCTGATGCGGGTTCTCGCCATAACGCATGTCAAGCTCTTTTTCAAGCGCTACGGTCATGCCTGCTGCTGCAGCCTCCACCTTTGCGCCTTCAGCGCCGGTAAGGTAGGCGGCAATAGCCCTGTCGTAACGGGAGGTGAGTTCAAACACCTTGCGAGCCAGCATAAGACGGGTTGCGCGAGTCGTAGCGCCGGCACCGGCACGCATCTCACCAAGCACCTGCGCATAATCGGCGCTGTCGGTCAAAACGGTCACCGACTCGTTGTTTTTCGCAGCGCTGCGGAGCATCGAGGGACCGCCTATATCGATATTCTCGATAGCATCATCGAAGGTCACATCCGGCTTTGCCACCGTAGCCTCGAAAGGATAAAGGTTCACCACCACCATGTCGATAAACCCGATGCCGTTATCCAGTGCCTGTTTCACATGATCGGCATTCTCTCGCACGGCAAGCAGGCCGCCGTGAATTTTAGGATGCAGCGTCTTGACCCGGCCGTCCATGATCTCGGGAAATCCGGTAATGGTTGAAATCGAGGCTGCAGCGACTCCGGCATCCTGAAGCGTTTTCAGGGTTCCGCCCGTTGAAAAAATCTCGACGCCGAGAAGCGAAAGCTCCCGGCAGAAATCCACAATTCCGGTTTTATCGGATACAGATACCAGCGCCCGCTTGATGACAGGATCAGACATGTGCAGAAAATTTATTTTAATCGTTGAATCGCAGATGCTAAAGCCGGAATCTAAGAAAAAATCCCCAATTATCTGAGATGATGAAGCATACGACGGAAAGCTTACGGAAGTAATGAATCCCGAAATGACCGACACTCTTGTCTGTGTTGCGCAGCCAACGAAAACACAAATCATCCACGTTCAAACCGAAGCGGATTATTATTTCCATCAACGTAACCCCAGACACATCAACTACCACAACAGTATTACCAGAACAACAACATAAACATATCTTTTGGCTTGGACTGAAAGGGAATACATGCAAACATCCTCACATTCACGTTACGAAGCATTGGCGTCGGTCAGAAAACGAAGCATTTCCGGCAGGCATTTCGAATGCAGATCGTAACGCTCGACAACGGTTTGCCTTGCCCTGTCCCGCATCGCCTGGTAAGCACCGGGATTGCCAAGAGTATCGGCTACCGCGGCGACAAGGGCATTCTGATCGAAAAAATTGAAAAGCACGCCATTCTCTCCCTGAGTGATCACCTCCTGTACCGGAGCTGTTGCGGAAGCGATCATCGTGCAACCAAGCGCCATGGCTTCAATCATCGACCACGACAGCACAAACGGATATGTCAGATAAATATGGGCAGATGAAACCTGAAGCAAAGAGAGATACCGGTTGTACGAAACCCTTCCGGTAAAATGTACCTTCGACCAATCAACCTTATCATGTACCTCCGCAGTGTATATCGAACGGTAGGTCTGCCCGTCTGGTAGCTTCCTTCCATAACTCACCCCATCACCACCAATAATGATGACTCTCGCGTCTGGGCAAGCCTTCTGGATCAAAGGCAGCGTCCTCATAAAGACATGAAAACCTCTGTAGGGCTCCAAATTCCGTGAAAGAAAGGTCACCACCTTACTATATCCCCGCTTCAGCGGGATACCGTCAACCTCGACAACCTTATCGGGATCAGGATGTACGATACGGGTATCTATGCCTTCATGAATAACTCGGATCTTCCTGTGGTACTCTTCAGGAAACCGGCTCTGTTGCCATCCAGTCGGAGAGAACCCCGCATCAGCAGCCTCCAGGCTAAGCAATTGTGTGGTATTCTTCACGCGGATGCGAAGGCGGTCATCAAACGAAAAAGAAAACTCGGGATCAAAGCCAACATCCCCGCCCTCAGCCCGATAGAAATATTCAAAGTAAGAAATATGGCGTGCAGCAGGAAAAACATCTTTCAGGAACAGCGTCTCCCCCCATCCAGTATGTCCCACCACAACATCTGGGTAAAAGCCGGACTTCCTGATATCAATCGCCAGACGGGCAACCGTCTGCCCCCTGCGAATCGCAGCCTCATAATCCCGAATATAATGATGCGTTTCTCTCCCGCCGCCTTTATCTTGACGGTAGGTATTAACGATAACCTTCGGATGCAGCAGGGAACGATGCACAACGTTTTTTTCCTCCCCGATCGCAACGACACGGTGAGCTGGCATATCAGCCAGAGACCTGACCACATGCGGAAACTGACCTGGAAAATTCTGGTGAACAAATAAAAAATTCATGAGAAATCCCAAAAGCTCCATCCGGCCGCTAGTGACCGGGAAAGTTGTTGTAATTATAAGCGCTCAGCAACAAGTCATTCCGTAATCTGTTTTGAGCCATGATTCAGGATTATGGTACTTCTTTCTTGATTTATATGTGGATCCGTTTTTGCTTTAGCTTGATTACTACGGAATCAATTATTGAGGAGAGCTTACATATTACCTCAACCAACAGAGTCATCCAAGCTATCTATATAGACCGCAGAATATTACGGCAAAGGCATAAAGTATTTCTAATCTTCTTTTCTTTCTGCTTTGATTTCATCCGCATGCTCAAACCCTATACCGCTAAACAGAATGTTTGCCTCCAAGATATTCTCGAATGCAGACGTTACGATCTGATTCCAATTCGCAATCATATTGATTTTAATATCCAGTTCCACCCGACGATGGACTGGAGGGCATCAGGATTTTCTTCCAAACACTTCAATCCTCTTCCTGCCTGAGTAATTGCAGCGCCAAGCGTATCAAATACCCAGGCAGCAAAATACTTCTCTCGCAATTCGTCTCATAAGCGCTCAAATAACTCTTTCTGTAATTTTTTTTGAGCTGAGATTCAGGATTATAGCCTGAATAATTCACGAGGGCAATAAAAAAGGGATGCATAATCGCCACAAAGTGTT
>DYNE01000127.1 GCA_020721225.1 Pelodictyon luteolum | reverse complement strand
ATCACTACTGTCCGGTAAAAGTTTTCACAGTATGAATACCATCTGAAGGGCTTCGTGTCCATCGGGCGGTTTCAACGGTTTTTCAGGGGCCAGACAGAGCAGTTCCATCAAATCCATGCGCATCATCAGGCCGTCTTTGACCCGCCGGGCCATCGTGGTCAGACTCATTCCGGCCCGGGTCAAAAACTTGATATACGAAAGCAGCAGATAATAGATCATCGCCGTCCAGATTTGCGCCATGACCGCATTCCTGGATGTGCCGAGGAACGTTTTGATCTTCAGATTCTGTTTGATCCATTTGAAAAACAGTTCGATCTGCCAGCGTTGTTTGTAGATGGCGGCGACGGTGGCCGCCGCCAGCCGGAAGTTGTTGGTGATGAACTGATAAATCTTCCCGGTTTGTTCGTCCTGGAATGTGATCAGCCTCATCCGGTCTGGATATTTTTGCGCCGAGACAGGCCCGTTCAGGCAGATCATCCGGTCAGAAAGAACTCCCTTTTTTCCTCCCTCGCTGTGCTGTCCGGTAATCCGGAAGTCCATATTGCTTTTTGCTCGGGTCACGAAGAAAGCCCCGGTTTTATGGATGGAATAGAGCCATTCAAAGTCGATATAGCCCTTGTCGAAGCAGTAGATGCTGTCCGGTAGAATGCTGAAAAACTCCTTGGCGGCTTTCACATCGTGCATCTTTCCGTCGCTGATGTGAGCAAAGACGGGAATATGGCCGTTGTGATCAAGCTGGCAGTGCAGTTTGACTGCGCCTTTCTGCTTGCGGAACTTTGCCCAGTCAAAAACGCTCAGGCACAGGTCGATGGTCGTCGCGTCAATGCTGTACAGTGGATGGTCGAACCGGAACTTGTGTTGCGGGGCCAGCCGGGCGGTCCGGCGCACCAGTTCATGAAACAGCTCTTCAAACAGGTCGCTGCTGCGCCGCTCCAGTCCGTCGGCGATGGTGCTGCGAGGAACCGGGTTGAGTCCGAGATGGTACAGCCGGGGAGCATGCACCTGCAAGCCGCCGGCGATTTCCCGCAGGGTCTGCTTGCCGGTCGCCTGCGCGTAAAGCAGCAGAAGAAACTGCGGCCAGGCCCTGAAGCTCTTGGCGTAGCGGTCGGCACCCAGCCGGTCAGCCGATTTCTGGAAAGTATGTCTCGGAATAAAATTGAACAGCTGATTGAAAACCGTAGGCTCATATCCCATGGCTCGAAACCCCCTTCGTTGTTGGCTTTTAGCAAACCGGACAATAAAGGAGCTCTTTCGAGCCGTCTAGATTTTCAAATGTTTACCGGACACCAGTGTTAGCAAATTTGAATTAGCGTTGTAATTAACATCCCGTTCCGGCATCATCCATCTCATGCGCGATTCAACCCGCCTTGGCTCAAAAAAGAAAATCCTGATTGTCGACGATCATGCCTTCGTCCGGCAGGGATTGCGTGACTTTATCGAGCGCGAAGCGGATCTATCCATTTGCGGTGAAGCGGCTGGTCGTGTGGAAGCGCTTCAGCTTTGCGCCGGAACAAGTCCTCATCTTGTTCTGATCGACCTGTCGCTGGGAAAAGATTCCGGGCTTGATCTGGTTAAGGACATTGCGATGCAGTTTGCCGGAATGAAAATGCTGGTT
>DYNE01000126.1 GCA_020721225.1 Pelodictyon luteolum | reverse complement strand
TTCCGAATTCAACCGGTGCCAGAATAATGATATCCTGTCACTCATGAGTGCCAGGTTTGTAACGGTTGATAGAGAGACCACCATGCTTTTCCCTCCCGACCTTCGGGACTGGCTTCCGGAAGACAGCATGGTACACTTCGTTATTGATGCGGTTGAAATGCTCGATCTGCACGATTTCTCGATTAACGAGAGAGGTGGCGGCAGTCCACAATATCCACCTGAAATGATGCTCTCGTTGCTAATCTACTGCTACGCGACAGGGCGTTTTTCATCGCGGGTGATTGAGCATGCCACATATTATGATGTTGCCGTCCGATATATTTGCGGTGGGAATCAACATCCCGACCATGACACAATATGCAGTTTTCGATTGAACAATCGAGCCGCCTTTAAGGAAGCCTTTGTAAAAGTCCTCTTACTCGCCACCCAAATGGGGCATCTGAAGAAAGTTGGCGGAGTGAGTATCGACGGAACCAAAATCAAAGCCAACGCCAGTAAGCATTCGGCGGTGAGTTACAAGCGAGCTGGAGAAATGATTGAGCAGCTTGAAATGGAGATTGAAGAATTAACCCGCAAAGCAGAACAAATCGATAACACTCCCTTGGATGATGGGCTGACTCTTCCTGACGAGATTAAACGTCGGGAAGACCGTAAAGAATCGCTCCGGGAGGCCCGGAAAATCATTGAAGAACGCTATAACCAGCTTAAAGAGCAGAAACAGTCCGAATATGAGTCCAAGAAAAAGGATCGTGAGAACCAGCGAAAAAACGGTAAACCGCCAAGAGGCAGAGAACCGAATCCTCCGGATGATGTCCCTCCCTCTGGGGATCAGTTTAACTTTACCGACAATGAGAGCCACATCATGAAGGCCGGGAATGGTAAACATTTTGAGCAGGCCTACAATGCACAGGCAGTCGTGGACACCGAAGGCAGCCTACTCATACTCGGCAACTATGTCACCAATCATGCTAATGACAAAAAAGAGTTATTGCCCGCCTCCGAAAGTGTTTCCCTTGAAATTCGTGATGTGAGAGATATCTGCGCCGATACTGGATATTTCAGCGAGGCGGCCATAGCGGATGTCGAGAAAGAGGGAAGAGGTCCGATGGTCTATTGTTCGGTGGAGAAACAAAGCCATCACCGGCAAGTTGAAGATCTTCTACAGAAAGCCGAACCAGTGCCACCGGGCGATGGCGCTACAATAAAGGAACAAATGGCCTTCCGCCTGAGGACCAAAGATGGTCGAGAGAAGTACAAGAAACGGAAGGAGACTGTTGAACCGGTATTCGGTATCATCAAATCGGTCTTGGGGTTCCGCCAGTTTCACCTTCGTGGGCTTGATAATGTCAATCTTGAATGGAATCTAATAACGCTGGCGTATAACTTCAAAAAGCTCCACAAGCTTTCAAACGGGATTCTTCCGGCGATTTCGTGAACAGAATATGCGAGACTGCCGGTCCTCGTGATTTTTTGGTCATCGGATTGTGATTAACCGCCAGGAGGCGTCTCGAACTCCGGCACACCGGTGTAAAATGGAAACCAGAAACATGAGGGCGGCGATAAATCTAAACCGGGGGATCATTCAGGTGGAAAAAACATGGATTCCGAGACCGACAGACTCCTAG
>DYNE01000125.1 GCA_020721225.1 Pelodictyon luteolum | reverse complement strand
GGTTCGGCACGCCGGACGAACCGAATTGCATTTTGGGAAACGCTGTCCGTGGTTCGCGGTGATCCGCGACATCGCCTTCGCCTGCACATAGACGCAATCATCCTCTGCAAAACGAGAGCGCCCCGCCCGAGCGGAGGAACCGTCGCGTCCTGAACTTCAGAAAAACGCCCCGAAAGAGATGGATTTTGAACCGAAGGTTTCAAAAACGGCTTTGGATATTGAAAATCAGGCCGCCGTTTGTCTTAATCCACCCCCTTACAGGTCGCTGGAGCTCGATTTTGGTTTCGAATTCCAGCGGGGAAGATTATCCAACGGATTCAGGTCATGAATATAAAACCCACAGTTAAACCGGAGCTGGATGGTTCGTTTGTTCCGTTTGCGTTATGGAACCGTGAATTTAAAAAACGGGCCGATTGCCCGGTTACGTTTGTGCTGCTTTATCCAGGGGGAGGTTCCCGTTATGAAACCCGGATTCTTCCGAATACACCTGAAAACCGGCCGCTGAACCTCCGGTATCTTGAACGCACACTGAAGTTTCTGCTTTGGCAGCGCGGAGCGGAAACGATCCAGATTGCCGGGTGTGATGAGCTGACATCTGAAATCGCTGAAATCTATTCCCCTTCAGGATCCCGCAGCTTCGACGCAGAGTTTTTCGGGGGAAGGGTTTATTCAAACCCGCTGAGTATCAGCGCCTGTTCACCGGAAAACCTCCCGCAACCCTCTGAAAACGCGGTTTCGCTCGGCCGGCATTTAAACGGCTGCCGCATTGGTTTTGATCTGGGCGGATCGGATCGAAAATGTGCGGCGGTTATTGACGGCAAAGTTATATTTTCTGAAGAAATTCGCTGGGATCCGTATTTTGAAAGCAATCCGGAATATCATTATGCAGGCATCATGGATTCCTTAAAGCGTGCGGCTGCGCATCTGCCTCAGGTGGATGCCATCGGCGGAAGTGCGGCGGGTATCTATGTAAACAACGAAGTTCGCGTTGCCTCGCTGTTCCGCGGGGTCGCTCCCTCCGACTTCGACTCACAGATCCGGCGGATGTTTTTCCGGATCAAAGAAGCGTGGAACCATGTGCCGTTTGAGGTTGTCAACGACGGCGAAGTGACAGCGCTGGCCGGTTCCATGTCGCTCAACGACAGTCCGGTGCTTGGCATTTCCATGGGCACAAGCCTGGCCGCAGGATATGTAACGCCTGAAGGCGGACTCACTCCGTGGCTCAACGAGCTCGCCTTTGCGCCGGTGGATCTGCGCGCCGATGCTCCGGCGGATGAATGGTCGGGCGACCGCGGTTGCGGCGTCCAGTATTTTTCCCAGCAGGCGGTCGCCCGTCTGGCCCCCGCGGCCGGGTTTAACTTTCCTTCTGAAATGCCGTTCGCCGAACAGCTTGTTCAGGTGCAGGAGCGGATGGCTGCCGGTGATGAGCGCGCCGCAAAAACATATTCCACCATCGGAACCTGCTTCGGCTATGCTCTTGCCCACTGGGCAGACTTTTACGAACTGCGCAACATCCTTCTGCTCGGCCGCGTGACCAGTGGCGCCGGCGGCAGCGTAATCATCGAGAAGGCTGAAACCGTGCTGAACACCGAATTTCCAGATCTTGAAAAAAAACTTCGCATCACCATGCCCGATGAACAGATGAAAC
>DYNE01000039.1 GCA_020721225.1 Pelodictyon luteolum | reverse complement strand
GGGATATTCGCATTAAGCCTAAAACGGTATTTTAATAACGACGGACTCCCTTAGAACCAAGAACTCAGAACTAATATCCCAATCTTCTGCCGCGAAGCGATACTCCGGCAATTCGAAGCGAGCTATACTCCGCGATGCGACAGCGAGCATACTCCCGTTCGTCCCGCGAACGATACTCCTCATCTTCGCCAATCAATAGAATTGGAATTAAACGACCCTGAGCAAATTCAAGGCGAGGTGCAACGTCGTCAGTTCAGCTGCCTGAAGCAGCTCAGCAGCGACTCCTGCGGGGCCTCTTCGGCACGGATCAGTTCGAAGGTGCGGTTTCGGGTTTCGGGAGCATCGATCGAGAGCACGGCGATCTCGGCTACGTCGCTGCGATCGATCGAGCCGGTTATCCGGTCGCCGGTATCGAGTATCAGACGGTGCTGCAGGGGCGGCCCGTCAAGCAGTCCTCCGGGCCGGATGACGGTATAGGCGAATCCTGGCTCTCCGAAAAGACGCCGTACTTCGTTTTCGCCCGCCAGCTTCATGTCGAGCACCCGACCGTATTTATTGAGCGGGTGTTCGGGCCTGGTGACGGCAAGCGAGCTGATGAGAATGAATGTTTTCACTCCTTCTGCTTTTGCCAGTGTAGCGAGTCGGATAACCGCATCCCTGTCGATCGCCGAAGGGGGAGGAGCTTCCGGGTCCATGACGTTACTGCCAAGAGCGCATATGAGGGCGTCCGCATGACGGCAGGCAGCAACAATCTCCAGCTCGTGCTCCGCACTTCCGATGGTAAGTTTGTCGGTCACCTCCGGACCGAATTTTTCCAGGGCTTTTTCGCCGGAGCGCACAAAAAGGCGATAATCGAAGCCGTAGTGCTGCAGCCGCTTTACTACCCACTGGCCGGTTTTTCCGGTAGCGCCGACGACGAGCACTGTTCCCGAATAGCGTTTCATAATTGTCAGACGAATAACGAAAATTTCACATTGAGAATCATGGTCAGGTCAACCAGACTGTGCAGAAGGAAAACCGTAGGCAGGTCGCGATACCAGAAAAAGCTCAATGCCCAGCTTCCAGCGATCAGAAGCTGCGTCGGCATGAAGAGCGGCTTGAAGGGACTGGCCTGGTTGACGTGTTCCGGAAGGATATCGAGCCAGAAGAGGCCGTGGATCACTCCGCTGTAAATCATGAAGAAAAGCATCCCCGAAGCGAAGAGCAGCCAGGGGTTTTTTGTGGCGAAAGCCGCAAGTTTTTCTCCTATAGTGAAAAAGGCGTAGAACATGAAGGTTTCGGCAATGCCGTTGCCAAAGGTAAAGAGCAGCACCGAAGCCCAGTCGAGCGTCCGGCCACCATCATAGGTTGAATTGGTGTAAACGAAGGCGTTGATGGCCACGATCGCCGCCGAGGCGACAATCAGCAGCTTTCTGCGGAGATCGAAATCGGTATTGTAGCTGAAGGTTTCCTTTCTGAAAAAGATCAATCCTGTCGCAATGGCTATGAACCAGTAAGTAAAGATTTTCATGGGTATTGACCATTCCATAATACTATTCGATTTAAGGGTTACTGATAGCTCTGTGATTTTTCGATTTTCAACAACGCTCGATATGCCTTGCCGCCACGAACTCCTCGGCATGGTAGGAACTTCTTACGAACGGTCCGGACTGCACATGCCTGAAGCCGAGCGATTCGGCCATGTTTTTGTACTCCTCGAACTCTTCGGGAGAGACATAACGGTTCACCGGAAGATGTGCCGCCGTAGGTTGAAGATACTGGCCGATTGTTACGATATCGCAGCGGGAAGCCCTGAGATCGCCGAGCGAAGCGGCAACTTCATCACCGGTTTCACCCATGCCTATCATTATTCCGGACTTTGTGGAAAGCCGGAAAACGGCTTTGGCCCGTTCGATCAGTTCCAGAGATCTCCGGTAATCCGCCTGTGGGCGAACAGCGGGGTAGAGAGATGGGACGGTTTCAATATTATGGTTCAGCACTTCAGGCGCTTCCTGCATGACGCGGTCGGCGTTGGCCGTTATGCCGTCAAAATCGGGCACAAGGCATTCGATACTGACCCCAGGGTTCAGGGAGCGGATGCTCCGGATGGCGGAAACCCAGTGCATGGAGCCTCCGTCGGGAAGATCGTCCCGGTTGACGCTGGTCAGCACCACATGCTTCAGGCTCATACTCTTAACCGCGAGGGCGATTTTTTCCGGTTCTTCGGGATCCGGAGGTACCGGAAGAACGGTTTTATCTACCGCGCAGAATCGGCAGGTGCGGGTGCAGACCGAGCCGAGCAGCATAAAGGTTGCCGTGCCTTTCGACCAGCACTCCTGCAGGTTGGGGCACATGGCCGACCGGCAGACCGTGTTCAGGCGCAGCCCTGAGAGCAGTTGCCGCGTCGCGGCGAAATGCTCGCCGGTCGAGAGTTTCAGCTTCAGCCATTCGGGTTTTTTTTGTCGCTCACGGTTCATTTTTTCCCGGTCTGGTCAGTAAAATTATCAGGCAATATAGGAAAATGCCTTTTCAATACATGGCCAAATGCTTTCGGGGCGGGGAAGATGCAGCAGGAGTGGCGAACTGACCGATGCACAACGGCATCATCACAGTCCGATCGCCGAGCGGATCAGGGTGGTCTGACGGACCCGCTTGGCAAACGGACTGCATCTGAATTATTTCATTATGTCGAAACAGGTTCAGAGCGCTCTGTCATGCTACAGAAATTCCGAAGAGCTCCGGGCAGATCCTTTGAGCGGATGTGTTCCGTTCAGCAGTTACTGCAGGTTTTTATGCCCAGAATCTTGTACAGCGGGCAGAAACCGATGCCTGCGGTAATGAGCGGAATCAGTCCTATGGCGCCCAGCCAGTTCTGATTGATGACGCCCAGAACGATGATGATAATGCCGATTACAACCCGGATAATCCGGTCAACCTGACCCATGTTCGTGTCCATTTGATGCTCCCTGAATGTTCATGTGACTGTGCATGCCGCATATATATGCTTATGCATTATTATAATAAACCTGTAATTCAAAAGGCTTTTCAGCCTGAATCCGTTCCCTCATACACGCTTCATACAGCCGTTTTGGGGTATTTTATCAGTGCCCATGCGTTTTCGCATCGCAGGTTGGCCGTAGGCCGTAATGTTAAAACCATGAAAATTTTGAAAAGAGTCAGGTAACCCTATTTTGTTCAGGGTATTATCTTATACGGGCAATGCCGCGAACGGCATGGCCCGGAAATTTCAACACACGATATGTTTCCTTCACCTGAAACAGGAATAGCGGTACAGACCGCTCTTGAGGCCGGAGAACTTATCCTTGAATGCTATGGCAGTGAGGAGATTCAGACGGAGTACAAGCCGGATAACTCGCCATTGACCACTGCTGACCGGAACAGTAATGAGATCATTCTGCAGAAACTTCTCGAAACCGGTCTTCCGGTTTTAAGCGAAGAGGGGGAGCCGATTCCCTACGAAGAGCGAAAGGAGTGGCCTGCTTTCTGGATGGTCGATCCCCTTGACGGGACAAGGGAGTTCCTTGCCGGAAACGGAGAGTTTACTGTCAACATAGCCCTGATCCGTGACGGACATCCGGTGCTTGGCGTTATCTATGCTCCCGCTAAAGAGCAACTCTATTTTGCGTCGAAAGAAGAGGGTGCTTTTTTTATAGACGGAGCACGAAGCTTGATCGCCTCTCCGGATCGGCTTGCGGAGGCCGCCCGAAGACTTCCGTTTTCGAGCAATCCGGACAGCTTCAGGATTGTCGCAAGCCGTTCCCACATGGACGAGAAAACCCTCTCCTATCTCGAACGCCTTCGGCAGAACAATCCCGATCTCGACGTGCTGCGTTGCGGAAGTTCCCTGAAGTTCTGTATGGTGGCATCCGGCGAGGTGCACAGTTATCCGCGTTTCTCTCCAACCATGGAATGGGACACCGCGGCAGGGCATGCCATTCTCAATGCTTCGGGAAGAACGCTGATCGATACCCTTACCGGCAGGGAGCTGCTCTACAACAAGGAAGACCTTCAAAATCCGGGTTTTATTGCCCAGTAAAGGGAGGGCAGGGGAGATGGTTTGCCGTATAAACAGATTGAGCTGAAAATGGTTTCTTTGACAGAGAAATAACCTATATTACAGATCACGGTCGATAATTTTCGACAAGGAAATTATTTTTCGGAACCGTTGTGCGCTTTCGCTTGAATATTCAGACCTCTGAAGTGAGCCTTACCGTTTGTATGTCGGTGGATCTGAGTTTTTGGCGTATTTAACAATAAAACCAATCTCAGGTTCATGCGTATTTTAACGTTTACAGGAAAAGGCGGCGTAGGCAAAACCAGTGTATCTGCCGCAACGGCCGTGCGTTTGTCGGAGCTCGGATATCGCACCCTCGTGCTTTCAACCGATCCCGCGCACAGTCTGTCGGATTCTTTCAACCTGCCTCTTGGTTCCGAACCCACAAAAATCAAGGAAAACCTGCATGCCATCGAGGTCAACCCTTACGTTGACCTGAAGCAGAACTGGCACGCCGTGCAGAAATTTTACACCGGCATATTCAAGGCTCAGGGAGTATCGGGTGTCGTGGCCGACGAGATGACCATCCTGCCCGGCATGGAGGAGCTTTTTTCACTTCTGCGGATAAAACGATATGATGCTTCCGGCCTTTACGATGTGCTTGTCCTCGATACCGCACCGACAGGCGAGACCCTGCGACTGCTCTCTCTGCCGGATACGCTCGCATGGGGCATGAAAGCCGTCAAGAATGTCACCAAATACATTGTCCGTCCGCTCAGCAAGCCGCTTTCGAAGATGTCCGATAAAATTGCAAGTTACATTCCCTCTGAAGATGCGCTTGATTCGGTCGATCAGGTTTTTGACGAACTCGAGGATATTCGCGAAATTCTGACCAATAACCAGAAATCGACGGTACGTCTGGTGATGAATGCGGAAAAGATGTCCATCAAGGAGACCATGCGGGCGCTTACCTATCTGAACCTCTACGGATTCAAGGTCGATATGGTGCTGGTCAACCGGTTGCTCGATACCGAGGAGGACAGCGGATATCTCGAGAAATGGAAGACGATCCAGCAGAAATATCTCGGCGAAATCGTGGACGGCTTTTCGCCGCTTCCGGTCAAGAAGCTCAGGATGTACGAGCAGGAGATCGTCGGGCTCAAGGCGCTCGAACAGTTTGCACGAGACATGTACGGCGACAGCGATCCATCGGCCATGATGTATGACGAGCCGCCTATCAAGTTTGTCCGAACCGGGGATATTTATGAGGTGCAGCTGAAGCTCATGTTCGCCAATCCGGTCGATATCGATGTATGGGTGACGGGCGATGAGCTCTATGTGCATATTGAAAACCAGCGCAAAATCATCACGCTTCCGATCAGCCTCACCGGACTTGAACCTGGAGAAGCATACTTCAACAACAAGTGGCTGCACATTCCCTTTGACCTCAATCATCACAAGCAGAACGGAAGCCGAAGATAGGCGATTTTTTTTTCTGCCGGATTGCGTCGATATAACGCAGTGCCGGCGTATCCGGATTTTAACGGAGAGTGGAGCGGCAGGCCTTGAAACCGGTTTTATCCGGTTACGGCCTGCCGCAGCCGTTTTCCATCCACGCCCCTTATTTTCAATGTAGCAGCCAATTGATTCGATCGATCAGGATGGGGATTAATGACGAAACGGACTTGCCGGCACAACGCAGCGATCCGGTTTCGGAATAAAAATAGAGGTTTCCTGAAATTCAATCGCAAAAATGGTTTACGGAGCGCAAGTTCCGGCAGCAGAGCGGCGTCAAAACGAAAACAGGAAATCCTGTGCTTTTCATCATGCGGGTCGTCATGCAGCAAGGTCGTTATTCTTATTAACCTTTTCCTCTATTGTCTATGCCTGGCAAAAGTCTGCTCTGCATCATTCTTGTATTTGCAACGCTCATTCCGGCAGCCACCGGAGCGCCGGCAAAATCAGCTTCCGATCGACCCATAAAGCCGCTCGCTCCAACGGCTGTGCAGGAGGATGCCGGAGTACATATCAGACAATTTCTTCTCGACAGGCACTATAGAAAGGTAGCGCCGGACGACTCGCTTTCCGTGGAAATTTTCAATCGCTATATCGACATTCTTGACGGAAGACGCAGCTATTTTATTGCCGGAGAAGTCGATAGCCTGAGGCAGCTTTACGGAAACCGGCTCGATGACGAATTCCTTGCGGGCAAAGCCGACGCAGGATTTGCCATATATAACTTTTTTGTACGGCGGGCCGGCGAGAAGGTGCTCTTCATGAAAAATAAAGCCAATACGGTCAAGTTCAATTTTACCGTTTCCGATACCCTCGATCTCGATCGCAAGACCGATCCGTGGCCGGGAGACCGGAATCAATTGACCGATTTCTGGACAAAAGAGTTGAAGTACCAGTGGCTCGACCTGAAATCGTCGGGGAAACGTGAGCGGAGCATACGCGCAGAGCTTGTAAAGAACCTGACCGGCAGACTCAATCTTCTGAACCGCCAGAAACCCGAAGATGCGTTCCATGCCTATATGACGGCGCTGACGACATCGTTTGATCCGCATACCAGTTATTTCTCGCATGATGAGTTCGAAAACTTTCAGATCGGTCTGAGCCGTTCGCTCGAGGGCATAGGAGCCCGGCTGCAGAGCGAAAACGACTATATCGTCGTCAATGAGGTTATTCCCGGAGGCCCGGCATTTAAAAGCCGGGTTCTGAAAAAAGGCGATAAAATTATTGGCGTCGGGCAGGGCAAGACATCGGAAATTATTGATATAACCGGATGGAGGATCAACGATGCCGTTGGACTGATACGCGGCAAGAAAGGTTCGATCGTCCGCCTGAAGGTGTTGCCGGCAAGTCAGGCAGGCAGAGGCGCGGCAAAAATCATTCAGCTCGTACGCGACAAAATCAACCTTGAAGAGGAAGCTGCGAGTAAAGAGGTTATCCGGATAAACGGACGCAAAATCGGTATTATCGCCATTCCGTCATTCTATCTTGATTTCACTGCCCAGAAAAACAATGAAGGCAATTTCAACAGCACAAGCCGCGATGTTCTGAGAATTCTCGGCGAGCTCAACGCGGAAGGCGTGGACGGCATTGTTCTCGATCTTCGGGATAACGGCGGCGGTTCACTTGAAGAGGCGGTGAGCGTTACCGGCCTGTTCATTCCTCAGGGGCCGGTTGTGCAGATCAGCAGCGCATCGGGAAGAACGGTTGTTCTCGGCGACAAGGACGTTCGGGTGCTCTACGGCGGCCCTCTTGCGGTGCTGGTCAACCGTTACAGCGCTTCGGCTTCCGAAATCGTGGCGGCGGCAATCCAGGATTACGGAAGAGGGGTGATTATCGGAGAGAGAACGTTCGGTAAAGGAACGGTTCAAAGTCTCGTCAATCTTTCGGATCCTTCCGTTTCGACTTCGGGCGGCTCCGGACTTGGAGAGATCAAGCTCACGATGGCAAAATTTTACCGGATTTCCGGTGGCAGCACCCAGCACAAGGGGGTTGAACCGGATATCTTCATGCCCTCGATGATCGATACCGCCACTATCGGCGAAGATACCTATACCAGCAGTCTGCCATGGACGACGATTCCGCCTTCGATGTATCAGATAACCGGGGAGATAACGCCCGAAACAGTAGCGTTTCTCAAACAAAAAGAGCGTGATCGCTCATCAGGGAATCTGCAGTACCAGGATTATCTGCGCGATCTTGCCACCCTTGACCGTATTCGGAAGAAAAAGGGCATTGTGCTGCAGGATGCGGCTTTCAAATCGGAAGCGGAAGAAATCAAAAAGATCGAAAAAAAGTGGAGCGCCGACCGGGAGGCACCGAAGAACTCCCTGAACGATGTACTGCTGACCGAATCGGCGTCGGTTGTCGTTGATCTTGGAGAGCGTGCCCTCTGAGGCACGCTCTTCGCTGCGTTCTTCAGCACAGCTAAAGCTCTTGCCGGCGGCAAACGTCGAAATGTTCAGTCGGGTCGATTTCCGAGCCTGAGAGGGAACGATATCTGCCGCCAAAACGGTTTTGAAGATGCTTCGGCAACAACGGTGGGGGAGACAGGTCTATGCCTGACTATTTCTTTATGATTGCCGGTATCGGGTGTGCCGCGTTCGGCGGAGAACTCTTTCTTCGCGGGGCAGTCGGCACGGCATCGGCTCTCCGGATCGCTCCGGCGATCATCGGGGTTACGGTAGCGGCGTTCGCCACCTCGAGCCCGGAACTTTCCGTCGCGATCAGTTCGGGACTTGAGGGCAGATCGCAGATATCCCTCGGCGATGCGCTCGGGAGCAATATCGTCAACATCGCACTCATTCTGGGTATCGCTCTGCTCATATCGGACATTCCCGTCTCATCGGGTACGATAAGGCGTGACGTATCGGCTGCCGTGCTCATTCCTCTGTTAACCGGTTTCTTTCTGCTCGACGGCACGCTTTCGAGGTTTGACGGATTGCTCATGCTCTGCATGTTTATCGGATGGCTCACGGCGGCGGTGCTCGAAGCCGCCCGCCAGAGGAATTCGGCCGAAAGCGTTGCCGGCGGTAGAGGTGCCATGAATCCCGCGCTTTTTGCAATCGGGGGCCTCGTCCTGCTCGTCCTGTCCGGACGGCTGATCGTTTCCGGAGCTACCGGCATTGCACGTGCGTTCGGTCTTGACGAGTTCATCATCGGCGCAACCGTTGTCGCTCTGGGTACCTCCATGCCGGAACTGGCCTCTCTTGTGATTGCCAGACTTCGGGGGCACGATGAAATCGGCCTCGGTACGATTCTCGGCAGCAATATCTTCAATGGATTGTTCATTGTTTCCGTAGCAGCGATTCTCAGCCCTGTGCGCCCCCCTCTGCCGGAAGTGCTTCCCGCGCTTGCTTTCGGACTTCTCTCGGTACTCATCGCACTTCCCTGGCGGAGCAGCGGCCGAATCAGAAGAGTACAGGGAGTGTTTCTGCTGCTTCTCTATGCCCTCTATATGGTAACGGTGTTTCTGCTGCGTCCGTAAAGTTTTCTCAAACATCAGGCGGCTTGGGATCCATTGTTTTTCTTTTTTTTGATCATTGCGCACAAAGAACTTTAATAAGAAAAGTGTATAGCAAGACAGGGAAAAAAGAATCTTCAGTTTGTATGTCTGCCGAATCTTCTGCCGAAAAGAGCGATAGGGATCATTATGTGAAGTTGCTGCGTGGCTCCGTCAGGGGAGGGGGTACCGGCGCCGCCGGTTGAAACCCGACCAACTTCGTGAATTCGATTATGTCGCCGATATGGTTTTTGTCGGCCGGGGAACCTGTTACGGTATGTTTGCATTATTCCTTACTGATACGACAGAAAAAAATAAGTAAGGAACAGCGATGCTCATTGCAACAATGACCCGAAAGGGCCAGGTGACGATTCCAAAAAAAGTTCGGGATGCTTTCGACCTGCATCCTGGCGACAGGATCGAGTTCGTGATTGAAAAAGAGGGGGTGATTACCGTCAGGCCGATCAAAAAAAACGTGGATGATGTTTTCGGCAAGCTTTTCAACGCCGCAAGAACGCCGTTATCGGTCAGAGCCATAAACGAGGCTATCAAAAGAAAAGTGAAAAACGAATCAGGCGGGCAAATCGACGAAAGCGTCTGATTCCGATATTCCGGTTCGTTGGATCTTCATGTCGAAATCAGACTCAGGAAAGCCGCATCGAGAAAGCTGGCCGTGCTTGGAACTGACCTGGATTGGGAAGGGGGAGGAGCCAAAGCTCAATCCGAGGATTATTGTCGAGCAGTCCGAATACTGCTCCAGACGCCCGATTCCTGAAACCCCGCGGGGGTGCGATGTCGGTAGAATACCGATGCCCGCCCGTCGCTTTTTCTTTATTGTTCGGTGCGCGTAAAGAGCTTTAATAATCAAAGTATTTGCAGGCAAGGGAAAAGGGAAAAACAGTAGAGTTGGTATGCCTGCCGGATGTCTTGCCGGGAGGAGAGTTAAAAGGAAACGACATTTGTAGTCATGTGTAATATTGACCGGTTTCTGAATAATTTCAGATTCCGGATCAGCGATGAAGAAAAGAGGCAACTGGTCAGGTAAGCCGTTTTCCTGTAAACTTCTACAGGATAAAGTAAATTGTAGTTATTTTGTGTACATGACAACCAACAGCGGAGATTTACCATGACGGTGAAAGAGAAAATTATACAGGCAGTTGAAAAGCTTCCTGCTGACGCTACTATTGAGGAGGCTATGGAACGACTTCTTTTTCTGGCTAAAGTTGAACGTGGCCTCAATCAGGCGGAGGCCGGTGAAACCATCTCGCACATGGAGGTCAAGGAAAGGATGTCCAAATGGCTGAAATAAGATGGACTCATCAGGCAGCTGATGATCCGGAAGCGATTACCAGCTTTATTGCTGCGGATTCTTCGTCGTACGCCATGCTATTTGCAATAGATTTGCTGGCAGTCGTTGAAAGGTTATTGGATTTTCCTTTTTCTGGAAGGGTCTTGCCGGAATTCGATGATCCCGCCATCAGGGAAATTCTATTTGGAAACTATCGAATTATCTACAGGCTCAAGGGCGATATAGCAGAGATACTGACGGTATATCACGGAGCCCGACTGCTGGATCCGGCAAGATTAACCGGTAACGAGGACTGAACGGTGGCTTTCGAATGGAACACGCTCTCGTAAGGAGTCCCGATGTAAAGAATGGATACCTCCCCTGGAACCCCCGGCCATTGATTCCTGAAGCCTCGCAGGGGTGTGATGTCGGTAGAAAACCGACGCCCGCCTGTCGCTTTTCCTTTTTGTTTGTTGCGCGTAAAGAGCTTTAATAATTAAAGTATTTGCAGGCAAGCGAAAAGGGGAGAACTGGATTTGGTATGTCTGCCGGAATATGATGTTTCTGCGTTGTGCCCGGTAAGCAAGTCGCAGTGCAAGTCGCAAAAATATTGATACTCAGAACTGAGCACTCATCACTGAAAAAACTTGCCGTGCTTTGGCTGTAATCGTATATTATCTAAATCTTTGCAAGCCCTCATTACTCACACTTGAAATATTATGAATGAAGCTTGAGGATTTTAAACCTAATACCTCTGTTCGAGGTGTTATACCAGATGCCTCGGTTACCGTTGTCAGCGTTCAGTGGTTTGGTTCCGAAGCGCTGGAGCTTACCTACAAGACTCCAGATGGAAAAGTTGCCAATGAGTTGATCTATCGAGATGATGAGCCTCGTTTGGAGATCGTGGAAGCAGGGCGCCCGTGGAGTTTCGACGGCGACGGGCATTTGTTCCGGTTGGTGTCAGAAGCCCAGCGCATTCGTCTGGCCCATCTTTTTGATCCGGTACTGGCAGTACACACATCCAATGTTGAGCCGCTGCCGCACCAGATTACCGCTGTTTATGAATCGATGTTGCCGCGCCAGCCGTTACGCTTTCTTCTGGCAGACGATCCGGGGGCAGGTAAAACCATCATGGCGGGACTGCTCATCAAGGAACTGGTGGCGAGAGGCGACTTGCAACGCTGTCTTATTGTTTGTCCCGGTGGTCTTGCCGAACAGTGGCAGGACGAACTGTACCGCCGGTTTAACCTTCCATTTGAAATTCTTACCAACGACAAGCTTGAAGCAGCTCGTACCGGCAATTGGTTTCTTGAGACCAATCTTGTAATTGCGCGTCTCGACAAGCTTTCGCGCAATGAAGATGTGCAGTTGAAGCTTCAGGCTCCTGATTGCAGGTGGGACCTTGTAGTATGTGACGAAGCTCACAAAATGTCAGCCACGGTTTTCGGTGGTGAGACCAAGTACACCAAACGCTATCGTCTGGGCCAACTGCTTTCTACTCTGACGCGCAATTTTCTTCTTATGTCGGCTACTCCGCACAATGGCAAGGAGGCCGATTTCCAGCTTTTCATGGCCCTGCTCGATGGTGATCGTTTTGAAGGTCGGTTCCGTGACGGTATCCATTCAACGGTCGTTTCCGATCTGATGCGGCGGATGGTCAAGGAAAACCTTTTGAAATTCGATGGTACGCCGCTCTTTCCGCGTCGAATTGCCTATACGCTTCCATACCGTTTGTCTCCTCCCGAGGAAGCGCTCTACAAGGAGGTCACCGACTACGTACGTGACGAATTCAACCGTGCAGAAGCGTTGGAGAACAACAAACGAGCTGGTACCGTCGGTTTTGCCCTGACCATTTTGCAACGCAGACTTGCTTCATCACCTGAGGCCATTTATCAATCTTTGCGACGCCGTCGCGAAAAGCTTGAAAGCCGACTCCGCGAACTCGAACTGCTTCATCGTGCCGGTCAGGCAGAACCGGTGTTTTCCAATTCGATTCCGGCATTCGAGAGAGAGGATTTCGATGATATCGACGATGCTCCTGATAACGAAGTGGCAGCTATTGAAGAAGCTGTACTCGATCAGGCCACGGCAGCAAGTACTATTGCTGAACTCAGGCAAGAGATCGGAACGCTCAGGAGACTTGAAGAAAACTCCTTGCATGTTCGCCGAAGTGGCAACGATACCAAATGGACTCAGCTATCCGGGCTTCTCGGTGAAGTATTCTGTCCTACAATGAGTTCCGGTCAGGTGATTGAACAGTCGGCACCCTATGGTTCTGGTCCTATTCCACCGCCCAAACCTTCACCCCGTCAGAAACTTGTCATTTTTACCGAGCACCGTGATACGCTCAACTATCTGGAAGATAGAATTACCCGTTTTCTTGGCCGCAATGAGGCCGTGGTCATTATCCATGGCAGCATAGGTCGTGAAGAGCGACTCAAGGTTCAGGAATCATTCCGTCACGACCCGGACGTACAGGTACTGCTTGCCACCGATGCTGCCGGTGAGGGAATCAACCTGCAACGAGCGCACCTGATGGTCAATTATGACCTCCCATGGAATCCCAATCGTCTTGAACAACGCTTCGGGCGAATTCACAGGATCGGCCAGACCGAAGTCTGTTATCTCTGGAATCTTGTTGCCGATGATACCCGCGAGGGAGACGTGTACCGCCGACTTCTCGAAAAGCTCGAACAGGCAAGGGAGGCGCTTGGCGGGCAGGTGTTCGATGTACTGGGAAAAATAGCCTTTGAAGCAGACGGCAAGGTTATGTCGCTTCGAGACCTTTTAATCGAGGCGATCCGCTACGGAGAAAAGCCTGAGGTGAAAGCGTTTCTTACTACAGTGCTCGATATGGCGCTCGATCGTGGACATCTGCAGGAGTTGCTCGATGAGAGAGCACTGGCTCATGACGCCATGGATGCAAGCCGGGTGCAGAAGATCGGCGAAGAGATGGAGCGTGCCGATGCGCGCCGTTTGCAACCGCACTACATTGAATCGTTTTTTCTCGAGGCCTTCAGGAGACTTGGCGGTAATGCCCGGCAGCGTGAATCCCGTCGGTTCGAGATCACCCATGTTCCGGCTCCGATCAGGAACCGCGACCGTCTCATTGGAATGGGAGAGCCGGTATTGCCTCGCTATGAGCGCATCGCCTTTGAGAAAAACCTGATTGCTCCTCAGGGCCAGCCTCTGGCCGCTTTTGTCTGTCCTGGACACCCACTGCTCGATGCGGTTATCGATCTGACCCTTGAACGTCATCGCGATCTTCTCAAGCGGGGAACGGTGTTGGTTGATGAACGCGATTCCGGAACCCATCCCCGGGTGCTCTTCTACCTCGAACATGCCATTCAGGACGCCGCTCTCAACCGTGACGGCAGTCGCCGTATTGTTTCCAAACGAATGTTGTATGTAGAGCTGGATGAAGCGGGTGAAGCTCGCCATGTTCACTATGCTCCGTATCTCGACTTTCGTCCGCTGGCACCTGGTGAACCGGATGTCGAGGCATTGATGTCCCGATCTGAATGCCATTGGATCAGCCGCGATATTGAACAGAAAGCTCAGGGTTATGCCATAGCTCATGTGGTACCCGAACATCTTGCCGAAGTTAAAGGACCAAAGCTCGACCTTATACGAAAAACCGAGGCGGCTGTCAAGGACAGGCTGACCAAGGAGATCATGTACTGGGATCACCGCTCCGAAGAGCTGAGACTTCAGGAACAGGCAGGCAAGCTCAATGCTCGACTCAACTCCGGTGAGGCACGAAAACGGGCAGATCTTTTGCAGGCACGCCTGCAGAAACGGCTGGATGAGTTGCGGCTTGAAGCCAAGCTTTCGCCATTGCCTCCGGTTGTGCTTGGCGGTTTTCTTGTGATTCCGGCAGGACTTGTTCAGTCAATGACGGGGCACCTTTCGTCAATGTCCACCAGTCCTTCGGACACGCAGGCGAGCGCGACACGTGCCCGAGCCATCGTGATGGAAGCGGAACGTCAACTTGGCTTCGAGCCCGTTGACCGGGAACTGGAAAAGCTTGGTTACGATATCGAAAGTCGCATTCCGGGTACCGGCAGGCTTCGATTCATTGAGGTGAAAGGCCGTGTTTCCGGTGCGCCGACCATCACCGTAACCCGCAACGAGATTCTCTATTCGCTCAACAAGCCGGACGATTTCATTCTTGCTATCGTCGAATTTATCGATGCTGAGCGGCACAAGGTGCATTATCTCCGCAAGCCGTTCAATCAGGAGCCTGATTTTGGAGTAACCAGCGTCAATTATGATTTTGCTGAATTGACCGCAAAAGCGGGAAGCCCTTCGTAACCATCATTATTTTAAGCAGATGATCAACGCATGGGCTATATTCTCACCAAGGGGTTTCATCCATGACTGATGACAAGCCAATGAAGTCCGGGGTTCCTGAAGAGACAGGCTTCGATGAAGTTGCACGGCTCATTCAATCAGCGCGGGAACGCGCGCTCCAGGCTGTCAACACGGAACTGATAGATCTCTACTGGAAAATCGGCGGGATACTCGACAGGCGCATTGCCGAAGATGGATGGGGAAAGGGAACTGTCGTGTCGCTTTCAGAGTACATACAATCCAGGCAACCCGGCATCAGGGGATTTTCTCCCCAGAATCTCTGGCGGATGCTCCAGTTCTTTCAGACCTGGCGTAACCATGAAAAACTCTCGACACTGTTGAGGCAATTGCCGTGGTCGGCCCACCTGCATATCTTGGTCAAAACCCGACGTCCCGAAGAACGGGAGTTCTATCTGAAGATGGCCATTCAGCAACACTGGTCTGTGCGCGAGGTTGCCCGTCAGATGGATAATGCCCTTTTCGAGAGAGTAGTACTGAATCCGCCAAAACTCTCAACAGCGTTGAGAGAACTGCATTCTGAAGCTGAAACGTTCTTCAGGGATGCCTATATTATTGAATTTCTCGAACTTCCGGACGGTTTCCGTGAGCGCGACCTGCATCAGGGCTTGTTGCGTAATCTGCAGCGGTTTCTTTGCGAAATAGGCCGGGATTTCTGTTTTATCGGCAGTGAAGTGCCTCTTCAGGTAGGAGGGAGGGACTTTGCTGTCGATATGCTCTTTTTCCACCGGGAACTCAACTGCCTGATTGCCATAGAGCTCAAGATCGGCGAATTCTAGCCTGAACACCTCGGCAAGCTTGAATTCTATCTCGAAGCGCTTGACCGGGACGTGCGCAAGCCGCATGAAGGCCCTTCGATAGGGTTGCTGCTCTGTGCGAGCAAAGACAGCGAAGTAGTGGAATATGCGCTCAGCCGGTCGCTTTCACCGGCACTGGTTGCCGAATACCGGACCCGATTGCCGGACCGGCATCTGCTGCAGGCCAAGCTTCACGAATTTTATGCCCTTAGCCAGACCGGCTTGTCTGACGACAGGGTTTCAGATGAAAAACCATGACCTACAAGAAAAAACTTATAGAAGTAGCCCTGCCGCTGGAGGCGATCAATGTTGCCAGCGCGCGGGAAAAATCGATACGGCACGGCCATCCTTCGACGCTGCATCTGTGGTGGGCGCGGCGGCCGCTGGCGGCGGCACGGGCGGTGATCTTTGCGCAGATGGTCGATGATCCTTCGGCCCATCCCGACCTGTTCCCTACCGAAAAAAAGCAGGAGAAAGAGCGGCAGCGGTTGTTCCGCATCATCGAGGATCTGGTGAAGTGGGAGAGCACCACGAACGAAAAGGTGTTGCAGCAGGCGCGCGACGAGATTTGGCAGAGCTGGCGCTACACCTGCGCCGAGAATGCTGACCACCCGAGAGCTGCCGAACTTTTCGACCGTTACAATCTTCCGGCTTTTCACGATCCCTTTGCGGGCGGCGGAGCCCTGCCGCTCGAAGCACAACGGCTTGGGTTGGAAAGCTATGCAAGCGACCTGAATCCGGTGGCGGTGCTCATCAACAAAGCGATGATCGAGATTCCTCCGAAGTTTGCCGGAAAGCCGCCGCTCAACCCTGCGTGGCACAACAAGTCCGAAACGGAGAAGATGGGGCGAGAGTGGAAAGGTGCGCAGGGGCTTGCCGACGACGTACGCTACTATGGCCAGTGGATGCGCGACGAAGCTGAAAAGCAAATCGGCCACATCTACCCAAAAATCGAGGTTACGGAAGCGATGGCCGAAGAGCGTCCCGACCTGAAAAGGTATGTCGGCAGAAAGCTCACGGTGATTGCCTGGCTCTGGGTGCGCACGGTGAAAAGCCCCAACCCGGCCTTTGCCTATGTCGATGTGCCGCTTGCCTCGACCTTTATGCTTTCGACCAAGGCTGGCAAGGAGGCGTATGTTCAGCCGGTGATCGAGGATGGCGGGTATCGATTCGCCGTGAAGGTTGGAAAGCCGAAGGATCCGGAGGCGGCGAAACGAGGCACCAAGTCTGGTAGCAGCGGCAGTAGTTTTCTTTGCATGATGTCTGGTGCGCCGATGCCGTTCGACTATCTACGGGCTGAAGCAAAAGCTGGACGGATGGGGCAACGCCTGATGGCTATTGTCGCCGAAGGTGATCGAGGACGTGTCTATCTAACACCAGCCTCAGAACAAGAAGCAATAGCTATCAGTGCGCAATCAAGCAAGCCGCCTGAAACGGATCTTCCTACACGTGCTCTTGGATTCCGTGTACAGGAATATGGTATGACGAAATGGCGAGACCTCTTCACCCCGCGCCAGCTTGTGGCGCTGACGACCTTTTCCGATCTGGTGCAGGAAGCGCGTGAACGGGTAAAGCTGGATGCCATTCACGCAGGTTTTTTTGATGATGGCAAGCCTCTTGCAGAACAGGGAGTAGGTGCGACAGCATATGCCGATGCTGTTGCGGTGTATTTAGCGTTTACGGTTGATAAAGCATCGGATTACTGGTCAACTATTTGTACTTGGCATTCAAGTAAAGAATTAATCCGAAACACATTCGGAAGACATGCAATACCTATGAGTTGGGATTATGCAGAAACAAATTGCTTTTCTGATTCTGCAGGTAATGTTTCGAGCGGGGTTGAATGGGCACAAAAAGTACTACTGTACTTTCCGGCAGCTCTCAAAGCGTTTGCATTTCAAGGTGATGCGCAGAACCAAGATCTTAGTAAAGACAAGATTGTATCTACTGATCCACCATATTACGACAACATCGGATATGCTGATTTGTCCGACTTCTTCTATGTCTGGCTTCTTCTATGTCTGGCTTCGTCGCTCGCTGAAACCTGTTTTTCCTGATTTGTTTACCACCCTTGCTGTTCCCAAAGCCGAAGAACTGGTGGCGACACCATATCGTCATGGGGGCAGGGAGAAAGCCGAAACATTCTTTCTCGACGGCATGACGCAGGCGATGCAACGTCTTGCTGAACAGGCTCATCCCGCATTTCCGGTGACTATCTACTATGCTTTCAAACAGTCGGAGACCGGAAATGATGATGGCACGACCAATACCGGTTGGGATACCTTTCTTGCTGCCGTGATCGAGGCTGGTTTTTCCATCAGTGGCACATGGCCTATCAGAACTGAACTAAGCAATCGCATGATCGGTTCGGGCACTAACGCCCTTGCCTCCAGCATCGTGCTCGTCTGCCGCAAACGTTCTGAAAATGCTCCGGTGGCCACATTCCGGGAATTCGATACCGCGCTAAAGTCCGAATTACCGCAGGCGTTAGCGCAATTGCAGGCAGGCAATATTGCGCCGGTCGATCTTGCTCAGGCGGCGATCGGTCCCGGCATGGCGGTCTATACGCGCTATGCCAGCGTGCTCGATGCGGAAGGCAATCCTTTGTCGGTCCGTTCGGCCCTTGCCCGGATCAACAAGGTGCTCGACGATGCACTGGCCGAGCAGGAGGGGGATTTCGATGCGGACAGTCGATGGGCATTGGTCTGGTTCGATCAAATGGGTTTCAATGATGGGGATTATGGTATTGCTGCTGTTCTTGCACAAGCAAAAAATACTGCTGTCGATGGCGTTGCCGATGCAGGTATCGCTCTATCCGGGAAAGGAACGGTGCGCTTGCTCAGGCCATCGGAGCTTCCTGCCGACTGGGATCCATCCACCGACAAGCGGCTGACCGTCTGGGAGATGGTGCATCAGCTCATCCGGGTGCTTGAAGCGGATGGCGAAACCGCGGCAGCTGAGGTGGTCGCCAAGCTCGGCAGCAGGGCTGAAACGGCGCGTGAGCTTTGCTACCGGCTCTATACGCTGTGCGAACGCAAGAAACGGTCACAGGAGGCGATGGCCTACAACGCTCTTGTGCAGAGCTGGCCGGAAATTACCCGATTGGCGGGTGAATTGCCCTCGACAATAGTTTCCGGGACCTATAACCTCTTTGAAAACGAGTAATCTATGGCGCTTACCAATTATGAACGTGTCGGCAAAGGACTGGCGCTGTTGAAAGATGGATTGTCTCCTTTTGTTGAACGTGAAATCGAGGCGGCCATTGTCGCCAATGTGCTCACTCCGGCACGTCTGAAGAGTTTCATCGACGATCCGGTAAACGGCAATAAGAGTATTGGGGAATGGGATGTGTCGCCCTTGCTGAAGCTGATGTGGGACGTCTGGAACGAGGTGTTCCGCCGTACGCTCGGATTTGCCGAGCGCAGTCTGGTGTCGGAGATTCGTGATTGCCGGAACAAGTGGGCGCATCAGGAGCCTTTTTCGAGTGATGATGCCTATCGTGCGCTCGATTCGATTGACCGGCTGCTTACTGCAGTGTCGGCTCCGCAGGCTGATGAGGTCGAGAAAGCGAAGATGGAGTTGCTGCGGGTCCGTTTCGATGAACAGGCCCGAGGAGAACGGCGGAAATCGTCTGGCATCGCCGTGGAGAGCGGCGTAACCGGCCAGCTCAGGTCGTGGCGGGAGGTGGTGATGCCGCATGAGGATGTGGCGAGCGGACGCTACCAGCAGGCGGAGTTTGCCGCCGATCTTTGGCAGGTGCATCTTGGCGAAGGGTCCAGAGAGTACCGTGATCCGGTGGAGTTTTTCCGCCGTACATACCTGACCGAAAGCCTGAAAGAGATGTTGGTTGGAGCCGTGCGTCGTTTGGGCAGCGGAACGGGCGATCCGGTGGTGCAGTTACAGACCAACTTCGGGGGCGGCAAAACGCACTCCATGCTGGCCCTGTACCATCTTTTTTCGGGTATAGTCCCGACGGAGCTGGCTGGTGTCGATACCATTTTTTCGGATGCCGGGGTTCTCGAAGTGCCGAAAGTGACGCGAGTGGTGCTTGTTGGCAACAAGATTTCTCCCGGTAATCCATCGTTGAAGCACGACGGAACCTTGGTGCGTACGCTCTGGGGCGAACTTGCCTGGCAGCTTGGCGGAAAAAGCGCCTATGAGCGCATTGCTGCCGATGATGAACATGCAACCAGTCCCGGCGATGTGCTGCGCGAACTCTTCAACGAGTATGGGCCATGCATGATTCTGATTGATGAGTGGGTTGCCTATGCGCGACAGCTCCACGACCAGAGCGATCTTCCGGCAGGAGGTTTCGAGACGCAGTTTTCGTTTGCACAGGTGCTGACCGAATCGGCCAAGCTCGCAAGGAACTGCCTGCTGGTGATCAGTCTTCCGGCTTCGGATACGACGGGTTCACCGCATACGCAAGCCGATGATGTGGAGGTTGGGGGCACTCGCGGGCGTGAGGCTCTGGATCGTTTGCGCAACGTTGTCGGGCGCATCGAGTCATCGTGGCGTCCGGCAAGCGCCGAGGAGGGCTTCGAGATCGTACGTCGGCGTCTGTTCCAGCCACTGGTCGATCCCGAGCAGTTCAAGCAGCGTGACGTCGTTGCGCGGGCTTTTGCCGATTTCTACCGAAACCAGAAAGCCGAGTTTCCCCCTGAGACGCAGGATGCCGAATACGAAAAACGCATCAAAGCCGCTTACCCGATACATCCGGAAATTTTCGATCGCCTTTACACCGACTGGTCAACGCTGGTGAAGTTCCAGCGCACGAGGGGGGTATTGCGTCTGATGGCGGCGGTTATTCACAGCCTGTGGGAAAAGGGGGATCGCAATCCGCTTATCCTGCCGGGTAACGTCGCAATTGACGATATGCGCGTGCAGTCCGAACTGACGCGTTATCTGACGGATAACTGGGTGCCGGTCATTGAGAAGGATGTCGATGGCCCGAATTCGCTTTCGCTCAAAATCGATAGCGAGCAACCCAATCTTGGCAAGTTCTCCGCGTGCCGCCGCGTGGCGCGCACCATATACATGGGCTCGGCCCCGACGACGGAAGCAGCACACAAGGGCATCGAGGATCGCAGGGTGAAGCTTGGGTGTGTCATGCCCGGCGAATCGCCTGCCGTGTTCGGCGATGCGCTGCGTCGCATGGCAAGTACGGCGACATATCTCTATCAGGATGGCAACCATTACTGGTATTCGACACAGCCCACGGTAACCAAGCTTGCCGATGATCGCGCCGAACAGCTCAAACGAGATATGGATAAAGTTACGGTGGAAATTGAGCGGCGGTTGCGACAGGCGCTCGATCAGCGAGGCGATTTCACACGGATTCATCTGGTGCCTCAAACCGGGGCCGATGTGCCGGATGATCTCGATACCCGTCTGGTGGTACTGGGCAACAATCAGCCCTACAGCAAAGGAGAGGGAAGTGAAGCTGAACTGGCTGCAAAAGCGATTCTGGAAAGCCGTGGAACGGTGCCGCGCCTCTATCGCAATACGCTCGTGTTTATGGCTGCGGACAAGACCCGCCTGCAGGATCTTGACGAAGCGGTGAGAAAATACCTTGCCTGGCAGTCGATCCTGAACGAGCAGAACAATCTCAACCTTACTCCTTTTCAGGTATCTCAGGCCACAACGCAGAAAAACGCCGCTGAAAGCGCCATGAGCGCCCGTTTGCCTGAAACATGGCAGTGGCTGCTGGTTCCTGTTCAGCATAAGCCTCATGATGTTGTGAGCTGGGAGGTGATCAGGGTTACCGGCAGCGATCCGCTGGCAATTCGTGCCAGCAAGAAACTCCGTTCCGATATGCTGCTTCTGACCAGTTTTGCCCCGACCATGTTGCGGCTGGAGATGGATCGCATACCGCTCTGGCGCGGGAACCATGTGCCGGTCAGGCAACTTGTCGATGACTTTGCCAGATACCTTTACCTGCCACGGCTCAGGGAGCCTGCTGTGCTGTTACGGACCATGAGTTCGGGCTTGAGCCTGCTTACCTGGGCGCAGGAGAGCTTCGGCCTTGCCGACAGCTATGATGAAGAGACCGGACGCTACAAAGGGCTACGTGGTGGCGACGTGATTACCTTGACAGATCAGCACGCTTCGGAGCTTTTGGTAAAGCCTGATGTCGCAAGCAGACAGATCGAAGCTGATCGAAAAGAGCAGGCAGCGGCGCAAGGCGGCGGAAATAGTGATGAAACATCAGGTACCGAAACAAGCACGGAGCGGCCAATAATTGGTCAACCTGAAGAAGCTTATCCGACCATAGTAAAAAAACCGAAACGCTTTCACGGAACCGTCACGCTCGATACAACCCGAGTTGGCCGAGACGCAAGTAAAATCGCTGAAGAGGTCATTGCTCATCTTGCAGGACTGGTGGGAGCAAAAGTGCACGTAACCATTGAAGTCGAAGCAGAAGTACCCGACGGCGTTCCTGAAAACGTTGTTCGTACCGTAACTGAAAACAGCAGGACATTACGGTTTACAAGCCAGGGATTTGAGATGGAGTAAATGGAATAATAAATACTTTGAGAAAATATACTATAATAGTAACACTGACTTATGTGATTCACAGACATCGTTATATTTCCAGGGATCAAGAATTAGATTCAATAAGCGCCCTTCAAAAAGTCATTCCGTAATCCTTTCCAAAACCGTCCAAGATTTTGCGAACATCTTCTTCAAGGGTTTTCGCGTTTCGCGTCTTAAATCCCATCAATTCATACTTCACTTTATGCCACAGTTTTTCAATGCGATTGAGTTCCGGACTGTAGGGAGGTAGAAAATAGAGCTTCAGTCCCTTTTGAGCCAGCACCTTTACCATCGGTTGAATCGCTTTCGCTTTATGGAATGATGCATTGTCCAGAATAACGGTTAAAGGCTTGCCCACGTAGTTTATCAGCAGGCCAAGAAAACCG
>DYNE01000124.1 GCA_020721225.1 Pelodictyon luteolum | reverse complement strand
CCATGGATTGCGTGTATTGTATCTTGCAGGCCTATCTGAACAAGCCCTGGCTCACTTTTTTTGTGAATATTGAAGAGATGTTCGCTGAGATGGCCAATGCCTTTGCGGCTGAACCTTCCCGTTTTTTTCGTATCGGCACCGGTGAATTTACCGATTCCATGGCCCTTGACCGACTAACCCGTCTCAGCCGCTCTTTAGTCAGCTTCATGGCCGGTCAATCGCAGGCGGTTCTGGAACTCAAGACCAAGAGCGCGGTGATTGAGAACCTTGAGGGGCTCAACCACAATGGCCGTACCGTTGTTGCCTGGTCGCTGAACAGCACCCCGATTATGGCCAAAGAGGAGCTGCGCACCGCAAGCCTTTCCCAGAGGCTTGCCGCTGCCCGGAAGTGCGCTGAATGGGGGTATAAGCTGGCCTTTCATTTTGATCCCATTATTGACCATTGCGGATGGCATCAGGGGTATGAAGAAACCATTTCCCGCCTCTTTGAGAGTGTGCCGGCGGAAAGTATAGCCTGGATTTCCATGGGGGCGCTGCGTTATCTGCCGGCCCTCAAGAATATCGGCACCAGACGATTTCCTCAGTCCCGGATCTATTATGAGGAATTTATCGAAGGGCTGGACGGCAAAAGCCGCTATTTCCGGCCCCATCGGGTGGAGCTGTACCGGCATATTTATAATCTGCTGCAAAGCAGGGCCCATGCCCGGACCTGTATCTATTTCTGCATGGAGAGTGACGAGATCTGGCGGGAGGTCATGGGCTATATCCCGGAAGAGCGTGGGGGAATCCCGGCCATGCTGGATCGGACGGTTCAGGAAGGCAAGAATTGAGGCCTGGCAGTGAAGGTTAGGAATTGATTTTGTGCTGGAAGAAAACCGTTGTGGTATGGTAAGAAGAAAAATGATAAAAAGTAGAGAGTCAGACGTCATTAACTTAAGCGGATATCGTTTCATTTCCATGCGCCGTATCCAGGTAAGAGTGATGGGCACGCTGCGCTTTGCCCATCCTGCATGCTGTTTTTTCAACAAAAAGATGAGGCAGGATGGGCAGGTAAGCGAAACGAAGTGGAGACTCCGAAGGCCGATAGGCCGTGCCCATCAACTCTGCTTAAGTTAACGATATTGAGTACCCAGTAGTTAGAAAGAAAGATTTCACGTTGTCGCACGAAATGGACAGACTTTTTTGACTTTTTGCGAGATTATCAGCTTTATCGTTCAGAGGTCTCCGCGTTACGGCGCGAGACAAGAATAATCATAGACTAAACCAACGCGGGCAACAAGCCCGCAACCCAAGTCGTCAGCAGTGGTAGCCCGGATGGAGCGAAGCGGAATCCGGGAACCCCCGGCCCCATGGCGACACCGGCCCCGGATTCCGCTGACGCTCCATCCGGGCTACCACTGCTGACGACTTGGGTTGCGGGCTGGTTGCCCGCGTTAGTGCCTTACTCCCAAAAGTCTGTCATAAAAAACAAGAAATTCCGGGTCACGGGCCGGGATTCTGACTCCTGACTACTTGGGTTGCGGGCGTTAGCCAGCGTTAGTGCCTTACCCCTGAAAGTCTGTCATAAAAAACAAGAAAAATTTCATCCAACCTTGGAAACCATTGATGGTAAAGAACCGTAGCCTGGATGAAGCGAAGCGGAATCCCCCCCCCGGCCCTGATGTAACACCGGCCCCGGAAATTCAGGCAGGGAGTTTGG
>DYNE01000038.1 GCA_020721225.1 Pelodictyon luteolum | reverse complement strand
TTAACTCGCTAACTCAACAGGACAATTTCTCCATTTCCAACTGAGGCAAAACAGAGAAAGTCGATATTTTACAATTAGTTACGAACTCTGCCGGCACGATTGAGAATACCTATACCTGTAAGCTCTCAGCAACAAGTCATTCCGTAATTCGTACTGAACTGAGATTCAGGATTATGGCACCGCCATCTTGATTTACATGTGGATCAGTTTACGCTCTGGCTTGTTTACTACGGAATCAATTCTTGAAGAACGCTTAACCAGTTGAATTTATTTGACTTATAGTTGGACAGTAGTGTTGCACAACTATTCAGGATCATCGAGCAACTATGCGATTTACATAGAGAGCCGTGTACTCTTCGACTTTTTTTCTACGCTATCAATTCTTGATGAACGCGTAAATATTTTTAGTTTGTAAAATTACATGTTTCTTTTTTTTAACACGATTGTTTTGTGTTTATCAAGTTGTCAAAATCCATGAAACCAGTAAAACAATACTATCGGAAAATTGAAGGCCGGGTTGTGACCTTTATCAGGCAACTGATTGGCCGGGAGCCCCGCAACAGGGTAGAAGTGCAGTGTCGCAAGGAGCTGATCGGCAATTGGGTTGTTTATCCGGATGGACTATCAGCACAGAGTTTGATAATTTCGCTTGGTATAGGGGGCGATATCAGATTTGACGAGGAGATAATCTCCAGATACTCATGCGCGGTTCATGCGTTTGACCCCACACCAAGATGGGTCGAATGGATAAGAGAGCAGAACCTGCCACCGGAGTTTCATTTCCATCCTTTTGCTGTAAGCGGCAAGGATTCCGTCATGAAGCTTTATCCGAGACTGAGCAAAGGAAAGCGTTCCGAAACAATGATGACGCTGTTTGACGAAAGCAATGCTTGCGAAGCAGGAGTCGAGGTCGGAGTCAAACGATTATCTACCATTCTCAATGAACTTGGTTATAATCGAATCGACATACTGAAGATGGATATTGAAGGTGCTGAATATGATGTGATATAGGATGTTCTTGTTTCAGACGTTGCAATCAACCAGATTATTGTCGAGTTTCATCATCGATTCAGAACTTTTTCTGTGGATATGACAATTATGGCGCTCAAGAAACTCCATGACGCTGGATACAGGATATTTCACATATCTGATAAATGCAAGGAATATTCGTTGATTCACGAAACTGCCATATATCACCCGTCTGATAACGCCTGAGCCGTTTACGATGAGCATCAATGGTTTACATTGTTTTCAGAGTTACGTTACGAAAATGGCAGGCAAAGCCTGACTCGAATGCCAATGCGATGTATTCAGGTGCTTATGACTCTTTTTTTTAGCAATGTATAATCGCATCCCAGCGTCCTTTCAATCCCTGAACAAAGGAGTGCCAATGAACGCCATTATCTCCTCTATCATCCCTGTGCTCGATTCCGTGCGCGATTCGCTTATGAACCACAGAAATGTGGTCGCTACGGGTATAGGCTACAAGACGACGGCAGGGAAAAAGACCGATCAGTTGAGCATTATCTGCTCGGTTGAACGAAAAGAGCCCTTTTCGACGCTCATGAGCACGGATATCTTGCCGAAATCGGTTGACGGGTTTCCAACCGATGTGGTGGCGACAGGCAGGATACGGGTGTTTCAGCCCCCCACAGGACGCTTCAGGCCGGCACCGGGAGGGGTGAGCATCGGGCATATCGAAATTACCGCCGGAACGCTGGGCTGCCTTGTGAAAAAGAACGGAGAGATCTATATTCTTTCGAACAATCACGTACTGGCCAACAGCAACGATGCGTCGATCGGCGATCCGATACTTCAGCCGGGCCCGTATGACGGAGGCACGAATCCTGCCGACATCATAGCCGAGCTTGCCGAATTCGTACCGATCAGCTATACCGGCTCTGCAAGCAGTTGTCCGGTTGCGAACTCTATCGCCGAAGCCTGCAATCTCGTTGCTTCGCTGACCGGCAGCAGTACCCGGCTGCAGGCAGTTACGGTTCAGGCGGCAAAGAATCTGGTTGACGCAGCTATTGCGCGTCCCCTGAACCCCTCTGAGCTGCAGAGCGATATACTCGGTATCGGCGCCATTTCAGGCAGTGCGGAGGGAGCGCTTGGTATGGCCGTCAGAAAAAGCGGACGCACGACAGGCGTGACTACAGGGGAGATCGAGCAGGTCGATGTAACCGTGAACGTGAACTATGGCGGCAACCGCGTTGCGCAGTTCAGCGATCAGCTGCTTGCCGGCGCCATGAGCCAGGGAGGCGACAGCGGTTCTGCCGTGCTTGACGGAGGTGGCCGGCTGGTAGGTCTGCTGTTTGCCGGAAGCGACCAGACCACGGTCATCAACCGGATCCAGAACGTATTCAGCCTGCTTGGCGTGACGCTGTGAAAGCCTCCAGGCTCCTCTTTTTATCTTTGTTGGTGCCGTTGTTGACCAATTGCGCAAACGATACGAATATGATGAGCATTCAGGATGTAAAGCGCGCTCATGAAGCGCAGCTGCTGGAGCTTTCGGATGTGGTGTCGGTAGGCATCGGACTTAATGACGCGGGCGATGCCGCCGTCATCGTCGGCCTTGCCCGCGAGAACCCCGCAACGCGAGCCCATATACCTCACCGTCTTGAAGAATATCCGGTTGTTGTAAGGATAACCGGTTCACTCAAGGCCGAATGATTTTTCGCTCGGGCCGATGTGGTTTTTCTTCCCGGCAAATTCCGAAATTTCTCCCCATTAACCAGAGGAAAAGAAGTATCGCTTCGCGGGAGTATCGGTCGGGTACGACCGGGAGTATCATTCGCTCCGCGAATGGGAGTATCGCGCGCCGCACGGCATAAAATTATGTTCTTTTTTCAACTTCTGGCTGGATAGCTGGATGGCGAGACAACAAAACAGCCAAAATCCTTTCTTGCTAACCAGCATTTTCACTCATCCCTCATCCTATTTCCCCACACTTCAACGGAGCCCGTAACCCCTCTCCTCCCTAAACATAACCCAATCTTTAGCAGGGATTCTTTCGGGATCAGGATCGATCGATGTTCCTCTTTTTTTGAAGTTTGTGTATAAAGAACTTTACTAAACAAAGTTTACCGACAAATAAAAAGGTGGTTACGGTTTATCGGGTTAACGTATATAAAAAGTAAATAAGTGGGGCGTGCTTCTATGGCAGGAGAAAGAAGAGTAAATGAGACTGATGGGGAAATGAAAAACAAAACATAGGGTATCTCTGTTTTTTACGTACATTCCGTCGCTGCCATTTACTTCTTTCGACTTGTGTTTTTTTATAGAAAAAAACAGTACAACAAGCCGCCTGCACCAGCTCTCTCTTCATTATCACCAGGGAACCCGTTATCATCATATGAGTTATTCAAAAAAATCTCTCGATTTGCATCGCCAGTCGCGCGGCAAAATCGAAATAAAATCAAAAGTCAGTCTAAAAAACAAAGAGGACATGTCATCGGCTTACACTCCGGGAGTTGCCGCCGTATGCACGGAAATCGCCAGGGATAAGCAGAATTCCTACATCCTGACCAACCGCGGCAGTCAGGTGGCGATCGTTTCTGACGGAACGGCAATTCTGGGGCTTGGAGACCTCGGGGCGGAGGCGGCAATGCCTGTAATGGAAGGGAAGTCGATTATTTTCAAGGAGTTCGCAAATATCGACGCTATCCCTTTATGCATAAACTCTACGGATGTTGACGAGATTGTAACGTTCTGCAAGCTCATCGAGCCGAGTTTTGCCGGCATCAACCTCGAAGACATTTCATCTCCGCGGTGTTTCGAAATTTTTGAACAGCTCGAAAAGGCGCTATCCATTCCGGTTTTTCATGACGATCAGGACGGAACCGCCATCGTCACTCTGGCAGCCATCATCAATGCCTGTCGCGTAACAGGCAGGGAGCTGAAAGATCTTCATGTGGTGGTTAACGGCGCAGGCGCAGCCGGCATCGCTATTGCCAGACTGCTGATTCATGCCCAGGTCAAAGAGGTGGTTCTTGTCGATACCCAGGGGTCGCTTTATGACGGACGTCAGGGTATGAATCCGATAAAACAGGAGATTGCGGAACGAAGCAACAAACTGAAGCATCAAGGCGATCTGCAGAGCGCAATGGTCGGTGCCGATGTTTTTGTGGGCGTTTCTGTAGGCAATATTGTTACCGAGGCAATGGTTGCCGGTATGAACCTTTCACCGTTCATCTTTCCTATGGCCAATCCGACACCGGAAATCATGCCTGAAGAGGCTTTCAAGGCCGGAGCATGCATTGTGGGCACCGGACGTTCGGATCTGCCGAACCAGGTCAATAACGCGCTTGTTTTTCCCGGCTTGTTCAAGGGGCTGCTGCAGAGCGGAATAAGAAAGGTAACGCCGGAGATGAAAATCGCCGTCGCCGATGCGATAGCGCATTCGATCGTTCCGACGGCGGACAACCTCATGCCCACAACCTTTGACAAACAGGTCGTGGAAAATATCGTTACGGCTCTTGCCGTTTTTTCGTCGAATTAAAAACCTTTAACTTCAAAGCCGTCGATGCGGCTATAGGTGCACGAAGGATATTTCTCTTTAAGGCCGGGGTGACTCCCGGCTTTTTTTATGTCTGAAGAGCAGTATTTTATGTTATTTACGGCATGACGGACTCAGTGCCGGTGAGCTAAAACATGGCGTTCTATGAAAATTCTCTCTTTACGCTTTAAAAATCTGAACTCCCTTGCAGGAGAGTGGTCCATCGACTTTACCGCGCCTGAGTACGTCTCGGACGGTATATTTGCCATTACCGGACCGACAGGTTCGGGCAAAACCACTATTCTCGATGCGATTTCGCTTGCCCTTTACGGTCAGACTCCGCGGCTTGAAAAGGTCAATATGAGTGGTAACGAAATCATGTCGAGGCACACGGGGGAGAGTTTTGCCGAAGTGGTGTTCGAAGCCGGAACCGGTCGTTACCGGTGCCACTGGTCGCAGCACCGTGCGCGCAGAAACCCGCAGGGTTTACTGCAGGCACAGAAGCATGAAATTTCGGACGAGACGACCGGCAGAATTCTCGAATCGAAACTGCAGGATACCCTTGCGGCGGTTGTAGAGCGCACTGGAATGGATTTTCACCAGTTCACGCGATCCATGCTGCTGGCTCAGGGCGGATTTGCGGCTTTTCTGCAGGCTCCTCCGGATGAACGCTCTCCTGTGCTCGAGCAGATCACCGGAACTGAAATCTACTCGACCATTTCCATAAAAGTACACGAACGAAATCGTCTGGAGCAGCAGAAACTCGACGCTCTCAGGGAGGAGTGTTCCGGCATCCGACTTCTCGGCGAAGACGAACTTGCCGAAGCCGTATTCGCTTTGAAAGACAGGGAGGAGCAGGAGGACGGAATTGCCGGCCTGAAAAGCAAGAGCGAGGAGGCGCTCCGATGGCTCCGCCAGATTACCGTCATGAAAGCCGGACTGGCCGGGATGGAGGAGGAGTTCCGGGAGCTTCGGAGCCGTGAGGAGCGGTTTCATCCCGACCGTCAGCGGCTTGAAAAGGCCATGCAAGCCTCACGTTTCGAGCCGGCATATACCGCCGTCATGCAACTCCGGCAACTTCAGGATCGGGATCTTCTGGATAAATCCGTTGCGGAGCGGGAGCTGGAGCGCTCGAAAGCGGTTTTTGAAGAGCGTGCCGGAGAGTTTCGGGAGGCGGAAAAGAGGCTGCTGCTGCTGAAAGAGGAGGAGACGGCACTCGCGGGAGTTATCCGCCTCGTCAGGGCGCTTGACCTGCAGATATCGGCAGGGGAGGAACGGCGCCTTCAGTCCGAAAGCGCCTTGAATGTTCTGCAGAAAAGAATTGCCGCTTCCGAAGGGCAGCTTGCCGAAGCGGAACGCGAGCTGCAGTCTGAACGGAAAAAACTGGAGGATGCCGAACGGTATCTTTCGGAACATGAAGCCGACGGCGGACTTGCTGCGTCGCTGAGCGGCATCGAAGAGAAGGTTCGGCAGTGCCGGGACGCTGAAACTGCCGAACTGGATGCGCGTAAAGTGCGCAATGATGCCTCGAAACGGCTTGAAAAAGCCGCAATCGCCCTTCGGGAGCTGATGCCGGCGACTGCCGGGGCCCGGAAGGATTTCGACAGTTGTCTGAACCTCCAAACGGAACTTGCCGTTCAGCTTGAAGGGCTTCTCGATGGCAGTAGCCTCAGCGAACTGCGATCGGAAACCGCACGGATTCAGGAACGGATCCGGGCTTTGGAAATCCTTCAGGCGAGGCTGATGCAGCTCGCAGGTTTCGAAGAGCGCATCCTCACGGTGCGGAAGGCTCTCGGGAGTGCGGAAGCGGAACTGAAACACAACTCCTTTGAACTCGACAGGATATCGCTGCTTCAGCGCAAGGAGGAACAGATCGTCGAGGGGCTACAGCGGGAAGCGGAACTTCAGGGAAAAATCAGGTCGCTCGAAGATGAACGCCGGATGTTGCAGGAGGGCTTGCCCTGTCCTCTTTGCGGATCCATACACCACCCATTTGTCGTAGAAGATCTGCCCGATGCGGATACGGCAGCCGATGCGCTTCGGCAGGGCCGTCTTTCCCTGCATGAGAGAGCCCTTGAGATCACCGGACTGCGGGTTGCGGCGGCACGTCTGGAGACGGAGATCCGGCAGCTCCATGGTCAGCGCGACGAACTGCGCAAGTCCATCGAGACTGATCTGCAATGGTGCCGCCACTCTGCCGGAACGCTTTCGATAGAGAGGGAACCTTCGGTGGAAACCATTGACGCAATACTCGACAAACATCGTCTTCTCTCCGTAAAACTTTCGGACAGGCTTGCCGATGCGGAGAGGATCGACGCGGCCCATACAGCGGCAGCTCAGGAGGAAAAAAACTTCCAGCAGCGGCTGACGGAGGCCTTGCGGCAGCAGGAGAGTGCTGGTTATGCACTGAAAACGGCCGAAGCGGAAGCCGCGAGGGCCGGGGAAAGTGAAGCCCTGGCCGGGGAAAAACGCAAAACCGCCGATGCAGTCCTGAATCTGGAGCTTGCGGATTACGCAATAGCTGCGGGAGACGGTCTGTCGTATCCTGACGTCCTGCGCCAGCTGCATTCTCGTCTTGAGCGGCGGCAGGAGGTTGAGTTACGCAAAGATGCTGCCAGGCAGCGAATAACGGTTCTCGAGGGGTTTCGCTCAGTCCAGCAGGAGTTGCTGAAAACGAACCGTGAGGATTGTCTTCAGAAGGAAACGGCTTATGCTGCCGAAGGGGCGGCCCTGGCAGGGCTGCAGCGCCAGCGCGAAGGGTTGTTCGGATCGAAAAATCCCGACGCGGAGGAGGGTCGCGCGGCAGAGGTTGCCAGGCTTGCCGAAGAAGTGCTCGAAGAGGTGAGGAGCGCGCGGGAGGTGGCTTCTCGGCGAATTGTTACCCTTTCTGAAAGAGTCGCCATGCTCGGAGCTTCTTCTGCTGAACGCTCCTTCATGATTTCGGAGCGGCAGGCCCTGCTGGTGCATGAACTTTCCGGAGGCGGTTTTGAAAGCCTTGAACGTTTTCTTTCGGCCCGGCTCGACAGACATGAATTTGAACGGCTTGAAAAACAGGCGGGAGCGCTTGACGCGCGACGCCTCGAACTCGAAACCCTGAAAGGCGAACGGCTGGGCAAATTGCTGCAGGAGGAGGAGCGCGCGCTGACCGACAGTTCCGAGGAAGTGCTGTGTGAAGAACTTGAACGTTTTTCGGCCAGTCTCGGTACGCTCCGTTCGGATATTGCCGCCCTGAAGATCAGGCTGCAGGAGCATGAGCGTGCGGAGCACCTGCTGCGCGAAAAAACCTCAGCGCTTGCCGCACAGCAGATCGAATGTGCCCGCTGGTCGGCGCTGAACGAACTTGTCGGCTCCTCGGACGGCAAGAAGTTCCGCAATTTCGCGCAGGGCCTTACCTTCGATATCATGATCGGCCACGCAAATCGTCAGCTTGCAGGCATGACCGATCGTTATCTGCTTGTCCGATCTTCCATGCATCCGCTCGCGCTCGATGTGATCGATACCTGGCAGGCAGGTGAGGTGCGCTCCACGAAAAACCTCTCCGGCGGCGAGAGCTTCATCGTGAGTCTGGCGCTTGCGCTCGGGCTTTCGCATATGTCGAGCCGGAACGTCCGCGTCGATTCGCTCTTTCTCGACGAAGGGTTCGGCACGCTTGACGAGGAATCGCTCGATACCGCCCTGCAGACCCTCTCTGGCCTCCGTCAGAACGGCAAGATCATCGGCATCATCTCTCATGTTCCCGTCCTGAAAGAGCGCATAGCCGCCCGAATTCGCGTGCATCCGGTTTCCGGAGGCCGAAGCCGGCTTTCGGGCCCAGGTGTGATAGAGGGGAACAGGTAGCGCATTCCGCGATTTTACGGCATGATCGTTTTCAAACCGGAGGCTGTTTGCCATTGAAGGAACTTCGCCTATCTTGTTCTTCGCAACCCTCAACCCTCTATTTTCAAGGCACCTTATGATAAGTGATTGTTGTATAACGAAAACGCCGTTCCCGATCCGCAGGGCACTTTCGGCAATTGTTATTTCTGTTCTGCTTTCCGTTTTCCATTGGCCGGCCGGTTCCCTGCATGCCGAAGAGTATCGGAACGTGACGGTCAGAAAGGTGCTCGTTACCGGAAAAACCAGTGACGGGAAAAAAGTGAGGTATCCCCGGAAGAACGATGCGGAAGTCACCGTTCTCGTCGTCGATGTGCCACCAGGAGGCTCTACAGGCTGGCACCACCATCCGGTACCGGTTTATGCCTACATGCTTGAAGGCGAGCTTGCCGTGGAGATGGAGAACGGAACAGTCAATCTGTTTCGTAAAGGCGACGCAATAATCGAGATGGTCGATACTGCGCATAACGGCTACAACCCCGGAAACGAAAAGGCGAGCCTTGTCGTATTCTATACCGGTGTGGTTGGTATTCCCAATGTTGTAAAAGAGATGCCCGTAGAGGCAGACGCACTCCCCTGAACCGGTTGCTGTAGTTTATTTGCTTTTTTACTGAAATCCACTTGATTTCTCTTTTCTTTTTTAGTATATAAGTACATAGTTATATACTAAAAAACTCTCCCATTTCTATCCGTTCTGTTATTGCTTGTCGCGGTGAGCGGCTTATACTGCGCGCCCGAAGGGGTCAACGTATTCGTCGCGTTCCGTTATGCGGTTTTTACTGCCTGCGTTCGGGTATGCGGATAGGAGTATTGAAATAAAAAAGCGTCAATCGAAAAAAACGGTCATGAACAGAAAGCTTTCACGACGGGATTTCAGTAAGCTGCTCGTAACCGGTGCGGCAGGTGCGGCATTCGGGATTGGCGGGTTTTCAATGCCCGCCTTTGCCGCGTCAAAACGCGTCGTGATTATAGGCGGAGGGTTTGGAGGCGCTGCGGCAGCGAAATACCTGCGCAAGATCGATCCATCCATATCGGTTACCCTCGTTGAGCCGAAAGCGATTTTCCATACCTGCCCTGTCAGCAACTGGGTCATTACCGGTCTGAAGACCATGCAGGATATCGCGCAACCCTACACGGTGCTGAAAAACAGATACCGGATAAACGTTGTTGCCGATTCTGCCGTCGCCATTGATGCTCCCGCTGGAACGGTGACCCTGAAAAGCGGTAAAGTGCTTTCTTATGACCGGCTGATTGTTTCTCCGGGTATCGATTTCAAATGGGATGTCATTACTGGATACAGCAGGATGGTTGCCGAACAGAGCATGCCTCACGGTTTTCAGGCGGGCAAGCAGACCCTGCTGCTTCGCCGGCAGTTACTTGCGCTGAAAAACGGCAGCAACGTTTTGATCTGTCCTCCCGGGAACCCTCTCCGCTGCCCGGCAGCTCCCTACGAACGGGCCAGCCTCATTGCCATGTATCTGAAAAAACATAAACCAAAATCGAAGGTCATCATTCTTGACGACAAGGAGAAGTTTTCAAAGCAGGAGTTGTTCATGCAGGGTTGGGAAAAGTTCTATCCCGGCATGATCGAGTGGCGTGCGGCTACCGCAGGGGGAAAAGTTGAAAAAGTCGATAGCGCCTCCATGACCGTTACCACTGAGTTCGGCGACGAACCGGGCGGGCTTGTCAACGTAATACCACCCCAGAAAGCCGGCGCCATTGCATTCGACGCCGGTCTGACCGATGCGTCGGGGTGGTGTCCGGTCAATCCCGTCACCTTTGAATCCACCATTCATCCCGGCATCCATGTTATCGGTGATGCCTGTATTGCCGGAGATATGCCGAAATCCGGTTTTGCCGCGAGCAGTCAGGGAAAAGTCGCTGCCGTTGCCGTTGCAAGCCTTTTACGAGGGAAGGTACCTGTTGCCCCGTCTCTGGTAAGCACCTGTTACAGCCTTATCGCTCCGGGTTATGCCATATCGGTTGCCGGAGTCTATAATCTGACCTCTGCCGGGATTGTCGATATCAAGGGGGCCGGCGGACTGACGCCTATGGACGCAAGCGCAGACCACCTTCGTCAGGAAGCTGCATATGCATGGGGCTGGTATAAAAATATCACTGGAGACAACTGGGGGTAACAGCTTCGGAAATTCATAAAAAAACAGTTTTTTTTTGATTGGATAACAGTATTTTATTATATAATCATATAGCGATATGCTATAAATCCCTTAATATTTAATGGCATTGCATAAACAGTTGCATCGTTAACAGAACAAACCCCGGGCTGTTTCCGCCAACTCTTATGCATCATCATACAGGAATGGTTATTCCTGCAAGGAGTTGATCGTCTTGTTCTTAATAATAAATACGTGTTTATGGAATTTTATTTCAGTAATACAAAACAGAGGGACGGAAAATGAAGCGAATCGCCATGATTGCTGCGATCGGCATTCTGATGCAGCCTTTGCAGGGAGAGGCTGCCACTCGTGAAGAGAACATCGCGAAAGGCAAACAACTCTCCTTTAATCCGTTGAAGGGGAACTGCCTTGCCTGTCATTTGATACAGGAGGGTGAGATGACGGGTAATTTAGGCCCGCCCCTGATTCAGATGAAACAGCGATATCCTAAACGGGATGTGCTGCGCGCCCAGATTTGGGATGCCAGCGCAAAAAATCCTCAAAGTATGATGCCTCCTTTCGGAAAACACGGCATCATGACCAATGAGGAGGTCGAACAGGTCGTCGATTATCTGTACACGTTGTAAAAAAAGGAAGTTCTTAGTTCTGGGTTCTTGGTGCTGAGTTCTTTGTGCTTGGTGCTGAGTGATGATTGTGTTACGGGTTACGTGCTACGTTGAAGTGGGGAGGAAACAGGATGAGTGCTGAGTACTGGGTGGTGTTTTTTTGTGGTCAATTCTATTAATAAGGCCTGATGGACGGGTCATTTTGCAAACAAATTCTCATGAAGGAGGTCGGTATGGGTGTTTCCAGAAGGCAATTTTTCAAGTCTGTTGCCGGTACAATAGCGTATGCGGCAGTTATTTCTGCTGTTCCTGAGCGGGTTTTTGCTGCCTGGAATCAGAAAGCGTTCATGTCGGAAACTATGGCTGCGGCTATTGCAGCAAAATACGGCAATCTGCCTATTGAAGATTCCGCCGCCATTCAGATCAAGTCGCCGGAGATTGCCGAAAACGGAGCCTATGTGCCGGTTTCGGTTGCCACGACTATTGCGGGGGCATCAAACATTACCATTTTTTCCGAAGCGAATTTCGCTCCTCTGGTAGCCTCTTTCGACATTTTGCCGCGCATGCGTCCTGACGTGTCCCTGCGGCTTCGGATGGCGAAAACCGCGAATCTCGTTGTGCTGGTTCAGGCCGGCGGAAAGCTGTACAAGGCGGTAAAAGAGGTCAAGGTAACTATCGGCGGCTGCGGCGGCTGAAGAAAAATTCATCAATAATCATTCAGAGGAGCGTTGCTATGAAAGTCAAGGCGGTAGCACAGAATAATGTCGTTTCAGTAAAAATTCTCGTTCAGCATGTCATGGAAACAGGAAGGCGCAAGGATGAAACCGGTAAACTTGTCCCTGGACATTACATCACTGAAGTGAACGCGCAACACAAGGGCGAACGGGTGTTTCAGGCGGAACTTGGCCCCGGCGTCTCAAAGGATCCCTACCTGGCGTTCCAGTTTACCGGTGGCAGTGTTGGAGAAACGGTAACGATCTCCTGGGTTGACAACAAGGGCGGAACCGAAAAGGCAGACAGCGTTATCAGCGCAGTGTAACTCATAATTCAATCGAGAAGGTGTCATGAAAAAAATACCGCTTAACCGTTCTTTTGCGCTTCTGGTTGTTCTGGCTGCCATGTTTGCAGCCGTACGGGTAGAGGCTGCCGACTATCAGGCCAGGGTGCAGGCCGATATACAGGCGTTCAGGAATTATTTTGCTGCCCAGTTTCCCGATGTCAAGTTTGCCGATTATGCCGACGGGGTGTATGCCATCGATGAGGATTCCCGTCAGCAGTGGAAGGAGATGGAGGAGTTCCCTCCCTATGCGCTTTCTGTTGAGGATGGAAAAGCCCTGTTTGAAAAACCATTTGCCAATGGTAAAACCTATGGAAGCTGTTTCGCGAATGGCGGCGCTGTCCGGCAGAACTATCCCTATTACGACGAGAAAAAGGGCAAGGTGGTGACCCTTGAGATGGCCATCAACGACTGCAGGGTAGCCAACGGGGAAAAGCCGCTCGCATGTAAAGCCGGCGATATTGCTAAAATATCGGCCTATATGGCTTTTATCAGCAGGGGGAATCCGGTTGACGTGAAGGTGCAAAGCGAAGGGGCCTATAAAGCCTACATGAAAGGCAAGGAGTTATTCTATGCCAAGCATGGAAAGCTCAACATGTCCTGCGCCGGTTGCCACATGCAGTATGCCGGCAGAAGACTTCGTGCTGAAATTCTCAGTCCGGCACTTGGCCACACTACCCATTTTCCCGTTTATCGTTCCAAATGGGGAGAAATCGGCACCCTGCACAAACGCTACGGAGGCTGCTCCAATGATACCGGAGCAAAATCGTTCGCTCCGCAGAGCGAGGAGTACTGTAATCTTGAGTTTTTCGAAACCGCGATGTCGAACGGTTTGATCTTTAACGGCCCAGCTTCACGTAAATAAGGAGAACGTTATGAAGAGGAAAATACTATCCGTGTCAGTCATGCTCGTCCTGCTTGCCGGTGTCGGCGAACTTCGGGCCGAACCCGCGGCGAAGGAGTTGATCGAGCAGGCCGAGGCCAAAAGGAAAGAGGCTGCGGCAATCGGCTTCGAGTGGCGCGAAACCGCTTCGCTTATCAAGAGCGCAAGAACGGCTCTCGAAGGCGGACAGGAAGCGGAGGCGGCAAAAATCGCAAGGCAGGCACTTGATGAGGGAGAGCAGGCTCTTGCCCAGGGCAGGTATATGCAGCAGAACTGGGAAACGCTTGTACCGAAACTGTAACATCTTTTCCGCCGAATCAATCAGGAGTTGTCCCGTACCGTGATCGTGCGGGACAGTGCCGTCAGTAACGATTTTTTATACCCTAAAACGACTCATTCTTATGCAGCTTTCCCGCCGTGATTTTTTACGCATCCTCGGCCTCGCAGGAGCGGCAGGCTTGATTCCCGGACTTGCAAGCAGCCGCACGCCCGGAACTGATATCTATGACATGCAGGAATTCGGCGATATCCGCCTGTTGCACATTACCGATACCCATGCACAGCTCATGCCGGTTTACTATCGTGAACCCAGTATGAACCTCGGTCTGGGTAGTTCCCTCGGGCGTCCTCCGCATCTTGTTACCGGTTCGCTCCTGAAATACTATGGTATCTCGCCTGACAGCCCTCTTGTTCACGCCTATACCCCGGTCAATTATGTCGGTGCGGCCGAGCGATTCGGCAAGGTTGGCGGGTTTGCACATCTGAAGACCCTTGTCGAACGGATGCGTGGAGAGTTCGGTTCCGAAAAGACCCTGCTGTTCGACGGCGGCGACACCTGGCAGGGGTCAGGTACGGCGTACTGGAATCGCGGCATGGATATGGTCGAAGCATGCAACCTGCTTGGGGTGGATGTCATGACCGGCCACTGGGAGTTTACCTATTTTCAGGACGAGGTGCGCAAAAACATCGCCGCCTTCAAGGGCGATTTCGTTGCGCAGAATGTGAAAGTCAGGGAGGATGCGCTCTTTGGCGGAGCGCAGGCCTTTGACGAGGCGAGCGGACATACCTTCCGCCCGTATGTGATGAAAACGCTCGGGAAACACCGGATAGCCGTGATCGGACAGGCGTTTCCCTACACGCCGATTGCAAATCCCTCGCGCTTCATTCCCGACTGGACATTCGGCATCAATGCAATCGACCTGCAGCAACTTGTCGATACCGTACTTTCGAAAGAGAAGCCTGATGCCGTCGTGCTGCTATCTCATAACGGTATGGATGTGGATATCAAACTTGCACAGGATGTAACCGGTATCGACGTGATTTTCGGGGGTCATACGCATGACGGCGTGCCGCAACCATTCGAAGTGAAGAACGCCAAAGGACGCACCCTTGTTACCAACGCCGGTTCGAACGGCAAGTTTCTCGGCGTTATGGATCTCAAGCTGGGAGGGGGAGGCAAGAAGGAGTACCGATACCGGTTGCTTCCGGTCTTTGCCAACGAGCTGCCTGCCAATAAAAAGATGCAGTCGCTTATCGACCGCATAAGGGCTCCGCACCTTGCAACGCTGCAGAAACCGCTTGCCACGGCTGGCGGGCTGCTCTATCGCCGGGGCAACTTCGACGGGCCGTTCGACCAGGTGATCTGCGATGCGCTGCGCAAGCGTAACGAAGCGCAGATAGCCCTTTCGCCGGGATTCCGCTGGGGCACTACGGTACTGCCGGGCCAGACCATCACCATGGAACATGTGCTCGACCAGACCTGTATGACCTATCCCGAAACCTATGCCCGCGACATGACCGGCCAGGATATCAGGAATATCCTCGAGGATGTCGCCGATAACCTCTTCAACCCCGATCCCTACTATCAGCAGGGTGGCGACATGGTACGCGTGGGCGGCATGACCTACAGGATCGATCCGACGGCAACCATGGGCAGTCGTATTGACGAGATGCGGCTTGAAAACGGAGAGCGCATAGAGGCATCGAAAAAATACCGGGTTGCCGGATGGGCTACGGTCGGAGCGAAATCGCCCGGCGAACCTGTCTGGGAGACCGTAGCCGCTCATCTGCAGGAGCTGAAGAGTGTTGAAATTCACAAGCTCAACACTCCGGTTCTCAGGAACATCGGCAATAATCCGGGCCTTGACCTCACCTGACCTTGCAAAAGGTTTTCCGTGGGATGAGTACTATATTCAAAGAAAATTTATCAACAGATGACCAAGATTATGAAACCATTGCGGACGATCATGCTTGCGGGCTCTCTTTTTCTTACGCTATCGCCATGCAATGGCCTGGATGCGGAAGCTGCAAAGCCTGTTCAGAAAGTCGCTGCGAAGGCGGCCCTTGCTCCTGAGTTCTCCGCCAAAAGTATACAGGGAGACGCAGTTTCAAACCAAACGCTTGCCGGCAAGGCATATATTGTTAACTTTTTCGGTTCATGGTGCCCTTACTGCCGAAAAGAGATCCCCGATATGGTGGCCCTGCAGGAGAAATATGAGAAAAAGGGATTTACCTTTATCGGGATGGCATATAAGGATAATGAGAAGTCCATGCCTGATTTTATCTGGGAGCACGGCATCAACTATCCGGTCATCATGGCAGACGAGGCGATTCTTAAAAGCTTCGGACGTCACGTTTCAGGCGGAGTCTCCTCGGTGCCGCTGCTTTTCGCTGTCGGTCGCGACGGCAGGCTTCGGGCTGTTGAGCCGGGCGCCCAGACCAGGCCGGATCTCGAAAAACTGATTCTCGGTCTCATGCCGCGGCCCGCTAAACCCTGATTACATAAGGGTTTCTTTATACAGTGTGATGAGCGTCCAAAGAGCAAGGTGGACGGAGTCCCGATTCATCGGGACAACGCAGCAATTTGGGCGTGCAATAGCTTTATACAGGTGCGCATAAAAGAAAGCATGCCTCTCGTCACTGTTTTCCCCAAACCATTATCTGTAACCGATCCCTATGTTTCATCGTGCGTTATCTCTTGCAGTGGCTTTTCTATTGATGTTTTTCTCTCTCAACTCCGTTTTTGCGGCTGATTTTCTTGATCCTGACGAGGCATTCAAGGTCAAGGCGAAGTTGACCGCTTCCCGCTCGGTGGTTTTGCAATGGGAGATCGCCGAAGGGTACAAGCTCTATCGAGATCAGGTGAAGATAGCTGTTGAAAGCGGAGAGACCGAGCTGAATGATCCTGTTTTGCCCGAAGGCGAGATAGTGACCGATCCCTCCACAAACGAGCGGATGGCGGTCTATCACGACAAACTGCGGGTAGAAGTACCCGTCCTAAAGGCTTCGGCTCCGTTTACACTCACGGTTACCTATCAGGGATGCGCTGAAGACGGCCTCTGTTATGCTCCTTTTAATCGTATTTTCCAGGTTGATCCCTCAAAACCGGGCCTGCTGCAACCTGTTGCGACTCCCGAAGGCGGTGCTTCAGGCAATCTCCTGATAACTGATGGGGGTACAGCTCCGGATTCTTCAGAAAAAGCTTCGGCGGCAAAGCCCGAGGGCGATTTATCCCTTTCACAATCGATACTCGAAAGCCGCAGTATTTTGAAAATCAGTTTTGTCTTTCTGATTTTCGGCCTGCTTCTCGCCTTCACGCCATGCATATTGCCGATGATCCCCATTCTCTCGTCTATTATCGTTGGGGACGGCTGTTACGGAAGAGGGAGAAGTTTCATGCTTGCCGTTACCTACAGTCTCGGCATGGCGATGGTTTACACCCTGCTCGGCATAGCCGCCGGACTTGCCGGCGAAGGGCTTTCCGGCGCCCTGCAGCAGCCCTGGGTGCTCGGACTGTTCGCGCTCCTGCTGGTGGTACTCGCCCTTTCGATGTTCGATGTCTATCAGCTGCAGATACCCGGTATCATGCAGAGCAGCATAGCCAAAACCTGCGGCAAGCTCAAAGGCGGCCAGATTGCCGGGGTCTTCTTTATGGGAGCCCTCTCCGCGCTGATCGTTGGCCCCTGCGTTGCCGCTCCGCTTGCCGGCACCCTGGTCTATATCAGCCAGACCCGCGACGTGGTGATCGGAGGTTTCGCGCTCTTCTCCATGGCCATGGGCATGAGCATTCCGCTGCTGCTGGTCGGGCTTTCCGCAGGAACCCTGCTGCCGAAAGCCGGCGCATGGATGAACGGAGTCAAATACCTTTTCGGGCTTATGCTCATCGCCGTCGCGATCTGGATGGTCTCTCCGGTGCTTCCCGGTCCTTTGGTGCTGCTGCTCTGGGGAGCCTTAGCCATGCTTTGTGCGGTTTTTCTGCACCTGTTCGACTCGCTGCCTGAAAAACCCTCAATCGCCATGAAGTTCGGCAAAGCGCTTGGAATCGTCCTGCTCGTTATCGGCATACTCGAACTGGCCGGAGCCGCTGCAGGCGGAACCAACCCGCTCGAACCCCTTGCTCCTTTCCGCTCGCGTACCGGAGGCAGTGTCTCTGTGGAGGAAACCGGCCTGAAGTTCACCCGAATCCGTTCGGAAGCCGAGCTCGACGCTGCGCTCGCATCGGCGGAAAAACCGGTCATGCTCGACTTCTACGCCGACTGGTGTGTTTCCTGCAAGGAGCTGGAACACTTCACCTTCAGCGACCCGGCAGTTCGGAAGCAGCTCGAAACCACAACCCTCCTGCAGGTTGACGTAACCGCCAACACCCCCGACGACAAAGCCCTCATGAAGCGGTTCGGCATATTCGGCCCTCCCGCCATCATCTTTTTCGACGCTTCAGGCAACGAGATTCCCGGCAGCAGGGTAGTCGGCTTTCTCGAAGCAAAACCCTTTCTCGACCACCTCAGCCGAAATTGATCTGCCGTTACTCCCATTCCAGTTCTTCATAAACCCTCCAGGCGTTGTTGCCTGAGAGGGTTTCGTGGTTCTGGAGGTAGTTGAAGCGTGACTGGTCGATTTTGCGTATCTCGCTGATTTCGCCGCCCTGCTTCATGAACTCGGCAACTGCACCTCTCAGGAACACAAGATAGTTGAAGGTGTCGCGCTTTGCCTTGTCGAGCCCGGCAGGGCGGCCGTGACCCGGCACCACGATTTCAGGTTTGCATACCGCGATGGCTTCGTAAGCTCCGATCCAGCTCTTGCTGCTGGAATGGCCGAGAATGCCGGGCATGCGATCCATATAGACGATATCGCCGCTGAACACGATTTTTTCCTTCGGAAGCCAGACGAATGCGTCGCCGGGGGTGTGCGCCTGGCCGGCATGATGAATCTCGATCGCGGTTTCTCCCACAATGAGCCGGAGCTCGTGCCCGAATGTTCTGTCGGCGTATGTCGGCAGGGTACCTTCCATTTCTTTGTCTCCGACCAGAGAACGGAGCATGGCAAGCTGCTCGCCCGAACGGTTTTTCTGATCAGCTACGGCTTTACTGCTTGCTACGATTTCAGTGCCGAGAGCCTTGAAGTAGCCGTTTCCCATCCATCGATGATCCTGTCCACCGGTATTGATCACCATTTTTACCGGCTTGTCGGTAACTCCCTTGATGAAGGTATGGAGCTGTTCCGCACCTTTATAGCTGCCTCCCGCATCGATGACAACCACGCCATCAGTTGTGACGATAAAACCGAAGGTGGCATTGTTGCCGAAGTTCTGCGGCGTGCGGTTGCCGGTGTCGCCGACTATCGCATAGACACGATCGCTGATTTTAACCAGTTCGGGTATGCCCGAGGCAGTCGCGGAGAGGGAAAACGGCAAAAGCATGAAGGTAGAGGCGAGAAGCAAACGGATGAGATAACGCATCGGAAAAGGGGGATTATATATTGGGATCTATCGTGATTTTGACGGTCAACGGCTGGCTGACCCTGTGCATAGCATTGCGCATCGAGGATTATGCAGTCGTAAAATACGGTGTGATTGTTGCTGGATCAAGCTGCCTGTCGTATCTTTTTTACAGGACTTATTGCGGCGGATGAACCGGATGCATCGCATCACACTGGAGGATTATTATCATGCACAACCTGTTGAACGCCTTACGACGGCAGTGGATGCTGCTTCTTGTTTCCGGTATTGTTCTGGTGACCCTCTTGTTTATCCTGAAGCCCAGAAACCTTCCGAAGCTCATGTCACATCCGCATCCCGCAGATGACTTTGCGGCGGCGGCTCGCCGTGCCGAAATTCTCAGCGTTCAGGGGAAAAAGCTGATGAATCCGCTTTGCCGCCTCGAACTGATGTCACATAAACGAAAGACCTCTCGCGCCGTCATACTGGTTCACGGGTACACGAGTTGTCCGAAGCAGTTTCATGAACTTGGAAAGCGTTTTTACGATCTCGGAGATAATGTGCTGATCGCTCCGCTGCCGCATCATGGACTGGCTTATCGCATGACGGACGATCAGGCCCGGCTCAGCGCGGAAGAACTTGCCGCTTATGCCGACGAAGTTGTCGATATTGCCCGGGGTTTGGGTGATCGGGTAGTGATGATGGGTATATCCGCCGGGGGTGTTACCACGGCCTGGGCAGCACAGCATCGCAGCGACATCGATCTTGCTGTGATCATATCTCCGGCATTCGGGTTCAAAGAGATTCCTGTTCAGCTGACCGCCGCAGTCATGAACATCTATTCCGTGCTCCCGAATTCCTGGAGCTGGTGGGACGAGAAGCTGAAAGAGGATGTTCCGCCACCCTACGCCTATCCCCGTTATTCAAGGCGTGCGCTTACCGAAATTCTGCGCCTCGGCTTCGTGGTCGAGCAGGCAGCGGAGCAGCATGCTCCCGCCGCAAAAAAGATCGTCATGGTTTTCAATTCCAAAGACACCTCCATCAGCAATGAACGCACCCTGCAGATCGTCGAACGGTGGAAAGCGCATCAGGTGAACCTTACCTCATTTACGTTCGATACATCCCTCAGCCTCGGCCACGACCTCATCGATCCCAACCAGCCGGATCAGCAGATCGATATCGTCTATCCGAAGCTCATCGAGCTTTGCGGGGGGTGAGCTGCCCCGACTGGATGGTTGTTTGGCTTATCAATGGGGTCCACTTCAGGAGGTCGATCTTATTTTTCAAATCCGAATTAACGTTTCAGATTATGAAATATGACTTTTGAACATTACACAACAGGAGCTCCACAAACATCGATCACGCTTATTGCACAGGTTTCCATGTCCAGGTTATCTGTTGATAGGTAAGGCTCAATTTTTTCTGTTCGGAATGCAGTGAAGTCGCACCGTGAAGTGCCTCCGATTTCTTGCGTATGCTGATTCTTGAGAAGATGGAATTAAACAGATATTGCCAGGAACCTGAAATCGTTGAAGCCATTGATGTAGAAATTCGCAGAATGCCAGCTGGTCAGGGTGCCGATCTGCAGTCCGTGACCTGAATTCGAGCGAGACAGACTTTTGCCGGCAGTAATTCCCATTCTATTTCAATAATGCATTTACAATTCCAAGGCCAGACGATGAGAGGTGGGCGGTATTCAGTATTCAGTAACCGGTAGCCGGAAAACCCAGAGAAAAAGTGACGAGGGGGGGGGAGATTGTGGGCTGTGAGCGGCGGGCTGTGGGCCGGGGGGAATTGAAGAGGAAGAGTTGCCCACGGATTGGCACGGATTAGCACAGATTGATGGATGAGGGTTGACCGGGGGATTGTGTTAAGCTCTTCAGCTATCGAGCTGTCAAGCTATCCAGCTGTAAGAGTAAGAACGCGGTTCCCGCTGATTGAAGAGGGAATTGATTTTCACGGATGAAGAAGAGGTGAGCTGTTAGCCGTGGGCGGTGGGCCGGTAGTCGGTATTATGCAGCCAGAGGGAAGACGGGGATAGCGGTGTGCGGTGAGCCGTGGGCCGGATTGAATGTCACTTTTCTTGCTCAAAAACTATCAAGCTATCAAGCCAGATGGGCGGTTAGCGATGAGGAGGGAATGGGTGGGAAAGGGGGAGAGTGGGCTTGATGGTGGGTTTCTTGGTTCGAAACAGGTGCCTGTTTTTTGGTGGGGAGGATTTTCGGGTAACGGCATAGTTGTATTGGAAATGGAATAAGCCGGTTCCGGTCGAACCGACACTCCATGACAAGAGATTGTCTATCTGAACTATACCCTGACCTGATGTCAGGATGATTGCCGGAATCGTGTCAGAATAGAGTGTGAATCCGCATTTGTTGACAGTTGAAATCAAAGGTCATAGAGTTCATCCTGACAACTGCCGATAGATGGAAACCCCTAAGGGGCAATGAATCGGATATATCTGCGTCAGCACCTTCGACCAGAATCCGGAAAGGGCAGCAACTGTCAGATATCGAGGGCTCAGGAAACCTGTTTGAATGTCATTTCCACGCCGACGGCCTTGAGAACAGCTTTAATGGTTTCGTAACGCGGGTGTGCTCCCGGCCGCAAAGCCTTATAGAGGCTTTCACGACCAAGTCCTGTTTTTTTGGCAATTTCTGCCATACCCTTTGCTCTTGCAACATCTCCCAAAGCCTCAAGAAATACTTCGGGATCAGGGTCTTCTGCGGTTGCCTTGAGGTATTCGACAATCATTTCATCGTTGTCGAGATAGTTGGCCGGGTCAAAATCCCGGACTGTCACTTTGCTCATAATTTCCTTCCTTGATAGTACGGGCAATTTCTTTCGCCCTTGTAATGTCTTGCTGTTGAGTTGCCTTGGTACCCCCGACGAGCAGGATATACACCGTCAATCCGTTCTGCATGAAATAAATCCGGTATCCTGACCGGCAATGAATCCGCATTTCAGAAACACCGTCCCCAACAGGCTTGCAATCTCCGAAATTGCCTTTTCCGGCACTCCTGATCCTCGCAATAACTTTCGCACGAGCCTGCAGGTTCTTTAACCTCTTCAGCCAGTGATCAAAATCGGCAGTAACTTTTATGGTGATTGTTTCGCTCATAATGTATCCATAAAGATACTTTTTCTCTGCCCACTCCTGCAATACACTTTTCGAGGAACTCGACATTTTTTCATGGCGGGTTTGCATGAATCAACGCTGGCATAAGGCTGATGCGGGAAAATGCGATGAATGGCAGGGTTTATTGAGCCAGGGCTCTCTGGAGGGCTTCGGGTTCACGGGCAATGACTTTCAGCAATACCCTTGCGGCACGGTCAGGTTGACGACGTTTTTGTTCCCAGTCCTGCACAGCCTGAACATCGAAACCGAAACGAAGGGAAAATTCCGGTTGCGTCAGACCCAGACTCTGCCGGATTGCTTTGACATCAACTTCATCCGGGACATGAGCGACAAAACCCTCGGTTGCCTCACTACGTGCATACGCAAGCGGACCATCTATGTGATTCTTCAGGAGGGAAAGCATGAACGCGCAGGGAAGGAGGAATCAGACGGTTGATTCCTGGCGGGCTTGCATTGTTTTATAAGGCCGTTGAATCATCAGGAATTCCTTGGTTCTCGACCTCCTGGCAGGCGAAGAGAGTTGCTACTGCTTTATTATTGTCAGAGATTATCATAAATTGACATGATTTGTATAAGAACTGTTACTAAGGAGGAAACCATGGCAATGAACATTAATCTGACACCATCGCTTGAAAAAATGGTGCGTGACAAAGTCAAGTCCGGACTCTATACGTCTGCAAGTGAGGTTATGCGTGAAGCCTTGCGTCTAATGGCCGAGCAGGATTCCATTCGTCAGGCAAAGATGGATCTGTTACGGCAGGATATTCGTGCGGGAATAGAGAGCGGGACGGCGCTCGTCTGGGACCCTGAAGAGGTAAAGAAAGCCGGCAGGGAAAGAAATAAGGAGTGAACAAGAGAGCATCATGCCAACAATCAGGATCCGCCCTCTCGTTTTCGACGATCTTTCCGAAATATGGAGTTATATCGCAGAAGACAGTCCGAACCGAGCAGTTGAGTTTATCGACTCCATTGACGGTAAATTCCATGAACTGTCACAGTCACCCCGTATCGGTCGGTCTCGTAACGAACTCTTGCCGGGGCTGTGCAGTTTTCCGGTTGGCCGCTATATCATTTTTTAGGCTCCTCGCTATTTCAAGTGGGTAAGCCAAAATTAAGCTTCCCGCTGATCAG
>DYNE01000037.1 GCA_020721225.1 Pelodictyon luteolum | reverse complement strand
GGCGTTTCGCCGCCACGGGACGGATCGTAACCGATCAGCGGATCGAACGTCGCTTCGCTGTAGGCTGCTGCTCCGTCCAGTTTTGCGTAATTGTCATAAGAAGTCACGTCCCATGTCGTGGCGTAGCCTGCCCAGCCATCTTCCAGCGTGCCCCAGTCATCCCACGAGAGACCGAAGTCTTCGCCGTACAGGTACCGGCTGGCAGCAATTTCGTGTTCGATGTTCATGCCATCGCCGATCATCAGGATGATGTGCTCCGCCCCCGCATTCTCTGCCGCGTTCATCATCGCTGCGTAAATCTGCGTATTGTCGATGATCTCCGTTCCGGCGTAAATCTGGCCAGCCAGCGTGGCGAAATACTCCGCGCCGGCACCGCGCGCAGTGACCGTCACCAGTTCGTTGGTGTGACCACCCGAGGCGTAGGTCACGTCCGTGCCCACTTCACCCAGATCGCCGACGCTTAGTTCGTTCTCGTTGCGCATGTAGCTGTTCGAGTGGTCGCTGGTTACGATCACCAGCGTGTTCGACCAGTCAATGCCGTTGGCGCCGCTCGCCACGTAGTTTTCGACTTCCGTAACCGCGAGATCAAGATCATAGACGCCGCCGATCATGGCTTCGTAGTCGTTGGCGTGATTGCTCCAGTCGATATCGCCCTGCTCGAACATCACAAAGAAGCCGTCGCTGTCCTGGTTCAGCACCTTCAGCGCGGCGTTAGCCATTTCGGCCATCGTCGGGTCTTCGTCAACCGCCGGCGTACCGTCGCCCGTGCTGCGCGTGATCGTCACCGTGCCCGGCGTATCCTCGACATCGTAATATTCAAAGTTGCCGCCTGAGGTGCCGAACAGGCCAAAGAGCCTCTCGCCGGTTGACAGGTCAACGTTCGCCGCCGCTGCGGCCAGCGTATCACCGCCGTCAACACCCGCTTCGCGCTCCACGAACTCCACATTTTCGGTGTAGTCGGTCACCGTGCCATTGTGGAAGGCATCGTACTCATCATTGAAGCCGTTGTTGTCGGCATCCGAGTCGGTACTTGTCGGCGTCTTCGACACCCCCGCCTTGGCGAAGTAGCTGTCCAGACCCGCGCCGATCACCACTTCCGGCTGCGTTTCCGTCAGTATCTCATGCGAAATGGCCCATGTGTTGCCACGATTCACGTTGTGGCTCACCACTCCGGCTGGCGTGGCGTGCGAGAACTCCACCGTGCTGGCCACACCGATAGCAAAGCCGTAGTCGGCCCGCAGCGTTTCGGCGATGGTCGTCAGCGCTCCGTCAGCTGGATCGCCGTACGCCCACGAGAGGTTACCCGCATCGGTCTTCTTCCCTGTCACCATAGCCGTGATTGCCGAGGCCGAGTCGGTCGCCCACTTGGCCGAGTTGTTTTCGTTCAGGAAGTACGCTTCCATCGTCTCCAGATCGTGATGCGACGGGCTGAACTGCAGCCAACCGGGCAGCGGAGAACCGTCAGCCAGCGTTGCCGTGTAGGTCAGACTGTCGCCTTCCTCGATATCGGCAAAGGCATCGGCAAGCACCACATGGTGCAGCTTCGCATCTTCAAGAACAGTAACGTCTTCAAGCAGTTTTTCCACAGTCGGTGTATCGGGAAGCGCATATATCGACAGACCCGGCTCGACTTCGTTGGACACGATCAGTAAGCCGCTGCCGGTAACCAGACCTTCTGGCGAAACGAATCCCGTATCGCCCTCGACATCGAGAAGTTCGACAAATTCCACCTCGTATGGGTTGGTGACATCGAAAACAACCACGCTGTTGGCCCGTTCGAGACCGACGTACGCGTAGATGCGACCGTCTACTTCGGCAAGCGTTACATTCTCCGGCTCGGTGCCTTTATCGTCCGAACGCCCGTCGTCATACACCCCGGCTTCAATTGCGGCCCGTTCAGTCAGATCGCCGCTATCGTAGACGATATTGCCTTTGCTGTCCATGATGGAAAACGACCGTCCGCCGAAACCGATCACCTGTTCGGGCGATTGATCTTCAGCTGCTTCATCGGTGAGGTAAACTTCGGTGTTGATGGTTTTGAGACGTCCGATCTCCCCTGACTTCTTGCCTTCATCCTGGATGTACTGATTCAGTTTTTCGAGGTCTTCATAATCGACGAGACGGGTTTCATCGGAATAGAAGTAATCGTCCGACTGCCAGCCATACTTCATGGTGAGGAAATATTCATCACCTTCTTTGACTTTTTCGGCCTCATTATCAGTTTTATCGGATTCAATCACGTAGAAGGTTCCATTCGTCAATGGATCGGTTATCGTATCGACAGGCGTTACCCCGCCAGGAAGCGTCGCGATCAGCTTCAGATATGCCCCATCGTACTCTTCTTCCACGACAAAATTGACAGCATCCGGGCGGATTCTGCCGTCGCCTTCGTTGGCCATGACGATGAAGGTTTCGCCATTATACTGGTAGCTATCGATGCCATCGGGCATACGCATGCCGTAGAATGGCCGCTGCCCCGGATCGACGCCGCCATCCTTGTCGGAGGTATCTACCGAAAGCTCATCGAAGCTGATTTCAACGAGCATGTTGTCGGGCCGTCCGTCCACATGGACAAAGTCGTTATCGAAACCGACGACGAGCGTGCCGTCCGGCTTGAGCGCAAGTCCCTCGGCCTTGTCGAAACGAGGGTCAATGCCAAGAGAGGGCAGATTAAGCAGTTCGTTCTTGTTTACAAAAACAATATCGTCCTGCAACGCATCGGCAAGACTCTCGACATCGGCAAGCTCAGGCTGCGTCACTCCGGTACCGAGCAGTTGCTCCCAGCTTTTTCCGTCCTGGCCAGTCGTGTAGTCCAGCGTATCGGTTGCTCCGGCAAGGCTGATTTCAAAAATGGTTTTGTTTGCGTTCGATGTTGTCCCCGAATCACGTTCGATGACGTAAAATACGTCATGTTCCGCATCATATACTGCGTCGCCGATCTTGTCTTGGCCTTTCTCGCCGGTAAGCGAATAGATGTATTCATGAACGGCTTCGCCGGTCGCCGGATCAACTGCGATGATCCTGACAACCTCCTGGTTATCGAAACCTGCTGGCCTCAGGGGGCTCTGTACGAATGCGTAGAGCAGCCCGTCATCGCTGTTATAGGCCATCGCCTCAAAACCGCGGTTATTGAAGATGGTGCTGTAGATTGCGGGAAGCGTCTGAAGAGTGTAAGCCGGAACATCGGCATACTCGATATCGGTTGCCGCGGCAAAATCCGTTCCCGCTGGAACAATACGATGGATCATCTCCCCTGTAGAGGCATCGAACAAAGCGATCTGCGGACCGTATTCGTCCGCAACGGCAAAGACGGGCTTCCCGTTGTTCAGTCCCGAAATCGTGAGATGCAGAATCGATTCGGTATCGAGGCCAAACTGATCTTTCCCGAGCAGGGTGTAGGTGTTATCGCCGTTGTTCAGGTAAGCGGCATCGTTACGATCGAGCATACCAAGACCGGTTGCATCGCGGAAGCCGCCACTGCCATCAGGGACCTTGAGGGTCGTGCTGTCAAGTTCGACGTACTGGCCATTCGCTTTTCCGAGCTTATATACCGTGATCGGAAAATCGGGATCTTCGAACACCTTCTGGCCAATCGCAGGATCGGAGGGATCGTCACCCGGGCGATCTCCGACACTGAATGCCTGGGGTCCACGATCGGTGATGCTGTAATAAATTTCGTATTCTATTCCCTGAATCGTCTCCGTGCCGTCATACCAGAGTCCTGAAAGGCCTCCGGCAACCACCTCGCCATTATCTATGGTACCGTTATCGTTGAAATCAGGCCTGTCGCCCGGATAGGCGATATCGAATTCATAACTGGCCGCCTCGGGAGTGCCACGATCCCAGTCTTTCAGTCCAACAGGATGGATCGCCGCTATTTTTTTCGTTGTCAGATCGACAATCGCAATGGCGTTGTTCTCCTGAAGGGTTACATACGCCTTGTTGCCACTGATGGAAACATATTCAGGCTCCATGTCCTGGGCAACGAGGTTGCCATCGATGCCGTCTGCCCCATCGTCGCCGGAAATCCGGATACCTTTATTGCGCAACTGTTCAAGCTGATCGTTGTAGCTGTCGAACGTCAGTGTTGTAACACCCGATGAAGCCGGAGTTGCAGCATTGACTTCGATAATCGAGATACTGCCGAGAGGATCCATCGAATCATCTGCCGAGGTATAGAACATGTTCGGCTCACCTTCGTTCGCGGTAACAAGCACCGTACCGGCATCATTGAAAGCAATGGAATCTGGCAGCGAACCTACAGTGACCTGGCCTGCAGGTATTACGGTCGTACCGGAGATAGTGAAAAACTGAACCAGTCCGTCGGCATGGTACGTTGCCGTACTGCCCAAAATCGTTGCTTTCTGGTCAACGGCGACGGCGACCAGGCCGTCTGCATTGACCGCGACGCTCTGCGCATTGCCGGCAAGCCTGATTGTTGCTGTCAGTAACGGGTTGGCGGGATCGAGAAGGCTGACAACATACAGTTCATCATTGCCGCCGATTACAAATGCCGTTCTGGTTGCAGTATGGTATGCCGTTATCTCCGATCCGGGCAGCGCTATTGATCCGATGAGAAGGTGCTGATTGTTTGTGGGCATATCTTGGCTCCTGTCCTTGTTAAAGTTGTGGTGAAATGGCACGGTAACCGGAAAAATCTTCAACAATGATAAGACAGTGCAAGAACAGTTTTATTAAGGGTCTGCTACAACTCTGTGGAGGTTATGCAAAATCATGTACATGCTTATCGAAAAAAGTCTTAAAAACAGGTTCCGCCATACATCTTCAGGGGGAAAAGAATGCATGGCGGATTGCAAAGGAAAACCTGTTGACGAATTCCGAATCGCAGCTTACAGTACGATATCCGAGGAGAGGAGGTTACTTATGCCCCAGAGATGGATAGCGAATTCGGCATCGACATCGCTGTCGATGTTTCCATAGAGAATATCGGAAGCACCATCGAACCTTAACTGACCAGCTCCGGTAAAAAGGTCGCTACCGCCGAGAATGACACGACTGAAGGCCTGGTCTCCCGTAAGCGTGATGTCTGCGTCTATACCGGACAGGTCGAGCTTGTCCTGACGACTCCTGAAATCCAATATGACATCCATGGTTTCGACAGTAAGCCCGCTTTCGCTTTCACTGGTGTAACGGAAGCTATCGCGTCCCCAACCTCCGATAAGCTGGTCGGCACCAGCTCCGCCGACGAGCGTATCGTTTCCGAACAATCCATCGAGGATATTATCACCATCGTTACCGGTGAGCTGATTATTGAGGAGATTTCCTGTTCCGCTGATTCCATCGGATCCTTTCAGCACGAGGTTCTCGATGTTCTTGTCAAGCGTCCGGCTTACGGTCGAGATAACCGTATCGGTGCCAGAAAACAGGCGACCGAACAGGCCACTGGCGTTTTCTCTGACGATGTCACCGTCACTGTCCACATAGTAGGTATCGTTGCCCCTGTCACCTTGCATGGTGTCGTTACCGACTCCACCGACGAGAATGTCGTCACCGTCTTTACCGGTAAGTCTGTCATTACCACCGGAACCGTACATAATATCGTCTTCTGCCGTACCGGTAAAGGTATCGTTCCCATTTGTTGAACCAAACGGCTCAAGAATGTTCTCCTCTCGGAAATCGAGATTCTGAATTCTTGCGTCTTCGGCAACCGGAGTATCGCCGTCAGCAAAAGCCGTCGCTTCGGAAGCATGGAACGCCTCCATATAGATTTCAAAAGCCTTCTGCTCTCCTAACGGCGTTGCAGCACCAGGCACGGAAGCAGTTGCCGTGAAATTCATGGTTTCGTCAACCGCTGTACTCAACGTGATGTTACCGTCATCATCGGATATGATATACCGGAAGTTATTGCCATTGGCCTTGATCGGATAACTATCGCCACCATTAGCAAGATAGCTCAGCGTAACCATGGAGATGGATTCCGGAGCAGTTTCAAGCTTTTCGCCATCATTATAGATATTGATGTAGTAATCCTCGCCGACAAGCGAAATATCGCTGATCCGTGAACCGGCAGGATTGTCGGGATTCCAGGAAAATTTCAGACCACCGATCTGTGGAAATCTACCCTGAAGTGTCCCGGCTGCAACGCCATGTTCAAGAATGGCCTTAAGCCCCTCGGGGGTGGTATCGAACATCATCAACTGGTTATTGAACCGCAGAGAATTCTCGACATCAAGCTGTGACACGCTGCCATCAGTAGGCGGAAGCTTGTCAACGGTACCATCAACTGGATCAGGCGCTGATATCGTGCCAATCTGAGCCCTGATGCCTCCACCATTTTTAAGCGAAACGATCAACATATTCTCCGCATTGTTCAGGCCAAGTCCCAGCTTCGCCGCATAAGCGTTGGCATCTGCGGAGAGATCTCCGAGATTGGTCTCTTCCGAACGCACTGCTGAACGTTCACCTTCCAGATAGACATCCGAATACCCATAGACATTACCATCCTTGACATCGATGACCTCCTGAACCGCATCGGTGAGCGTTTTGACTGCTCCACCACGAGTGCCTTCCGCAAATGCTACGGTATCGATCTGATCAACTCCGATATTCCATGCTTTGGCAACATTTTCCGCTGTAGCAGCATATGCTCCGTTTACGGCAGTGTTTGCTGTCAGGCTGTCAAGGACGATATTTCCATTATCATCGAATTCGACAACCAGACGACCAAGATAGGTGTACTCATTGTCGGTATTGACAAGAAGTGTCGTATTGCTCTCTTTGTCGCTAAGCACCAATGGATAGGTGTATTTGAAATTATCGGCATGACCGGGAAAAGCCACAGCTTCGTCATCACTGTCGCCCATTCTGGTATTTGAACCGGCAGACATGATGATGTCAACTCCAGCAAGCAACCTGGCAAGTTCAATTTCATTGTCGATGACCTGCAGATGCGACATGAGGATGATCTTGTTGACGCCCTGTGCTCGCAAATCGTCGATCACCGGCTGCAGTTGAGCAGCAAGCAACACCATATCGTCTTTTTCCGTCCCCTCGACAAAACCTTTGACCTCTGTCCCCGAAGGAGAGGAGATGGCTTCGAGAATCTGCGTCGTCGCGCCGACAAGTCCGATCATCTCGCCATTTTCTTCGATAACGGCTGAAGGCACAATCTTTCCCTTGAGAGTATCGGCTGCTTCAGTACCTGCTGTCGCGGTCGTATCGATAAAGGTGTTTTTAAGATCGGCATCTCCTGAGAAATCGAGATTGGCCGATATAAAAGGAAATTGCGCTCCCGCATAACTGCCTGTTGCCTTGAAAGAAGCTCCGAAAACATTCGATCCAAGATCATACTCGTGATTGCCGATTGCCGAAGCCTCGACGTCTATTGCATTGTGCATGGCGATATCGACTGCACCGATCGGTACGGTTGCCGTTGTAGCCAACGTCGAACCTGTTATCATATTCAGCTCATCTATCACACTACTGTCGGTACCAGCGGCAAGAAACGGTCCCGGTATATAGTTATCGCCTCCGGCAAGCGTTATGCTGTTTTCGTAATCATCTTCAAACGCATCAACCATCGAGGCCAGGTAAGGCGCAGTTTCTGATGCAAGAAGACCAGCCTCGCCGTCGGAAAAGTGCAGGAGCTGCAGGGTATAGAAACCATTTGACGAAAATCCCAGATCTGCACCATACGTCCGGCAGTGCTCTTCACTCGTCATACCGTAATCTGACAACGCCTGTTTGAGATCCTCGACGGTTTTATCAGCCCAGAAGTCCGGGAAGGAGAGCGTGGCATTGTTGTCGGCTGTCGGACTGTCCGTCCAGAGCGACTGTAAAGCGCCGGCAAGCATGACCTGCATGGAATCGCCCGATAATGCCATGGCCTGTATAGTCCCAAGCGTTACCGCATCGGGCTGTTCATCTCCTGTGTAATGAGCTGCCATGGCTGCAGCAAACAGCGGAGCAACCTGAGCGACAGCTTCCTGAGTCACACCAAAAGTGGAAACCAGATAATAGACAGCAAGCTGCTCAAGACCAGTATTCAGAAAATCAGTAGCGTATGCTTCGAAGGATGCTGCACCACCCAGATCAAAATCGATATCTGTCACCGAAGTTGATGTAACCTCGACGGTTCCATCTCCATTGACGGCAAGAGTACGTACAGGGCTCGGCCAAGTGACAAGTGAACCTGTTTCAACCTCATAAAAACCGCTTTCGGTCACTTTATTGATATCGTTCGCATGGTAATGGCCTGTAAAAATCATTCCCAAACCGGCTTCGACCAGTTCCTGTGCAAGACTCGATCCATCAGAGGTATCGTCGGTAATGACATACTCAGGAAAGAGGTCGGCCTGAAGGGTGTAATGCTCGGCAAGGTTGTGGTGCATCATACCGATAACGGTGATACCCTTGAGTTTGGCTTCGGCAAGCTTTTCGAGAATCCATACCTTTGTTTCAGAACCCAGGCTTCCTGAAGTTTCAGGACTGTTAGCATTATCATCGTATTCGCAGCTGTCTATTCCGAGAATCCAGAGATTTTCCGACGGTGCTGCGATATAGGTCAGCGAATTCGGATCCCTGTAAATGGCTTCGCCATAGCCGAAATCATGATAAATCTCCTGGAACTCTTCAGGACTGACCGACTCCACCGGCGTTGCGGTTACTCCTTCGTAACTCATGGCATCCGGGTTATTCACGTCATGATTGCCGGGAATAACGTACACCTTGACGCCAGTGCTTTCAAGTTCCGAAAGGTAGTCGGCAAATGCCTGGTGACTTATTTTTTCGCCATCCTTGGTCAGATCGCCGGGAATCAGCAGGATATCGGGATTTTCCGACTTGACGATATCGAGAGCCGATTGCAGGATCGCATCGCTTTCGGCAATCATTTTCCTGTCGGCCGCCAGATAGGCTTCGAACGCATCTCCTGTCGTGCCTAACGATGGGGCAAAATAGTGCGGGTCTGAAATGACCGAGATCTTCATTTCACCCGAACCCGACGACTGCAGACGCGAGAGCAATGCCTGAAGGTAGTTGTTTTCATTGAAAGCACTTAATGCCATTTATCTTCTCCATTGCGTTACATTCGTTGGAAGAGAACCGAATTTGTGCCTCAATAATACCTTAGCTCGCAGATTTTTTTATTACGGGTCTGCAACAACTCTGTGGAGGTTATGCAAACATTCAACGAAGGTGGAGAAACAGGAGAAAAGAGAATGCGGTTTCAGCCGGACGGCTCTTTATGAGCCGCCCGGAGAAGAGAAAAAACGATGAGGATCAGATAAACTCTTCGAAATAGTCGAGGTCTTTGTGGAAGGTCTCTTCAAGTGCGGCAAGAGAGAGAAATGCCGCTACGACGCAGATGCCGCCAACGAGAAGAGCGCCGTAACGCAGCCCGAGAAAGCCGCGGCTGAACTGAAAGAGCATGGTGATGGGCACCACCATGCCGCGCACGAGGTTGGGCACGGTAGTGGCAACCGTCGCCCTTAGATTGGTACCGAATTGCTCGGCTGCCACGGTAATGAAAATGGCCCAGTAACCTCCTGAGAAACCAAGGAAAGCACAGACTCCGTAAAAGAAGGATGCCGAACTGCTCCCTTGCAGGAAATAGAGCGCAACCGCGGCAACGGTCATCACCATGAATAACAGTACAGCTTTCTTTCTGCTCTGCAAGAGCTGGCTCAACAGGCCACTCGACAGGTCACCGAATACCAGGCCGAGATAACAGAACATCACTGCGTTGCCTGCAGATACCGGTTCGGCGACACCGAGATCAAGTGCAAATTCCGGCGAAAAAGTGATGAGCACGCCAACGACGAACCAGATCGGCACGCCGATCATGATGGAGTTCAGGTAGCGGAAAAAACGGCTACGGTCGGTAAACAGGGCAAGCATGTTCCCCCGACTTATGGAGGTTTTTTGCTCCATGGTGCGGAACATGCCGGATTCAGCGACCCTGAACCGGGCAAGCAGAAGCAGCAACCCAAGAGCTCCGCCGATGAAAAATGCCGTTCTCCAGTCGTAACTGTTGGCGACGAAATTAGCAAGAATCGCACCGGAAACGCCGATCGAAGCGACCAGCATGGTGCCGTAACCGCGAATGCGGGTGTGCAGGATTTCGGAAACCAGCGTTATACCCGCGCCGAGTTCCCCGGCAAGCCCTACGCCTGCGATGAAGCGAAGCACCCCGTAGGCGGGCAGCGAGGTCACGAAACCGTTGGCGATATTGGCAACCGAATACATGAGAATCGAGGCGAACATGATCTTGAGCCTCCCCTTTTTATCGCCCAGCCATCCCCAGAGAATGCCGCCGAGCAACATGCCTATCATCTGCATGTTCAAAAGAAAAACTCCGTCATCGATGAGCGAAGCATCTCCGATACCAAGAGCCTTGAGGCTGGGAACCCTCACAATACTGAAAAGAACAAGGTCGTAAATGTCGACAAAATAGCCCAGTGCCGCAACAATGACCGGCATGCTGAAAACATCGCGTATCGATGCATGTTCCGTATGTGCCACAAAAACCTCCGGATGGATGCTTGCCGGACTGGGCCGGCAAGTCGTTATAATTAGTACAACTGATTAAAAAAAAAGAAATAAACCTGAATATGCAACAAGCTGCGTTTATCTCGATGATAAACTCATCCCTCATGCAGACCTGCCTGAACGGATAAGGAGATATTCGGCAAGTATCGGAATATCCGCTGACGGAAAGTCATAGGAACCGATCATTTCCGGCATAACCCAGGCCAGAGCGCAATGTTCATGCAGCACCGGTTCTCCGGATTCGATTTCACAGAGAAACGGAAGCAGACGCAGCGAGAAGGATTCATATGCGTACAATACCGGGGTCAACGGACGATGGACAGCTACAGTAATGCCAAGTTCTTCGCGAAGTTCCCGGCGAAGAGCTTCGGGCGCGCACTCCCCCTCTTCAACCTTGCCACCCGGAAACTCCCATTTCAACGCCAGGGATTTTCCGGGCGATCGCTGTGCGATGAGAATACGTCCATTACGCTCGATAATCGCACAAACCACATCTCCTATATGCTTTACAGAATTCATGATTCTCTTTACCGGTCGGGAATGGTATTTTCCTTTGAGTCAGGGTTGCAAATAAATGAAAAACAGATTGTTTTCCGAAATTTTTCAGGAGCTGAAAAGATGGCTGATCATTCAAAAAACGAAGCAAAGGGTTATGCGCTGAAACTACTCTCACTGCGAAGCCACAGCAGATTTGAACTGGCCGGCAAAATGCTGAAAAAAGGATATCGGAAAGAGCTTGTAGAGGAGGTATTGGACTATCTGAATCAGAAGCAGCTTATCGATGACGAGGTATTTGCAAAAGAGTTGATCAGCAGCCGCTCAAAACGGAAACCCGTCGGCAAAAGAAAAATGCAGTTCGACCTGATCAGAAAAGGGGTTCCGGAAAATATTGCAGAGGCACTGCTCAAAGAGTATGACGGTGCCGAGCTATGCTATCGGGCAGGTGTCAGAAAAGCGGCTGCCCTGAAAGGTCGGGACGAAAGCGAACGGAAAAAGAAACTTGAAGTATTCCTTCGGAACAGGGGATTCGAATGGCCGGCCATAAAAGAGACCATCAGTCGTCTGTTTCAGACCGGCCCGGAATACGAAAATGATTAGGCTCCTTCAGTCTGTACCAGTGAACCGACCTTCTCTCCCCTGAGCAGACGGGTAAAATTACCCTTTTCGTTCATATTCATAACGACAATCGGAAGAACATTTTCCTGACAGAGCGTAATTGCAGTCATATCCATAACCCGAAGGTTTTTACGGATGACATCGAGATAAGATATTTTCGGGAAAAATTCGGCATGCGGATTTTTTTCGGGATCGGAATCATAGACGCCGTTAACCCTGGTGCCCTTTATGATCACATCGGCTTCAATCTCTATAGCTCTGAGAGAGGCCGCAGTATCGGTCGTGAAATAGGGGTTGCCGGTTCCAGCTCCGAAAATCACGACCCGGCCCTTTTCCAGATGCCGTATGGCGCGACGCCTGATGAACGGCTCGGCCATCTGCTCCATTTTAATTGCGGTCTGAAGCCTGGTGTAAATCCCCTTTCGCTCAAGCGCATCCTGAAATGCAAGGGCATTGATGACTGTTGCCAGCATTCCCATGTAATCGGCCTGAACACGGTCCATTTTTGCTGCCGCCTCTGAAACTCCTCTGAAAATGTTGCCACCTCCGATAACAAGAGCGATTTCCGCTCCCATATCCCTGGCTTCGCGGATCTCTTCGGCATACCGGTCGAGCATTGCGGCATTGATGCCGTACCCGTCATCCCCGGCAAGCGATTCCCCGCTCAGTTTCAGCAAGATACGTCTGTATTTGAGCATGCCATCCTCCGTCGCAATGATGTTATTAAACCGATCCTGAATAAATATGGTCAAAAAAAAAGCCTCGAACAACGAGGCTTTTTTCTCTTTACTCTCCTAACTGATAGCGGACAAATCCTTTAACATCGACTTGCGCCTGGTGCTTCTTCCTGAAATCACTGAGTACATCGGAAACTTTAATGTTACCGTCCTTGATAAAGGATTGCTCGGTAAGCACTACCTCCTGATAGTATTTCTCAAGCCGTCCGGTAACGATCTTTTCAACGAATTGTTCCGGTTTACCCTGGCCAAGAGCCTGCTGACGGTAAATCTCCATCTCCTTTTCGATATAATCGGCAGGAACCGCTGAACGGTCGACAACGATCGGTGAAGCTGCCGCTACCTGCATGGCAAGATCTTTGGCAAGATCCCTGGCTTCCTGGGGCCTGTCTGTGACAAGTTGAACAAGCGAACCGAGCTGTGCGCCTGGATGGACATATGACTCAACGACCCCGTCAGGAGCAAGAAACAGGGCAAGACGTTTGAGTTCCAGTTTTTCGCCGAGCCTGCCGGTCATGGTTTTCATGGCATCGTCAGCCTTTTCGTTCCCATACTCTTCGCCAAGAGAGAGGGCAAGCAGCTCTTCAGGAGATGCAGCCGCATTGTCGAGTGCAAGAGAGGCAAGGGCGCCGGCAAAACCGGTAAACACAGTACCACGTGCAACGAAATCGGTTTCACAGTTCAATTCGAGAATGACTCCCGCTTTGCGGTCATCGGAAATTCTGATGGCAACCATACCTTCGCGAGCTTCTTTATCAGCTCTTTTAGCTGCAAGCGCAGCGCCTTTCTTACGAAGATACTCTATAGCTTTCTGCATATCGCCGGCAGACTCTTCAAGGGCTTTTTTGCAGTCCATCATTCCCACCCCGGTAATATCTCTCAGGTCTTTAACGTCTTTAGCTGAAATCTGGCTCATTGGAAAATTCGCTCTTTTTGTTGGATATACTTGAACTTATACAGGTGATTTATTCAGCGCTCACATCAACGTCGGCCTCTACTTCTTCCCCTGACTCTTCCTCATCCATGTCGGCCAAAACTTCCTGCTCAACCTTGAGGGCGCGTGCGTTAACTACAGTTTCGGCAGCGGCTTTGACCATCAGTTGAATTGAACGGATGGCATCGTCATTTGCAGGAATCACATAATCTACGGTTTCAGGATCGCAGTTGGTATCGACCATCGCAAAAATGGGAATGCCGAGCGAACGGGCTTCCTTGATGGCTATATGCTCTTTTTTAATATCGACGATAAAAAGCGCCGCCGGCAGTCTGGTCATGTTGGCGATACCGCCAAGAATCCTCATGAGCTTTTCCCGCTCACGGGCAAGCATGAGACGTTCTTTCTTGGTGATCATATCGAATGTACCGTCGGTCTCCATTCTGTCGATAGAGTTCATTCGGCGAATGCTTTGGCGGATAGTCGAGAAGTTGGTCAGCATACCGCCAAGCCAGCGTTCGCAAACATAAGGCATGCCTGCACGCTCGGCCTCTTCGGCTATGATATGCTTGGCCTGTTTTTTGGTACCGACAAACATGATTTCCCTGCCGGTGGAAGCGATGGCTTCGAGGGCTCTGAGGGCCTCATCGGCAAGTACAAGGGTTTTCTGAAGATCGATAATGTGAACGCCGTTTTTTTCCATGAAAATATACGGTTTCATTTTCGGGCACCAGCGGCGGGCAAGGTGTCCGAAATGCACTCCTGCGCGGAGCATCTCTTCAAGCTGGAACTGCTGTGGCATTGCTGTCATCCTTTTGTTTTAGTTGGAACCTTTACCCTGCTTCTGCCCCGAGGGATCCGACACCTTGCGGTGCCGGACACTTCCCTGAAGCCTCATCCGGAACTGATCCGGAATGGCACGGTATGCGGGATTTCTTATGAGATATAAAAAGTAAAAAGGCAAAAATCAACGTTTGGAGAACTGGAAACGTTTGCGGGCTTTTTTGCGTCCGAATTTTTTGCGTTCAACCATACGGGGATCTCTGGTCAGGAGCTTCTCGGTTTTCAGTATCGGGCGTACAGTTTCGTCGAACTCGGTCAGCGCACGGGCAATTCCAAGGCTTACTGCTCCGGACTGTCCGGTGATTCCTCCACCCTGAACGTTGACTTTAATATCGAACTCTTCGGTTCTTTCGGTAAGTGCAAGCGGTCTGAGCGCCTTGCTGCGTCTCACCTCATCTTTGAAATACTCTTCCACCGGCAGCTTGTTGATAATGATCCGGCCTTTGCCCGGAGTCATGAACACTCTTGCCACCGAGGTTTTACGGCGTCCTACGGTATCGATAACCTCTTTCATTCCCTCTGTATTATGGTTTAGTTAACTTTCAGCTCAACGGGGCACTGCGATGCGTGCGGATGCTCCGAACCGGCATAGACCTTCAGTTTCTTGAACAACTGGCGTCCGAGGTTGTTATGCGGGAGCATTCCCCATACCGCGTGTTCGATAACTTTTTCGGGTTTTTTCTTCAGAAGATCCTTTACATGATCGAACTTGCCGCCACCAGGGTAGTTTGAATGGTGAAAGTAGGTTTTATATTCGATCTTTTTTCCGCTGAGAGCAACTTTCTCGGCATTGGTTACAACGATAAAATCACCGGTATCGATATGCGGAGTGAACTGCGGTTTGTGCTTGCCCCTGAGAATTCTGGCAATCTCAGCCGCCATTCTTCCTAAAACCTGATCTTCGGCATCGATGACATACCATTTCCGCTCGACTTCCGCAGGCTTTGCCGAATATGTTTTAAAACTTAACGTCTTGCTCATGCTGTACAATATGATTAACTGGACTTTTCCGAAAAATAAAGTTTATCAATGTAAAATATTTCATTTAATTCTACAAATTATACCGTTACTCTCTTTGTGAATTTCAGGCAGTGCCGTAAAGCCGCCGCGCCTTGCAAGACCCTTTTGCCTTATGAAGCCTTTAATCGCACTGGTAGGTCGTCCGAACGTCGGAAAATCGACCCTTTTCAACAGAATTCTTCGCCAGAAGAGCGCAATCGTAGACAGCACCCCGGGTGTAACGCGTGACCGCCATATCATGCCTGGCGAGTGGCAGGGAAAACAGTTCCTGCTGATGGATACAGGCGGTTACTGTGCTGCCAACGACGTCATCAGCTCCTCGATGATCGAGCAGACGCTGACGGCCATACGCGATGCCGACTGTGTGATATTTCTCACCGATGTACGCTCCGGACTGACCTACGACGATCTGGAAATCAGCAAACTGCTTCAGCGCACGTTTCAGAACAAACAGATTTTCTTCGCCGTCAATAAGGTTGAAAGCCCGCAATTGACTATCGATGCCGAATCATTCGTCAGCACAGGCTTCACCAATCCCTATTTCCTCTCCGCCAAGGATGGCAGCGGCGTTGCCGATATGCTCGACGATATTCTGGAATCCCTGCCGGAATCGGAGCATACCGATGATGACGATGATACATCTGTAAAACTTGCAATTGTGGGAAGACCGAATGTCGGTAAATCGAGTTTCGTGAACGCTCTGCTCGGCACGAACAGACATATCGTTTCAGACATCCCCGGTACAACCAGAGACGCAATCGACAGCCGCTTCATCCGCAAGCAGCAGGAGTATGTGCTGATCGATACAGCCGGCCTGAGAAAACGGACAAAAATCGATGCCGGTGTTGAATTTTACAGTTCGCTGCGCACGGAGAAGGCTATCGAACGCTGTCAGGTTGCCGTTGTGCTGCTCGATGCGAGAGCCGGACTTGAAAAGCAGGATATGAAAATCATCAATATGGCAGAGGAACGAAAAAAAGGAGTGCTGCTGCTGGTCAATAAATGGGATCTCATCGAAAAGGATTCGAAAACCAGTAAAGTCTATGAGGACAACCTCCGTTCCCATATGGGCAACCTCTCATGGATACCGGTGCTGTTTATTTCGGCATTGACAAAAAAGAACCTGTACCGGGCGATCGATACCGCAGAAGAGATCAGCCGTAACCGCTCACGGAAAATCAGCACCAGCTCTCTGAACCGCTTTCTTGAAGAGGCGCTCTCCGCTGTGCATCCGTCAACAAAGTCCGGAAAGGAGCTCAAGATCAAGTATATGACGCAGATCGATTCTCACTGGCCTGTATTTGCTTTTTTCTGCAATAATCCTGAGCTTGTACAAAGCAATTTCAGAAAGTTTCTTGAAAAGAAGCTGCGTGAACAGTTTCAGCTTGACGGAGTACCGATTTCACTGCGTTTCATGGAAAAATAGACATCCGGGCACTCCTCGCATATTTACTCTATTTACTGATCACCAATAAAGTCAATCAATGCATAACGTAGAAGAATCACAGGTTGTCGCTGCGCTCCGGACCGTCATGGAGCCCGATCTGAAAAAAGATCTGGTCTCGCTTGACATGATTCGGGATATTCACATCGATGAACGGAACAAGGTTTCATTCAGCGTAGTCCTGACAACCCCTGCCTGCCCGATGAAAAGCCAGATCAGGCAGGCCTGCATCGATGCGGTAAGAACCTGTGTCCCGCTTGCCGATGAAATCGAGGTGAATATGACATCAAAAGTCACCTCCTCCTGCGGCCATAATCAGGATGAAGAAGATCGCCCGCTGAAAAAAGTTAAAAACATTATTGCTGTCGCATCCGGAAAAGGCGGAGTAGGCAAATCGACTTTTGCCGTAAATCTTGCCGTCAGCCTTGCCGAAAGCGGAGCGAAAGTCGGTCTGATCGATGCAGATCTCTACGGCCCGAGCATTCCGACGATGTTCGGCCTGTACGATGCCAAACCCGAGGTGGTCAACAAAAACCTTGTCCCTGTCGAAAAATACGGGGTAAAGCTTATGTCTATCGGGTTTCTTATCGAAACCGATACTGCGGTTATCTGGCGCGGCCCGATGGCATCGAGCGCCATCAAGCAGTTCATCACCGAAGTAGAATGGGGAGAACTGGATTACCTGATTTTCGATCTGCCTCCCGGAACCGGCGACATTCAGCTTACGCTGGTGCAGACCATCCCCCTTACCGGAGCGGTTATCGTTACCACACCGCAGGATGTCGCTCTTGCCGACGTTTCGAAAGCCGTAAGCATGTTTCGCAAAGTGCATGTTCCGATTCTCGGACTTGTGGAAAACATGAGCTACTACGAGCTGCCCGACGGTACGAAAGATTACATTTTCGGTAAGGCCGGAGGTGAAAGATTCGCACGGGCTCAGGGAATCGCGTTTCTGGGCTCGATCCCTATCGGTCGCGAGGTACGTGAAGGCGGGGACAGCGGGAAGCCCTTTGTGCTGACAGATCCCGGGTCGGTTACCTCAACAGCTCTTTCGGGCTCAGCCAGGGAAGTCGCAAGACAGATATCCATTACCAATGCCTGCTGCAGTAACGAACCGTCATGATTTTTGTATTGTTTTTTTGCAGCCGGAAGTGATATTATATCACCTTGCAAACAAAAAATTTTCTGTTTTCAATCACTATTCAACAGCATTCCATCATGAGCACCAGCAAAGATTATCTGCCGAACAGCGACGCACTATACGACAGGGTTATCGCCGCGCTTGAAACCGTCCGTCCTTATCTGCAGGTTGACGGCGGAGACTGTCAGCTTGTCGGCATCACCAAGGATATGGTTGTGGACGTGAAACTTCTCGGCGCCTGCGGTTCATGCCCGATGAGCACACTCACGCTCCGTGCCGGAGTCGAACAGGCCATCAAAAAAGCCATTCCTGAAATAGCCCGCGTCGAATCGGTGTAAGCAGTGAACGAAAAGAAAACCAAAGCGGCTGCCAGGTAACATCACCGAAGCAGCCGTTCGTGTTTTACAGAAATAACAGTCACCTCGACAGAAGTAGCCAGAGATAGGCATGGCAAGAGGCTCACGGTATTGCTGGAACGGCTTCATAGAATCCCACGATACACGGCCTGCATCCGTCTCGGCCTCCCCTGAGGGCTGTGTCGTGTCGGGATCGTCTGGTTCTGAATTTCGCCGGCATTTGCCGTCAGCATCCTGATTGCCGAACCAACGAGCCCCATAACGGAGATCCCATCCAATGTTACCTCGCGTCATCTGCTGCTTGTCATTCTCCTAATCGAGATTCCTCAGCAGCAGCTCAAGCGAGTCCTCGCTGTTGACAAGAACCTCCCTCGCTTTGCTCCCGTCGGCTTCACTCACAATGCCGCTATATTCGAGCTGGTCCATTACTCTTGCCGCCCTGCTGAATCCGAGACGAAGACGCCGTTGCAGCAGGGAAACGCTTGCCTGCTGATGCATCACCACAAGCCGGGCAGCATCCTCGAACATGCTGTCCCGCCCGTCACGATCCTGCATTCCGCTCATGGATGCGCCATTGCCTTTCTGCATATCAGGAACCGGAAGCACAAACATATTCTTGAGGGCATTCTGCGCTCCGATAAAGGTGGTTATCGCTTCAACCTCGTCCGAAGAAACATATGGCCCCTGAATTCGCATTGTTTTCGGCTGGTCGGAGGGCTGATAGAGCATATCGCCGTTTCCCAGAAGCTGTTCGGCTCCCGAACCGTCAAGGATGGTGCGCGAATCGACCCGGCTCGCTACCTGGAATGCAATCCGTGAGGGGAAGTTGGCCTTGATGATACCGGTAATGACATCGACCGAAGGGCGCTGTGTGGCGACAATCAGATGAATCCCGACGGCCCGGGCAAGCTGGGCGATCCGTATAATCGGCTCTTCCACTTCACGGCCTGCCGTGATCATGAGATCTGCAAGCTCGTCGATAATCACGACAAGATAGGGAATGGCTTCCTCCGGCAAACGCTGGTTGTAGTCGCCGATATTGCGGACACCTGCCTTTTCAAGGCATTCATAACGAAGCTCCATCTCTTTTACGACACATTTCAGGGCATAGACCGCTTTCTGGGGATCGGTAATGATCTGCTCGTCAATACCGGGAAAACGCACAAGGAAATGGTTTTTCAACTGCTGGTAATGGAATAATTCAACTCGTTTCGGATCGATCATGACGAACTTGACCTTGTCGGGGCTGCAGGCGTAGAGCAGACTGGAAATAATGACATTGATACAGACCGACTTGCCGGCCCCTGTCGCTCCGGCAATCAGCAAATGGGGCATAGCGGCCAGATCGGCAATGAATACCTCATTGGCAATGGTTTTACCGAGCACAATCGGCAGTTTCAACGTGCTGTTTTTAAATTTTTCAACCTGCAATACCGAACGAAGCCAGACGGTTTTGGGCTTGCTATTGGGAATTTCAACACCTACGGCGTTTTTTCCGGGAATAGGAGCGATGATCCGGATACCCCTTGCGGCAAGAGCCATGGCCAGATCATTTTCAAGGGCTTTGACCCGACTGACTTTGACATCAGGAGCAAGCTCCATTTCAAAAAGCGTCACTCTGGGACCGACCGTGGTGGAAATCCTCACCACATCGATCTTGTAGATATTGAGTTTCTCGAGCAGTTTGCGTTTGCTTTCGGTAAGATGCTGTTCATCGATGTGGTTATCGTCATCAGGAACTTTTTCAAGCAAATCAATCGAAGGAAAGCGGTAAGGCTCACGATCTTTGGTCTTCACTTTCAAACGACGCTCATCAAGATCAGCCTCTTTTTCATGGACACCGGCGCTGATGGTCATTTCCGGTTCACCGGAAACACTCCCCGGAGTTGCCGGTAGAGCAAAGGATTGCGGCAGATCCAGCGAAACCGTTTGCTCTATCGATGCAGGAAATAACTCTTCATCCTCCCGATACTGCTGCGAAAACGGTTGAGCATAAGAATCCACATCGGCAGATACCGGAGGCTCACTTTTTTCAACAACCGCATTCCGTTCCAGCTTAAGCCTTTTTTTCTCTTCTTTCAGCCGGGTTTTCTCAGTTTTTTTTTTTCGTCTCTCCTCAATCCATCCACGCAACACACTGAGAGGTTTGCCTAAGTTTTCTCTGGTGGAGCGGACATTTTCAGAAAAAAGCGATGCCAGCCCTCTACTCATATAGAAGCTCGTTATCGCAGCAACGGCAATCAGCAGAATCCATGCGCCGGTCAAACCGATAAGCGTGGAAAGCATAGCTGCCATCATACGCCCAATGGTTCCGGCCAGATAATCACTGAACGGCATCGATGTCAAACCGAACATAGCCGCGATATCAATGGACATAAAAAGCATGTAGAGAAAAAACAGGAGCGCTGATTTGAGGCTATTCTGGCGAAACAGCGACCAGCCCCAGAAAAGCAGCGCAATACCGGGCAAAATCGCCGGATAGCCGAAAAATGAACGGATAAAAAACGCAGAAAGCCTCGCGCCGAGCAAGCCGAACGGATTGCTGATGTTTTCAGCGGTATTTCTGGCTGCAGAGCTTGAAATATCGTTCCATGGAAGCGAGGCAAGCCGGGTTTCGTCTTCAGGATGAAAACTCAGCAACGCCCCGATAAAAAACAACGCAGCAAGCATCAGGACGATACCGGCAATCTCTCTTTTCTGTTCCTCTCTGCCTCCGGAAACCGGACGGTTTTTTTTTGCGGTTTTTTTTAATGCCACGCCTTGCTTATCCCCTGAAAAAATTCACGATGACACCGGGTTTCACTTTAATATCGTACAACGGAAGTGCCCCGCTCTGCGATGCATATCATCTTCATGATAACACGCTTTAACGCTGTACAAAAGGAAGCCCTCTGATAACTCCCTGATGCATGGTTCCCCGAATTTCAACCATAACATGCGTTCCCGGTCTGCTGTACTCTCTGAGAATCGAACAGGTACCTATCGGCTCCTGCAGCGTTGGCGAAAGCGTTCCGCTGCACACGGTTCCGATCTCCTGCCGGTCGGAGTTGTAAAGTTTGAAATGCTGACGGGGAAGGGCTCGGCCTTCAAGGCTGAAACCCGCTACGGCATATCGAGGACTGAGCTCCACCTGCCTACACGCTTCTTTGCCGATAAAAGGACCCTTCTCCATTTTAACCACCCATTTCAGTCTTGCCTCAAGAGGGTTGACGGTGCTGTCGATCTCGTGGCCGTAAAGCGAATAACCCATTTCAAGCCGTAGGGTATCCCTTGCGCCAAGACCGATTGGCTGAATGCCATACTCATCACCTGCCTTCATCAATGCAGACCAGAGTGCCAGGGCGGCTCCGTTTGGCAGACAGATCTCCACACCCTTTTCCCCTGTATATCCGGTTCTCGCTATCAGAAGTTCGGTTCCGTTATAGTATACTTTTCTGAACCGGAACGATGCCAATGTGTTGAAATCCTCATCGGGAAAAACCTTATGCAGTATCGCTCCGGACATTGGCCCCTGCAGGGCGACAAGTGAAAGCTCATTGGTGCGGTCTTCAAGACTTACCCCTTCGAATGCCCCGATATGCTTCTGAATCCATGCATAGTCTTTCATGGCATTACTCGCATTGACAATAAGAAAATACGTTTCCGCATCGATACGATAGATAATGAGGTCATCGACAATGCCGCCGTCAGTGTAGAGCATCAGGTTATACTGTGCCTCCCCGTCTGAAACTTTTTCAAGATCGTTGGTCGTGAGATACTGAAGAAACTCTCCGGCCCGTACGCCCCTGACATAAAAGTTTCCCATATGCGATACATCAAACAGACCGACAGCTTCCCGAACCGCTTTGTGCTCGGCAATAATGCCGCTGTACTGTACCGGCATGAGATAACCGCCGAAATCGATAATTTTAGCTCCGGCCTGTTCATGCCAGGAGTATAGTGCTGTTTTTTTCATAACCACCCGTTACTGATTTATTGGCCGGAATGACAATCGACTGTAAAAAAACATTTTACAGGGAAGTTCAAAGCATTTTTCTTATGAAGTGTAATATATGAATCCATCAGGGAAGTCCGAACCTGAAGAGCCGCGGAAAAAAGCGGTGGAGGAACGGAATGCGCCGGGAATAAATCTCCTGCCGGTGTCGGCATCACGTCAATTACCGCTTTTTGATTTTTTTCTGCGTATTTTCACAGGCTTGCAAAGCTGCCGCCGTTCGCAGGAAGCACGCCCGCATACCGTACAGACGTATTTGGGGCGCCGGCCTTCGCAGCTGAGTTGGAGAACATGTTCGATGGTCTCTTTCCGGCTGATTTTACACAGTTTTTTCATTACCGGCTTACCTTTCCCATGATAATCGTATCGGCAAGCTCGTTGCGGTCTCCGGGCTTGATCGGAAAATGCCGGGCAAGAATCTGACCGCACCGGTCAACTGCGGCAGCGACAGCCGTCTCCTGCCGTTTTTCGTGAATACCGGAGATAATGATATCGACAATTTCCTGCCAAACCTGCTGATCAACCTTTTCACTGATGCCTTTGTCGGCAATAACCCGAACCTTGTGCTCGAAAAGAGAGATGTAGAGAAGAATACCGGTATGATCGATTGTATCATTGATGCCGCGACGGAAAAAGGCACCGAGAGCGGCCTCTTCGACTTCCTGCTGCCTGTCGGAAGCCGAAACGAAGGGACGCTTAAGCGTGAGAACTCTTGTAAAAAGCTCGTTAAGCACCATAAAGAGTACTGCGAAAATTCCGAGAAACATCCACATATCCCGACTTTGGAGAGCAATCATGATGAGAATGGCGCAAGGCAGCGAGATTATTGAACTGCCGAGCAGCCCTGCCGCTGCATAACTGTCGCTTGAAGAGACTATCTTTACGACGATCTCTCCGGATGTTGTTTTTTCTGCCTCACGGATTCGCTCTTCAATAAATTGGAGTTCTTTCTCGGTAAGGAACCTGTTTACCGGATCTTTCATGGTGATTGTCTGTATTGTTTCATCCGCTGCCCTACCAGTCACCTGATGCTCCGCCACCGCCGAAACCGCCGCCGCCGCCGCTGAAACCACCGCCGGAACTTCCGCCGCCAAACGATCCTCCACCGTAAAATCCCCCGCCGGGTCCGCCGCCGAAAATCAGAGGACCGCCGCCACCGTTACCCCGCGAAATCTGACTGAAAAAATAAATGAACAGGAGAATCAGAAGCAGCAGGGCAAACGAAGGAGCCCCGCCTTTCTCGTCCGATGGTTTAGCCCGAAGTTCCCCATAATAAAAAACAGTAACTCATTACAGTACAATCAAA
>DYNE01000123.1 GCA_020721225.1 Pelodictyon luteolum | reverse complement strand
AATATAAGACTATATTTTATAATATTATAATGGCTTTTCTGTCAGACACTATTTACTCGCAATGGTATGTCCGGCGGTTTTCAGGAAGCATTGACAGGATTTGCATGATGTTGACAGAAAAACCATGCAGGAAAGGGTATATTTGTTCAGGTATCGATGCACAAATCCGGCCTCTTTGTTGCCGACTTCCTTGATTCGCCTATAAATCATTTCTCTGATTGAGATTACGTATGACTGTTTGTCGGGATAAAAAAAATAACTATATCGAAGTGTAAGCCATTGCCCGCTGAACAGGCAAAATGAAAAAGCCTGAGTCCGGCATGGTCCGGGAGTAATGCGGTGGTAATATAAACTATGCAGCTTCATCATAAAAAACATCCTCATCTTGAGCGCCTGCTCAACAATGCCCGTTCGCTCTCACTCGATAAGAATTCACGCGTGCTTGTTCTCAGCGATCTGCACATGGGTAACGGAGGCAGGAGAGACGAATTCCGCAGGAATGCCGACCTGGTAAGAACGATGCTTGCCGACTACTATCATCCTGAACACTACAGTCTTATTCTGAATGGAGATGTCGAGGAGCTTTTCAAGTTTTCTCTTGAAAGCATTATGGAGCAATGGGATGATTTTTACGAACTCTTTATCCGTTTCAGGCAGAACGGTTTTTTTTTCAAAACCTATGGCAATCATGACGCTGCTCTTGTTGACGAAAAAGAGTACAGATTGGCGCCCTTCATGTTTGAATCACTCAAGTTTTATTACGGAAATGAGACACTGCTGTGCTTTCACGGTCATCAGGCATCGGTGCTTCTCTGGGAGACCTATCCTGTTGTCAGCCGCGCAGTCGTTTTTTTTCTGCGTTATATAGCCAAACCTGTCGGCATCAGGAATTTTTCCATTGCCTACAACAGCAGAAGGCGATTTGCCATTGAAAAGTCGATCTATGAATTTTCCAATAACGCCAAGATCGTTTCCGTTATCGGACACACGCACCGCCCACTCTTTGAATCCCTTTCAAAAGTTGATTATCTGAACTACAGGATAGAGGATCTCTGCCGATCATACCCGGCAGCAGACGGCAGGGAGCGTAGAGCAATAGAAGAGAAAATTGCGGCATTGAAAGAAGAGCTCGATTCCTGTCATAAACAGGGCAAGAAGATCGGCCTGCGAAGCGGTCTTTACAATACGCTTACCATACCCAGTGTTTTTAACTCTGGCTGTGCCATAGGAAAACGTGGCATCACCGCTCTGGAGATCGAGGGGAGCTTTATCCGTCTTGTCTACTGGTTTAACGGTAAACAGAGCAGGAAGTTTATAAGCGACCGCGACAACAGCCCTACAGAGCTGGGGAATACCGGTTTTTATCGTATTGTGCTCAATGAAGATCATCTCGATTATGTTTTCTCCCGTCTTCGTCTGCTTGCCTGAGATGGCGGTTCGCCCGATGAAAAAAAACGGATTCCGGATTTTCGCACTCTGCGCTCTTGTTGCTGCGATGATTCTGTCCTCTTCGGTGGCGTTTTCAGCGGGTCGCGGTTTGCTCTATCGTTATCATTTTGCCGATACACCGGAGTATCGGGTAAAACTGCCCTCATCGCTCCGTGAAATATCAGGCCTTGCCGTTTCGGAAGCAGGAAAACTTTTCGCCCACGATGATGAGCTCTCTACGGTTTTTCAGCTTGATCCCCGGAGCGGCAAGGTTCTTAAGGGAACCTCTATAAATTCTGATTTCCGAAAACGAGTCGACGAGAATA
>DYNE01000122.1 GCA_020721225.1 Pelodictyon luteolum | reverse complement strand
CGACGTAATCACCGTAACTCATGCCGTCGTCGCGCAGGACGTTACAGTAGTTCCACAATTTTTGGACGATATTTGCAGAGGTCATAATTAATTCTTCCCGCCGGGATAAAGAATCTCTGGGTTTATTTCTGGTGTTTATTTCCAACCTCAGAGGAGGATAAAAGTTATACGGCAAAAGAGACCAACTGGTCGAGAAGGGGCAATTTCTTCACTTCATACCGCTCGGGAAAATCCTTCCCGGATATTTTCACCAACTCGGCCAGACCGAAAAATTCGGCAAAATTCACCAGGGTCCGATAGAAATAGGCGTTGCGAATGGTTTCCTCAACACTTTGATACGAAGTTTCCTGTACGTCACGAAACAGGTCGGGAAAGGCCTGTAAAAAGATGTCTTCGTAAAATGACTGCGGCCTGGATTCGCCGCCATATTTCTGCAAGAGAAAGAGGGTAAACAAAAAGGCCTGCTGAAAAAACGGGATTTCCTGATACCTGTCACGATACCCCCAGTTGAATTTTTGCGCATAAGCCATGAACAGATCGGGATACACGGCCCCCACCCCATGAGCGGCTATTTGTTTCCGGCATTTGGCGGTGAGAATGAACTTCCCCTTATATTTCCGCACCAGTCCGGCCAGCTCTGCTACCAATCGCAGGCAATGCATATCAAAGAAATCCATTTCCGAGCGGATATCGCCGAACCGGGTATTTTCCTTATATTTTTCTTCACCCCAGAAGGCAAGCGCCGCCTCCCGGCAGAAGAGCCGGGGCAGATTGCCTGTGGCCGTCGGCGTTAAGCCCTTTTCGCCGATACCATCCACCAGCAATGACAACAGAGTGAGGACAGGGACAGTTGGCGGGTAGGCGTCAACCTGCCCGAACCGGATAAGGGTGGGTGAGTCAAAGGGGAAATGAAGAACTCTGTGCATCTGCTCCGGGGACAGGCCATGGAACTCGGCAGGCGCGGCGGATTTTTTCCGCATAATGGTATCAACTACGGACTGGGCCTCTTCAATGGATGAAAATTACTCCTTCTCCAGCCTGTTTTTGATCTCGGCCATGATATCCTGCATGGCTGACAATCCGGTTGCATCTCCGGCTTTGCCGTAACAACATTTTTTGTACTTCTTGCCGCTGCCGCAGGGACAGGGTGCGTTTCGGTCTATCTTCATGGGGAAACAGACTCCTTGCTGGTTGTTTTCTGTTTATCCCCCTTCTTGCCACCATCCAGCAACCCGCAGGCCGGTTCGTCGGCGGGGTCTGAGGAAACAAGCCGACCGGTAAAGGCCTGCTGGAGGATAGACTGACGGAGGCGGTCGGCCCGTTTGAGGTTGGCCTCTACCTGGGCCTCAACCTCGCGGACGAGGGAGAGGCGGCGGTCGACTTCGGTGACGATGCGGTGTTGCTCGGGAAGGGGTGGGAGTGGTAATGGCAGAGGGCGAATGTCACGAATATAAATTGCTTGTTGAGCCGTTGCCCCCGAGACTGATGTAAGTCGCATTAAAAAAAAACCCGCCTTCAGCGCGGAAAGCACAAAATTTGATTCAAGAGATTTATGCAACTTCATCAGAATAACACTGCCCATTAAACAAAAATTCTGATCAACATTTACGGAACATGTACGTCCAACTGTTGCCCCGCGACTAACAATCAAAATATCCCCTCGACCTGGATCACATCGAGTTCTAAACTGTGTCGCATCATCAGGGCTAACATATTTTACATCTTCAAATAACACGCCAAAATCTCTAACATCTTTTGCTGAAAGCAAGGGGACTCCGCTATGGAGCACATTCGGAGATATATGTTC
>DYNE01000009.1 GCA_020721225.1 Pelodictyon luteolum | reverse complement strand
AATATAAGACTATATTTTATAATATTATAATGGCTTTTCTGTCAGACACTAAATACGTCTGTACTTCCTGTGAGTGCAAAAAAGTAACTGTAGTGACTGTTTATACCGTTTCGTTTGACTTTAAAGGATTGCTGCAAGGCAACACGTATTGCGATGAAACTGTCAAATTGATGCCTGAAAACAGCACAATGGTCGGATCGATAAAAATGATTTTACGCAGAGGGGTGTGTCCCCAAACAGAGAAATCGCAGCTTTGGGGTTGTCATGATGGCCGCTTCGAGATTTATGGATCGAATACCGATAAAATATTTTCCGGTACGTTGTCAGGTACTTTCGGTGTCGACCACAGAGCTGTGAAGCTTGATCGATGCTGCTGGCCGAATGGCGAAGGTGTGTTGCGAGGCAAGGGGTTGGAGAAATACCGGGACTGTGAGATCTGTGCGACATATCAGTTAAATGTTCCTCTCAATATGGGAAACCCGTGCACGAAAACGCCACCAAAAACCCTCAAGATGCAGTTTGATGGTACAGTCAAATGCCCTTGCTGATAACCTGCCGGCCAGGGACTGAATCTCGGAGTAAACAGGGCAACGAGAGAATGAGAACAGCGGCTTCCTGGTGGCCGCTGTTTTTTTTCAGGTAAATCGTATGTGAATTCGAGGTTGCGGGGTTTATAGGCCGGCCTTCTATTTTTGTTTTCTGTTGGTGATCAGGACTGGCCGGTAGGTTTCGATATTTTCCAGAATCGTACACAGCCCCTTGATGACCGTTGTCTGGGGTTCGTCAGATATCGTAACGGTCAGTCCGGTTTCAGCCTGGATTTTTTTGTCGATTCCGGTCAACAGTGCTCCGCCCCCCGTCAGATACAGTCCATGTTCGAGGATATCGACGGCGACATCGGGTTTGTCGGCGAGCACCTCGATACTTTTTTTTATTGCCGTGACGATCTCCTGAAGCAGAACCGTTATGATTTCCCTGATGGTAACGGAACTGATTTCCTGTGTCTCGGGAAAGCCTGAACGAAGATTGAATCCTTTGACGGTCAGCCGGCAATCGGTTTCGATTTTTCCGGAACACGTGGCCAGTTTCAGCTTGATCTGCTCTGCGGCATAATCGCTGATTGCAAGGTTGTTGTTCTCTCTCAGGTAACGGATGATTGCATTGTTGATCTGATTGCCTGAAACGGCAAGCGACTCTCCCGAAACAATACCGCCAAGCGATATCACGGCTATTTGCGTGGAGCCCGCGCCGAGATTCACGATCATCTTGGCGACGGATTCGACCGGGTTGATGCCGGCTCCGATCGCTGCTGCTATGGGCTCTGTAATCAGACAGGTTTCTTTTGCGCCAAGATGCTCTGCCATATCAAAGACGGCGCGTTTCGCTACTTCCGTTATGCCAAGGGGTATGCTTATCGCAAGCCTGTGGATGCCGAACAGAGTGCGGGGCCTGATGGTGTGCAGGAGTTCTCTGATCAATTTCAGCGCAACTTCATAATCTGCTATAATCCCTTGAGATACAGGCTGGATCGTCTGGATGCCCGGATGCATTTTCTGGTGCATGTTGAGAGCTTCATGCCCAATGGCAAGCAGCTTTCCTGAATCGCTTTCAACTGCGACAATCGTCGGTTCATTGACGACCACTCCTTTGTCCTTTATGCACATCAACGTGTTTGCCGTCCCGATATCGAGGCCAAGGTCAATGGTGGTTTCTATATTCAGAACGTTTGCGAAAAGCGTCATGGTCTGGTTGATTTGTACTTCGGGTTGTCTGTACAGTGTTGTCCGCGGGTTATGTTCGTTCACTGCGTCTATTATCTACTGTTAAAGCCTGCGGTTTGTTTATATGGCATATATAGTAATATGGAAAGCGTTTTTTTGCGGTTATTGTTTCGTTTCTTCTTTTGCCGCGAGTTCCCGGTAGAATTCGCTGAGATGATGTGTGCCGTTGGCCGGAGCGACGTTGTCGAGCCCGCTGACCGAGACCGCGAAGGCCAGTACTCCCGCCAGCGACCGGTTGAAAATACCGGTCACGAAAAGTGCGGCGTCCCCCACCCACATGGGGATATGCGTGATCCATGGAGATTTGCCGACGGCTTCGAAGGCCATGTTCATGGTTTCGTTGAAGGTGTAGGTGTCGGGTCCGCCGACGCATATCTCCTTTTCGCTGCTTTCTGCCGCATCGACGCACACTTTCGCCAGGTCAGCCCCGTGAATGGGGTTTACGCGATTTTCGCCGTCGCCGAGCATGAACATGTGGCCTGAACGCGCCGAAGAGAGAAACATGCCCATGTCGGAAAAGAAGCCCGTAGGCCGGATGACGGTGCAGGAGATGCCCGACGACCGGAGGTCGCTCACGAAGAACTCGTGGGCTTTGACGACATCGACATCCATCATTTTCTCGGCATTGAAGACCGAGATGTAGATGAACTTTTTTACCCCGTGCGACAACGCGTCCTCAAGCAGAGCTTTGTTGCCAAGATGATCGACCTGCTCGCTGGTGAGGTTGTCCTGCGGTTTGGTTAGCCCCATACAGGAGAAGACGATATCAACGCCCCTGCAGGCGTTTTTAAGCGATGCCGGATCGGCGGCATCTCCCTTTACTACTTCCCATACCAGCGAAGTTACCGCAGGTTCGAGATTTGTTCCTTCGGCGGCAAGTTTTTCGGGGTTTCTCACGAGCGCCCGCACCGCATAGCCTCGATCTGCGAATTCTTTCGTTACATATCTGCCGAGATATCCCGAGGCCCCCGCTACCAGCACTATCTGCTTGTTCATTATTCTTAATGGTTTGATTGATGATTTTTTACAATTAACCTCCGCAAGAGGTTAATTGTTCTGACTTTGGGGGTTATTCGGTCGTTTCACGGGATCGCTTTTTCCGGCAAAGGTTCATGCCTTATGTGGAATAACATGTTCTTTTTTGATAACTTTCGGTAGAATCATGCCGCTTCGTATTCGAACTGACCCCATATTCCGGAGGCTCCTGCCATGAACAACCTCTTCAGATCGCTTTTTTCCTGCGTTGTATTGCTGCTTTCGGCCGGGTGTGCTTCGACAGCGAACAACAATTTCAACAGCCTCTTGTGGATGCAATCCTCCGCGGAGTATAAGGCCAATGCCTTGCAGGCATATAATGGGGCAATGAGGAACATCGATGCAGCGCTTGCTGACCGCAGATGGACGGCGGTCGGAGAACAGGTTGGTGATTGTTCGTCGCTTCCTCCCGCTGTGGTCATGGATATCGACGAGACGGTGCTTGATAATTCGAGATACATGGGGAGGGTGGTGGTTGAAAAGAGTGCATGGAGCGTTGCGACATGGGATGAGTGGGTGGCCCTGAAAGAGGCTGCGGCCGTTCCCGGGGCGGTCGAATTCATCAATGCGATGAACGGAATGAGTGTAAAGGTTATTTTCATTTCCAACAGAGAGTGCAGGAATCGTGATAATCCGGGATCGGGATGTTCGCAGGAAGCCGATACGATAGAGAACCTTGCAAAAGTAGGCGTGCATGGCGTTCTGCCTGATGATCTCCTGTTGATGGGTGAACAGGAAGGGTGGACGTCCGAAAAGAAAAGTCGGAGGGAGTATATTGCAGGAAAGTACAGGATCGTGATGCTGTTCGGAGACGACCTGGGGGATTTCCTTGCGGGTGTAAAAGGCAATATCACTCCGCAGGAGCGTGATCGCCTGGTAAGTGAACAGAAAAACAATTGGGGCAGGAAGTGGTTCATGCTGTCGAATCCCACCTATGGCTCATGGATGAATGTTCTCGGTGATCAAAAGTCCAGGTATATCAGGAGCTACTGAGTACGATTCTGCAGCGGGCTCCTTATATATTAAAGGCCGCTCGTCTTATCTTTTCTGACTCCGTATGGCAAGAACGTTGGCGGTACGATTGATTTCGATTTCGAAAAGGGCGAGATGCCTGTATTGTTCAACGGGATAACCGATTTGAGCTGGATCGGGGTTCTGTGAATCGCCGTGTCCTATGCCGATAACGCATGGCGCTGAGCGGGCGTCCTTTTGCGAAAAGTTTTTAAATTATAAGGGAACCTTTAATAAGTTATTACGTGTCCAAATTGCTGCGTTAGTCGGTGCTCGAAATCCTCATCCCGATAGCTTTCGGGACTCCGTCCGCCTTGCGCTTTGATCGCTCATTACACTTTTTAAAGGCTTCCATAAGTTTATCTGACGGAGTATTCGGAAAGGCAAAAAAGCCGTTCGGAAGCGGTTTTTTGTCAATTGCTGCGTTTTATTGAGCATCCGGCTGGTTGGGAATTATTACATGGCGGATAGGGTCGTCTCATCTCTAATAGATATATAAAGCTCTTTTCTTTGTGTTTGATGAAGAAAATTCTGTTTTTGTCTGTCAATTATCCCCCGATGCTTACGGTGGGTTCGTCAAGGGCTTCCAGATTTGCAGCGAAGCTGCCAGAGCTGGGATGGGTGCCTCTTGTGGTTGCCCCTGCCGATGTTGTATGGGATGAACTGGATACAAGCCGGGTTCAGTCGGAGGTTTCCGAATATACCGGTATTTACCGTACAGGAGAGCCAATGGATGCGACGACGTTCGGTCCTGATCGAACCGCACAGCTGCTGCAGGGGATGAGCGTGGTTGCCAGGACAGGTTCGCCGTTGCGGAGGATTTCAGGTCTGCTTCAGGGTGTTAGCCTCGTTTCAGGTTGGGAAAAGCAGGCGGCATCGGTTGCGGGGGATATTATACATCGGCATGATTCCGTCGATGCTATCTATGCGCAGGGCCCTCCGGCGGCTCCGCTGCTTCTTGCGCTTGAGCTTTCGGCAAAATATGGTGTTCCAGTGTTGTTCGATCTTGTTTCGCGGGTCGATAGCGTTTCTCAACCGGGAGGGAACCGCAGTGATGCCGCAAAGATCGAGGAAAGGGTGTTGACCTCCGGTCATACCATCATGACACCTACCAGAGCATTGAAGGAATACTTTCTGAAAAGGTATTTCGGGAAGATAACTCATGACGATTTGTCGATTGTTCCCGACTTCTGTTCTGATTTGCCGGTTTTGGCACCTCATGCAGCGCAGAAGTCTGATGGCGCCACGGAGTTGCTGATTTTTCCTGAGCTTGTTTCGGGAAAGGATTTAAAGTTGTTCGTTCAGGCACTTGGGGGATTCATGCAGGAGGCCGGGATGTTCAGGGGAGCTCCTGTTGTCCGGATTATCGGAGGTGAGAGCGAAGAGCTGCTGAAACATATCAGGAAACATATTTCGGGTGCACCGGTTTCCTGCTGCCATCGTCTTCAGGAGCGCGAAGAGCTGGAGGCTGTCGCCAGGTGCGATGTTTTCTGTCTGGTGACCGGTCAGGATGAATCGGCAAGCCTGATGCTTCCCGAACGGCTGATCGACGCCCTCTGTTTGCATAAAAAGTTGCTTGTGATTGGTCTGGAGGGGCCAGCGGCTCAGCTTGCTCTTGAAACAGGTGGTTTTTTTGCCCCTCTGCAGGATGCTTCGGCGGTTATTCAGGCATTTCAGGCAGCTGCTGACTTCCGTCAGCAAGGGAATCGGGGGATGGCTGATCGGCAATCCGAACGATTTACGGAGGCATCCAGCTTAACGGTTCTTTCGAAGCTGCTGGCCTATATGCTGCCACTCTGAATCGATTTACCGCATTACAATGTCTTTTCCGGTTTTTTCTGTTGATTTTTTGCCCTGAAAAACAGAAAAGTGTTCTTGGGGATTTTGTTTTTTATTCCGATTGAATTACATTGGTTGTCCTTATGGATTTTTATGATTTACATCGAGTAATAAGACGTTTTAAAAGAAAAAGAAATTCAGTATGCCGACGATCCAGCAGCTTATCAGGAGCGGAAGAAGTATAAAGGCGTCAAAGACAGCGTCCCCGGCGCTGGAGAAGTGTCCGCAGAAACGCGGTGTTTGTACGCGCGTTTATACGACCACGCCGAAAAAGCCAAACTCCGCGTTACGGAAAGTTGCGCGTGTAAGGCTATCAAATAAAATAGAGGTCACGGCTTACATTCCGGGTGAAGGTCATAACCTGCAGGAGCACTCTATTGTGCTGATTCGCGGCGGAAGGGTAAAGGATCTTCCGGGTGTGCGCTATCATATTGTGAGGGGTTCGCTGGATACGTCCGGTGTTGCCGATCGCAAGCAGAGTCGCTCGAAGTATGGTGCCAAGCAGCCTAAGGCGGGCGCGCCAGCTCCGGCTAAGGGTAAGGGCAGATAAACAGAATATTTAATCCGGAATAGAATATGTCAAAAAAGGGTAGCTATAAGAGCGTCAGTGGTGATTTCCGTTACGGAGATGAGAGTGTGTCCCGGTTTATCAATGCGGTTATGCTTGACGGTAAAAAGGACGTGGCTGCAAAGATCGTTTATGATGCCTTTGATATTATTGCTGAAAAGATGACGGGTGAGAATCCGCTTGAGGTTTATCGTAAGGCGATGTCTAATATTGCTCCGGTTGTTGAGGTTCGCAGCAAGAGGGTTGGTGGTGCAACTTATCAGATTCCTATGGAGGTTAAGCCTTCAAGGCGCGGCGCTTTGGCTTTTCGCTGGTTGAAGTTGTATGCTGCAAAGCGGGGAGGGCGCTCGATGGCTGAGAAGTTTGCTGCCGAGTTGATGGATGCTGCCAATGAGCAGGGTGCATCGGTGAAAAAGCGTGACGAAGTTCACAGGATGGCTGATGCCAACAAGGCGTTCGCACATTTCCGGTTCTGAGGTAGTAGTGATAATTGTAGGTAAAATGCCAAACGGGGTATTATGACAAGGCTGGTTGATTTAGATAAGGTACGCAATATCGGCATCATGGCTCATATCGATGCCGGCAAGACGACAACGACTGAAAGGATTCTCTATTATACCGGACGTTTGCACCGGATGGGTGAAGTTCATGATGGCGGAGCTACCATGGACTGGATGGAGCAGGAGAAGGAGCGGGGTATTACGATCACTTCTGCGGCGACAACCTGTTTCTGGATTCCGAAGTTCGGCAATTATTCCGGTATCAATCACAGGATTAATATTATCGATACTCCCGGCCACGTGGATTTCACTGTTGAAGTGGAGCGTTCGCTGAGAGTTCTTGATGGCGCTGTTGCGCTTTTCTGTGCTGTCGGAGGCGTTGAGCCCCAGTCCGAAACAGTCTGGCGTCAGGCCAACAAGTATGGCGTGCCGAGAATTGCCTATGTCAACAAGATGGACAGGACAGGAGCAAACTTTTTTGATACTGTCAAGGCGATCAGGGAGAGGCTGGGAGCAAACCCTGTTCCTCTGCAGATTCCGATCGGCGAAGGCGAGATCTTTGCCGGCTTTGTCGATCTGATCAGAATGAAGGGGATTATCTATAACAAGGACGACGGCAGTACCTATAACGAAGTCGAGATTCCTCATGACCTGCAGAATGAGGCGAGGACATGGCGGATCAATATGCTTGAGGCGGTTTCGGAAGTTGATGATACGCTTCTTGAGAAGTATCTGAACGGTGAGGAGATTACCGAGCAGGAAGTAAGGTCGGTGCTTCGTAAGGCTACGCTCAAGGTTACTATCATTCCGGTACTTTGCGGTTCGTCGTTCAAGAACAAGGGTGTCCAGTTTATGCTTGACGCTGTTGTCGAGTATCTTGCCTCTCCGGTTGATGTCGGCGCTGTCGAGGGACACCATCCGAGAACCGAAGAGCCGGTCACACGGGAGCCGAAAGATGAAGAGCCTTTTGCGGGCCTCGCTTTCAAGATTGCAACTGATCCCTTTGTCGGGAAGCTTACCTTTTTCAGGGTCTATTCCGGAGTTCTCAAAGCAGGCAGTTATGTGCTGAATACCATGACGGGCAAAAAAGAGCGCATCGGTCGTATTCTTCAGATGCACTCGAACAAGAGGGAAGATATTGATTGCGTTTACGCTGGCGATATCGCGGCGGCAGTCGGTTTGAAGGACGTCAGAACAGGCGATACGATCTGTGATGAAAGCAATCCGGTGGTTCTCGAAAAAATGGTATTCCCTGAGCCGGTCATTGAAATCGCCATCGAGCCTAAAACAAAGGCTGATAACGACAAGCTCGGCATGTCGCTTGCAAAGCTTGCCGAAGAGGATCCTACCTTCAAGGTAAAAACCGATGACGAAACCGGTCAGACGCTGATTGCCGGCATGGGTGAGTTGCATCTGGAAATTCTTGTCGATCGACTCAAGCGTGAGTTCAAGGTTGAGGCCAATGTTGGTCAGCCACAGGTTGCCTACCGTGAAACCATAAGAAAATCTGTTGAATTTGAAGGCAAGTTTGTTCGTCAGTCCGGCGGTAAAGGTCAGTTCGGTCTGGTTGTTCTCAAGGTTGAGCCTCTTGAAGAGGGTAAGGGATATGAATTTGTAGATGCAATCAAGGGCGGCGTCATTCCCAGGGAGTACATTCCCGCCGTCAATGCTGGTATACAGCAGGCTATGAAAAGCGGTGTTGTTGCCGGATTTCCGATGCAGGATATCAAGGTTACTCTTCTGGACGGCAAGTATCACGAGGTTGACTCTTCGGAGATGGCCTTCAAGATTGCCGGTTCCATAGGTTTCAAGGGTGCTGCCAAAAAAGCTGATCCTGTTCTGCTCGAGCCGATCATGAAGGTAGAGGTGGTAACTCCTGAAGAGTATCTTGGCGATGTGATGGGTGATTTGTCAAGCCGTCGCGGTCATATTGAAGGTATGGGTCAAAGGGCCGGCGCCCAGTTTGTTAATTCCAAGGTGCCGCTGTCGGCGATGTTTGGCTATTCGACCGATCTTCGTTCGATGAGTCAGGGTCGCGCAAACTATTCGATGGAATTCGAGTGTTATCGCGAGGTGCCGCGCAGTATCGCCGAAGCTATGCAGGAGAAACGGGTAAGCAGGGATTTGGAATAATCAGGCACTGCCTGTATCAGTTTTAACTATTACTAAATAATAACATATAACCGACACGGAGATAAGTTATGGCAAAAGAGTCCTACAAAAGGGATAAACCTCATGTCAATATCGGTACCATTGGCCACGTTGACCATGGTAAAACAACCCTGACCGCAGCAATCACTTCGGTTCTTGCAAAACAGGGCCTTGCCCTTCAGCGTGATTTCGGCAGCATCGACAAGGCTCCGGAAGAGAGAGAGCGCGGTATTACCATTTCGACAGCACACGTCGAGTACCAGACCAAAAAGCGCCACTATGCGCACATCGACTGTCCCGGCCACGCTGACTACATCAAGAATATGATTACCGGTGCGGCTCAGATGGACGGAGCTATTCTTGTTGTTGCAGGTACCGACGGTCCCATGCCTCAGACTCGCGAGCACATTCTGCTTGCCCGTCAGGTTAACGTTCCGGCTCTTGTTGTATTTCTCAACAAGGTCGATATTGCCGACCCCGAGCTTATCGAGCTTGTCGAACTCGAACTCAGGGAACTTCTGACCGAGTACAATTTCCCGGGTGACGATATCCCGATCATCAAAGGTTCAGCACTGAAGGCTCTTGACGGCGATCCTGAAGGCGAAAAAGCCATCATGGAGCTTATGGATGCGGTCGACGAGTTCATTCCCGAGCCTGTCCGCGACGTTGACAAACCGTTTCTTATGCCTGTTGAAGATGTATTCTCCATTTCAGGTCGTGGTACCGTCGGTACGGGCAGAATCGAAAGAGGCCGTATCAAGATCAACGAAGAGGTCGAAATCGTTGGTATCAAGCCTACCCGCAAGTCGGTAGTCACCGGTATCGAAATGTTCCAGAAACTTCTTGACGAAGGTCAGGCTGGCGATAACGCAGGTCTTCTGCTCAGAGGTGTTGACAAAACCGAGCTCGAGCGCGGTATGGTTATTGCCAAACCGGGCAGCATCAAGCCGCACACCAAGTTCAAGGCTGAAGTCTATATTCTGAGAAAAGAAGAGGGTGGTCGTCATACACCGTTCTTCAACGGCTACCGTCCGCAGTTCTATTTCAGAACCACTGACGTTACCGGTTCCGTAACGCTTCCCGAAGGTGTTGAAATGGTCATGCCCGGAGATAACCTCTCCGTCGATGTCGAGCTGATAGCTCCTATCGCCATGGACGAGGGCCTCCGTTTCGCTATCCGTGAAGGTGGTCGTACCGTTGGCGCAGGTTCTGTGACCAAAATCATCGAGTAATCCAGGGCGACGTCGTCCCGGGGCGGGGCTTATAACCCCCCGCCCCTTTTTTATTGCTAACAAAGAAACAGGGTTGACAAGTGGCTGTACAGCAAAAGATAAGAATCAAGCTCAAGTCATACGACCATAGCCTGGTTGATAAATGGGCTTTACGGATTATTGATGTGGTTAAGCAGACGGATGCCATCATCTTCGGTCCCATACCTCTGCCGACAAAAGCGCATATATATACGGTAAACCGTTCGCCGCATGTCGATAAGAAGTCCAGGGAGCAGTTTTCGTTCTCATCGCACAAGCGGTTGATCGAAATCATCAATCCCACTACCAGGACTATCGATATGCTTATGAAGCTTGAGCTTCCGAGTGGTGTTGATGTTGAAATTAAGTCTTAACGAATTAGAAAAGCTAATCATATATGGGTGCGATTCTTGGAAAGAAAATCGGCATGACCCGTTTATACAATGATAAACGCGAGGCGATATCCTGTACTGTTATTCAGGCAGGTCCATGCTTTGTGACGCAGGTGAAAAGTGCAGAGAAGGATGGCTATGACGCTTATCAGATCGGTATCGGGGAAAGAGATGAAAAGAAAATAAACAAGCCTCTGCAGGGTCATTACAGAAAGGCCGGAGTCACACCAGGCTTTATGATGGCGGAATTCAAAAAAACCGAATTCAGTGAAAATCTGGAGGCTGGTAATCCTGTCAGTGTGGAGTCTTTTAAGGAAGGAGAGAAGGTTAACGTTCTCGGTGTTACCAAGGGAAAGGGATTTGCCGGTGTTGTCAAACGTCATAATTTCGGCGGCGGATCAAGAACTCATGGTCAGTCGGACAGATTGAGGGCTCCTGGTTCTGTAGGTGGGTCTTCAGATCCCTCCAGAACTTTCAAAGGTACCAGAATGGCCGGACGTATGGGTGGAGATAATGTAACGGTCAAGAATCTCGAGATTGTCAAGGTTATGCCGGAGTCAAATCTGCTGGTTATCAAAGGGGCTGTGCCGGGTGCGAAAAACTCCTACGTAAAGATTGTTTCTATAAAAAAGTAAACGCTGATTGCACGAAGTTATGGAACTTAAAGTCTTAAATACCGGCGGCACTGAAACAGGAGAGGTTGTTACGCTCAGTGATGAGATCTTTGGCGCTGATATATCGGAACATGCAATGTATCTTGATGTAAAATCAATACTTGCAAACAGAAGGCAGGGGACGCACAAGGCAAAAACCCGTGCTGAAGTACGTGGCGGCGGAAGAAAGCCATTACGTCAGAAAGGTACCGGTAACGCGCGTCAAGGCTCTACCCGTTCTCCTCTGATGATTGGTGGAGGCACTATTTTCGGCCCTCAGCCCCGCAGCTATGACCAGAAGGTCAACAAGAAGGTTAAGCAGCTTGCGCGTCGGTCAGCACTCAGTGCAAAGGCGCAGGCCGGTCAGATCGTGGTAGTAGAGGATTTCAGACTTGATCAGATCAAGACGAAGCCGGTTGCCGATATGCTGAAAAATCTCGGTCTTGCGGCGAAAAAAACGCTCATGCTGACCTCGGAGTACGATATGATTATTGCGCGATCAGGCCGCAATATTGGTGCACTTAATATTTTGTCGGCAGAAAAGGCATCGACATATGATATACTCGACAGTCAGGCGATTGTTTTCCAGAAAGCCGCTTTGAAAAAAATAGAAGATACCCTAGGGTAATTGCAGGTTTCCAGTAAAAAGGAGTGAATGAGATGAAACACCCGTTGTTACGGCCGTGGTTAACGGAAAAAAGTACAGGATTGACTGAAAAGAAAGGTCAGTACGTTTTTGTTGTCAAGCCGGATGCAGACAAAACCGATATCAGAAATGCCGTTGAGAAAAAATTCGGCGTAACGGTAAAATCGGTTCGTACCGTGAATTGCCTTGGTAAAGCAAAACGGCAGCAAACCCGTAAAGGGCTGATCGCCGGCAAGAAGAGTGACTGGAAGAAAGCTGTCATCACTCTCGCAGACGGACAGTCGATAGACTATTATTCCGGTTCTGCGCAGAAGGGCGAAGGATAGAAACTACAAAAAGGATAGATCATAATTGCAATGGCAATAAGGAAATTAGCGCCGATAACACCAGGGTCAAGGTTCATGTCATACCCTGGATTTGACGAGATCACAAAAAGTGAGCCTGAAAAAAGTCTTCTCGTACCGATCAAGAAGAGCGGTGGCCGTAACAGCGCGGGAAGAAAAACCTCGAGACACAGAGGCGGCGGACATAAACGCCATTACAGGATCGTCGATTTCAAACGGAACAAGGATGGAATTCCGGCTTTGGTCGCATCTATCGAATATGATCCGAATCGTTCATCAAGAATTGCATTATTGCATTACAATGATGGAGAAAAACGTTATATTCTCGCCCCGAAAGGTTTGAGTGTAGGCGATAAGGTTGAAAGCGGCGATAAAGTTGAGATCAAGGCCGGTAATACCATGCCGCTGAAAAACATCCCTCTCGGCACCGATATCCACAATGTGGAAATGAAGGCAGGAAAGGGTGGTCAGATCGTTCGTTCTGCAGGAGCTTTCGCGGTTCTTGCTGCTCGTGAAGGAGATTATGCCACGCTCAGGCTCCCTTCCGGTGAGATTCGCAAGGTCAGGGTCGAGTGCCGTGCCACTATTGGTGTGGTCGGTAATTCAGATCATGAAAACATTGTTCTCGGCAAGGCAGGCAGAAGCCGTTGGCTTGGTATTCGTCCGCAGACGAGAGGTATGGCCATGAACCCTGTTGACCATCCGATGGGCGGTGGTGAAGGTAAATCGAAGTCAGGCGGTGGCAGAAAACATCCGAAGTCTCCATGGGGACAGCTTGCCAAGGGTCTGAAAACGAGAAATAAAAAGAAAGCATCGACAAAACTCATCGTCCGTGGCAGGAATGCCAAGTAACAGTAGCGCTTAATTATAACAAGCAGAGAAAGTATGCCAAGATCACTCAAAAAGGGGCCGTTCATTGATTTCAAACTGGAGAAGCGGATCCTTGATTTAAACGCCAAGGACGAGAAAAAGGTTGTTAAGACCTGGTCCAGAAGTTCAATGATTTCACCTGATTTTGTAGGGCACACCATTGCCGTGCATAATGGCAAGACCCATGTTCCGGTGTATGTCAGTGACAATATGGTTGGACACAAGCTTGGAGAGTTCGCTCCTACAAGGACATTTCGCGGTCATGCCGGCGGAAAGGCTGAAAAAGGCGGCTCAGCACCAAGGAAAAAATAACTGAATAACGCGAAAGGGTAAGATTACCATGCAAGCTAAAGCAATATTACGTCATACGCCAACATCGCCCAGGAAAATGCGTCTTCTGGCAGGCCTTGTCCGTGGGAAACCGGTCGATCAGGCAAAAGCTATTCTTCTGAACTCTACTAAAAGCGCTTCACGGAATGTGATGTTGACCCTCAAATCAGCTGTTGCTAACTATGCTCAACTTAATCCTGATGAAAGGGTAAGCGATCAGGAGTTGGTTGTCACGGCGGTATTTGTCGATCAGGGGGCAACACTTAAAAGAATGCTTCCGGCTCCGATGGGACGCGCATACAGGGTTCGCAAGCGTTCGAATCACCTGACAGTGATCGTCGATAAGGTTAAGCAGTCCAGTAAATAAAAAAAACAAGGAGAGAACATTGGGTCAGAAAGTTAATCCTACTGGATTCAGACTTGGAATAATCAAGGACTGGACATCTCGCTGGTACGACGACAGTCCCGTTATTTCGGAAAAAATCAAGCAGGACCATGTTATTCGTAACTATGTACTGGCAAGGCTGAAAAGAGAGAAGGCTGGTATTGCGCGTATCGTCATCGAAAGAACGACCAAGCATGTCAAGATAAATATCTATGCTACCCGCCCTGGTGCAGTTGTTGGCAGAAAAGGCGAAGAGATCAACAATCTTTCACAGGAGCTGACCCGTATTACCGGCAAAGAGGTCAAGATAGATGTTGTTGAAGTGATAAAGCCTGAGATCGAGGCTCAGCTTATCGGAGATAATATTGCCTATCAGCTCGAGAATCGCGTTTCTTTCAGAAGAGCAATGAAGCAGGCAATACAGCAGGCAATGCGTGCCGGAGCTGAAGGTATCAGAATCAGATGTGCCGGGCGACTCGGTGGAGCTGAAATTGCAAGAGCGGAGCAGTACAAGGAAGGAAAGATTCCTTTGCACACCATTCGTGCCAATGTGGATTATGCAAGCGTCACGGCTCACACGATTGCCGGTACCATCGGAATAAAAGTGTGGGTTTATAAAGGTGAGGTTCTTGTACAGCGTATCGATGCTATCGAAGAAGACGAGATGAAGCGGATGAAAGATCGCCGGGCAGATTCCAAATCCAGGCCCCGTGATCCGCGCAGCAAGCGCCGCCGCAGCCGCACCAAGCGCGCATAATGACATATACATTATAATCAGAAAAAGAATGGAGTTGTCGGTATGTTAATGCCAAAGAGAGTTAAATATAGAAAGTCACAGAGAGGCCGGATGAAAGGCAATGCCGGTCGCGGAACTTCTGTTTCTTTCGGTTCTTTCGGTCTGAAAGCAATGGAACCAGCCTGGATAACCAGTCGCCAGATCGAGGCAGCTCGTGTTGCCATGAACAGATATATGAAAAGAGATGGCAAGATCTGGATCAGAATATTCCCCGACAAACCGGTATCGAAAAAAGCTGCCGAAACCCGAATGGGTTCCGGTAAAGGTTCGCCGGAGTTTTGGGTAGCCGTTGTCAAACCCGGAAGGATAATGTTTGAAGCCGAGGGTGTTTCACGTGAGGTTGCAACTGAGGCTTTCAGGCTTGCAGCGCAGAAACTGCCGATTAAAACAAAGTTTATTGTCCGTCCTGATTACGAAGGATAATAGAGCAACAAAATCGACAAGAGGATTATAACTATGAAAAAGTACGAAATCGCAGCTATGACCAGGCAGGAACTTATCGACAGGATTGGTCAGCTTGAAGACAGGCTTGCTGATATCAATTTCTACAAGGTAATTGAGCTTCCGCAGAACCCTATGGTGTTTCGCAATTCACGACGTGATATTGCACGTATGAAAACAATGCTCCACAAACTGAATGCGGCCGAAGCTGAGCAGAATTGAATAAGGCAACAAAAAACCGTTTACGATAAATGGAAGAAAACAGAACAGAGACTGCTGCAACGGAACAGAATGCTGCAGCAAGAGGTCGGAAAAAAAGCTGGCAGGGTAAAGTGGTCAGTGACAAAATGGATAAAGCAATCCTTGTTACTGTTGAACGCAGGGTACAGCATCCTGTCTACAAGAAATACTTTAAAAAGACTACCAAGCTGATGGTTCATGACGAAAAGAACGAAGCTGGTATTGGTGATCTTGTAAAGGTTGTCGAGTGCAGGCCATTGAGCAAGAAAAAAAGCTGCCGTCTCGTTGAAATCATTGAAAAGGCCAAATAAGCAGGGCTCCTTACACATTAAAAGATTGAATCAGGATGATCCAGAAAGAAACAAATCTGGTTGTAGCAGATAACAGTGGAGCGAAAAAAGTTCGTTGTATACATGTTTTCGGCGGTACAGGAAGGCGTTATGCCGGACTGGGTGATCAGGTAATCGTATCGGTTAAAGCTGCCGTACCAGGCGGAGTTGTCAAGAAAAAAGATGTTTGCAAGGCAGTAGTGGTTCGCTGCGCAAAGGAACAGAGAAGGAAAGATGGTTCCTACATCAGGTTTGACGAAAATGCAGTCGTACTGCTCAATGCTCAGGGTGAACCAAGGGGAACACGAATTTTCGGGCCGGTTGCAAGAGAATTACGCGATAGAAAATATATGAAAATCGTATCTTTGGCGCCTGAAGTGCTGTAAAAGCTTCAAGCGGGAGTAACTCAGTTGGTAGAGTCACAGCCTTCCAAGCTGTTGGTCGCGAGTTCGAGTCTCGTCTCCCGCTCAGATTTTATGAATACTATCATATCAGTGAAAAATGAAAACAGGGATTAAAAAAGTAAAGCTGCATGTCAAAAAGAACGACAGTGTCGTTGTCATCAGCGGAAACGATAAGGGCAAGGCAGGAAAGGTACTGAGAGTATATCCTCAGAAAGGCCGAGTGATCATTGAAGGCGTGAATATCAGGAAGCGTCACATGAAACCTACGCAAAGCCATCCCCAGGGTTCGATCATCGAAAGGGAATTCCCTATTCATGCATCCAATGTGAAGAAAAGCTAAACAGTATTTTATTAAGACAGAATGACAAAGACCATTCTGGCAAATGAGAGTAAAGCATGACAAAAACAAAAGAAAAAGCACCTGCAGAGAACGTTGAAGCCCGCCTTGAAATCTTTTATAAGGATAAGGTTGTTCCTAAACTTATGGAGAGGTTTCAGTACAAAAATGTTATGATGGTGCCCAAACTTCAGAAAATCGCCATTAATATAGGTGTAGGAGAGGCTGCTGCCGAGCCGAAGCTTCTTGAAACAGCAATGAGCGAGCTTGCACAGATTACCGGCCAGAAGCCTCAGATCCGCAAGTCGAGAAAAGCTATTTCGAATTTCAAACTGCGCGAAAACCAGCCGATTGGTTGCCGGGTCACTCTCCGGAGAAAAACCATGTACGAGTTTTTAGACCGTTTCGTCAGTCTCGCAGTTCCCAGGATTCGTGATTTCCGCGGTTTGAATGATACCAGTTTTGATGGTCGTGGCAACTATACCACAGGTATTCGCGAACAGATTATCTTTCCTGAAATCGATATCGATAAAGTTCCAAGAATATCAGGTATGGATATATCGTTTGTGACATCAGCAGCAACCGATGAAGAGGCTTATGTACTGCTTGCCGAGCTTGGTATGCCGTTCAAAAAGAAGAACAATTAACCTATCAGGAATCCAGAGATGGCGAAGAAAAGCATTATTGCACGGAACGAGAAAAGAAAAAAGCTTGTAGAGAAGTATGCTGCAAAGCGTGAAGAGTTGCTGAAAGCTGGAGATTACGAGGCTCTGCGCAAGCTGCCGAGAGACAGTTCAGCGACAAGGGTAAAAAATCGCTGTGTTCTTACAGGTCGCGGAAGAGGTGTATATGAAAAATTCGGACTCTGCCGCCAGATGTTCCGCAAGTTTGCTCTGGAAGGAAAACTTCCCGGTGTCAAGAAAGCAAGCTGGTAAGTTGTTCGTATCGAGTAGAGTAAAAAGATATTTGTTCATTTTTGAAAGTAACCAACGTTCGCTATGCCTGTAACGGATTCTATTGCAGATTATATCACCCGTATCAGAAATGCGGGAAGAGCAAAAAATAAAACAACCGATATACCGTATTCAAAGCTCAGAGAGAACATTTCAGAATTGCTCGTGGCTAAAGGATACATAAAAGCCTTTACGGTTATAACAACGGAACAGTTTCCGTTTATCCGTGTCGATCTGAAATATTCAGTAGCCGGAGAGCCGGCAATACGGGAAATTACCAGGGTGAGTAAACCGGGAAGAAGAGTGTACCAGGGGAAGGACATCAGAAAGTATCTGGGAGGTCTCGGATTGTATATACTTTCGTCGTCAAAGGGTATCATTACCGATAAAGAGGCCAGAGAGCAGGGCGTAGGCGGCGAAATCCTCTTCCGCATCTATTAATTCATAAGCCAAAGCGTACAAGAATACCATGTCAAGAATAGGAAAAATGCCGATATCCCTGAGCAATCAGGCGAAGATAGAGATCAGTGAAGCCAATGTAAAGGTGACCGGTCCGAAAGGTACACTTGAGCAGGCTCTGGTTGCACAGGTGACTCTGCAGGAAGAGAATGGCGTTGTTACGGTGCAGAGAGTTGATGACAGTAAAAAATCCAGAGCTATGCACGGCCTCTACAGGATGCTTGTCAGCAATATGGTTGAGGGTGTCACGAAAGGATTTACCAGAAAACTCGAGATCGCCGGTATCGGTTACCGAGCAGAGCTTAAAAACGATCTTCTGGCTCTCACATTGGGGTATTCCCATATGATTTATTTCAAGGCTCCGGACAGCATTAAAATAGAGGTGCCCGATCAGACAACTATTCTTATCAGTGGTATTGATAAAGCCCTTGTAGGTCAGATCGCAGCAAAAATCCGCTCTTTCCGCAAGCCAGAGCCGTATCGCGGCAAAGGTATCAAATACGCAGGTGAGGTAATCCGTCGCAAGGAAGGAAAGGCAGCCGGTAAGTAAAACCCGGCCATAAAGCTATAACAGTCAGGCAATAACATTTTTTAGGGTTGAAGAGAATGAGTCAAATCGATAAAGCCTCACGCAGGCAGAAAATCAAGGACAGGAGCCGGACGCAGGTTCACGGAAATGAAAAAAAACCGAGACTTTGTGTGTACCGCAGCCTGTCGCAGATTTACGCGCAGCTGATTGATGACGATAACGGCAAAACCATCATGTCCGTATCGAGCATGTCAAAAGAGAACAGGGCTCTTGAAGGCACCAAAAGTGATGTGTGTCGTATTGTAGGTCTCCAGCTTGGTGAAAAAGCGAAGGCGCAGGGAATTACCAAAGTTATATTCGACAGGAACGGATTCCGTTATCATGGCAGGGTGAAAGCGTTGGCTGATGGTGCGAGAGAAGCCGGTCTGGTCTTTTAAAAAACCTCTCAAAGAGAAAGTAAATGGCGAAAATATCTGCTAAGAATATCAGGCCCGGTGAATTGAATCTGAAAGAGAAGCTGGTTCATATCAATAGAACGGCTAAAGTTGTCAAAGGCGGCAAACGATTTGGATTTAATGCTATTGTTGTTGTCGGTGACAGAGAGGGGCATGTCGGTTATGGACTTGGGAAAGCAAACGAGGTTCAGGATGCGATTGCAAAAGGAGTAGAGGACGGCAAGAAGAATGTGATCAAGGTTCCTATTGTCAAGGGTACCATTCCTCATCAGGTTATTGCAAAATACGGTTCGGCAAAAGTTTTGATGAAGCCTGCGACTCCCGGTACGGGATTGATTGCCGGTGGAGCCGTTCGTGCAGTTCTCGAAATGGCCGGTGTTCATGATGTGCTTACCAAATCGCTCGGTTCGTCAAATCCGCACAATGTGGTAAAGGCAGCAATAAAAGGATTACAGAGCATGTCCGATGCCCTTGAAGTTGCCGAAAGACGTTCGAAGAGCCTTAAAGAGGTTTTTGAAAGCTAAAAAGAGAGAAAGTAGAGACATGAGTGATAAAACAATACGGATTATCCAGGTACGCAGTGTGATAGGTTGTACTAAAAAACAGAAAGCAACTATCAAGGCTCTTGGTCTCGGTCGTCCGAACTATCAGGTGGAAAAGCAGGATAACCCCAGCTTACGCGGTCAGATAAGAGTTGTGCAGCACCTCGTTAAAGTTGAAGAGCTTTAAGATTTTACAAATAGCAAGTAGGGATTGATATCATGGATTTAAGTTCACTTCGTCCTGCAAAAGGCGCAGTAAAAAGCAAAAAAAGAGTTGGCCGCGGACAGGGATCAGGTAACGGTACCACTGCCGGGAAAGGAAACAAAGGTCAGCAGGCAAGAAGCGGTTACAAGACGCCGATTAATGAAGGCGGTCAGATACCGATCTATCGCAGACTTCCTAAATTCGGTTTTACGCCTCCGAACAGAAAGTCTATCAAGACGGTCAATCTGGAACAGATCGATGCGTGGATCGAGGAAGGCCTCATTACCGGAGAGGATATTTCTGTTCTTGATCTGAAGGCGCTCTGCAATGCGAGCTATGCAGATTATTTCAAGATTCTCGGCAGTGGTGAACTTACAAAAGCGCTGAAAGTCACTGCTCACTTTTTCAGCAAAAGTGCTGAAGAAAAAATTATCAAGGCCGGCGGTGAGGTTGTAAAAGCTTATCGTACACTCGAAGAAGCTTCAAAAATCGGCGATATGCAGGTAGAAGAAGCTCTTTTGAAACCAAAAGCTCCGCTTGTCAAAGTCAAAAGAGTCAAGAAATCTGCAAAGTCCTGAATATAGTACCGAGCCGTTATGAAGCTTACTGAAAGTATACGCAATATCAATAAAATCCCTGAGCTTCGGCAGCGGATCCTCTATACACTGCTTCTCCTGTTTATATACAGGCTTGGTTCTCACATTACGATACCGGGTGTTGATGCGTCTGCTGTAGCCGGCGCATCTCCCTCTCATTCGAACGATCTTTTCGGTCTCTTCGATCTTTTCGTAGGAGGCGCATTTGCAAGAGCTTCGATATTTTCTCTCGGTATCATGCCTTACATTTCAGCATCCATCATTGTTCAGTTGCTTGGCGCGGTAACGCCCTATGTGCAGAAACTGCAGAAAGAGGGAGAAGAGGGCCGTCAGAGAATCAACCAGATGACACGCTATGGCACGGTACTCATTGCTGCCCTCCAGGCATGGGGGGTAAGCGTAAGTCTTGCCAGTCCGGCTTCGTTCGGTACAGCAGTAGTCCCTGATCCCGGATGGTTTTTCACCTTTACTGCCGTTGTGGTGCTTACTGCCTCGACCGTGTTTGTCATGTGGCTTGGAGAAAGGATTACCGAGCGAGGCATCGGTAACGGTATTTCTCTTATCATCATGATCGGTATTCTCGCCCGTTTTCCGCAGTCGCTGGTTGCCGAGTTCCGCTCGGTTTCACTCGGCAGCAAGAACTGGATTGTCGAGATTATCATTTTAGCCATGATGGTTGCCATCGTTGCATTTGTGGTAGTGCTTACAGTAGGTACCCGAAGAGTTCCTGTTCAGCATGCAAAACGCGTTGTAGGCCGAAAAGTCTATGGTGGAAGTACTCAGTATATTCCCATGCGCATCAATACGGCTGGGGTCATGCCGATCATTTTCGCTCAGTCCATCATGTTTCTTCCGGGAACCTTCGTATCGTTTTTTCCTGAAAACGAAGTGATGCAGAGTATTTCAAGTGCCCTCGCATATGATTCCTGGTGGTATGCGCTCATATTTGGCACCATGATCGTTTTCTTTACCTACTTTTATACGGCTATCGCTTTTAATCCAAAGGAAGTCGCTGATACCATGCGCCGTCAGGGCGGATTTATTCCCGGAGTGAGACCTGGTAAAAGCACTGCGGATTTTATCGATAATATCCTTACGAGGATTACGCTTCCCGGAGCCATATCGCTTGCTATCATTGCGGTATTGCCTACTTTTCTGACTAAATTTGCAAACGTAACGCCCGGGTTTGCACAGTTTTTTGGTGGTACCAGTCTGTTGATCATTGTCGGCGTTGGTCTCGATACTCTCCAGCAGGTAGAAAGTCATCTGTTGATGCGTCACTATGACGGTTTTATGAAGACTGGTAAAACAAGAGGCCGCCAGAGGCCTTAAGAACCACTTATGATTACCATCAAGAGTGAACGCGAAATTGAGCTAATGCGTGAATCGGGAGCTTTGACGGCTATGGTTCTCGATATGCTCGAACGGGAAATAGAGCCGGGGATGTCTACAAAACGGCTCGATGAGATGGCTGAGTCGTTTATAAGAGATCATCATGCGGTACCGAGTTTTCTGAATTATGCTCCAAAAGGCGATCCTGACGTTACGCCCTATCCCGCGACCCTTTGCGTTTCGATCAATGAAGAGGTGGTGCACGGAGTCCCGACTGCAAAGCGAATCATTCGTGAAGGCGATATCGTGTCGGTTGATTGCGGCGTTTATAAAGGCGGTTATCATGGAGATGCGGCAAGAACATTTGTGCTGGGCACGATTGACCCCAAAGTACAACTCCTTGTCGATGTAACCAGAGAGTGCCTTTATCGTGGGATAGCACAGGCTGTCGAGGGGAACAGATTGCATGATATTTCGGCAGCAGTTGAAGAACATGCACGCTCTTTCGGATTCAGTGTTATTGAGAATATGGTAGGGCATGGGATCGGCAGCGAGCTGCATGAAGATCCGGCTGTACCCAACTACGGAAAAAAGCATACGGGCGTTAAACTGAGAGAGGGCATGGCGTTGGCCATCGAACCGATGATAGCTCTCGGCAGATCAAGGAAGGCTGTCAGTAAAAAAGGGGGATGGGTGGCTGTAACCGAAGACGGAAAGCATTCCGCACATTTTGAGCATACTATTATTGTAAGGCTGGGAATAGCTGAGATACTGACCCGCTCGTTACTTGAAAAGGAAACGCCCTGAGGCTTCCAGAAAAACCAATGAATTCAAAGGAGCATACTTTTGGCCAAAGAAGAAGCAATCGAGATTGAAGGCGTTATAATTGATGCGCTTCCTAACGCGCAGTTCAAGGTAAAGCTTGAAAATGGTCTTGAGGTTCTTGCGCATGTATCGGGAAAAATCAGGATGCACTACATCCGGATATTACCTGGCGACAAGGTCAAGGTGCAGATTTCTCCCTATGACATATCGAAAGGACGTATAACGTATCGATATAAATAGTGGACTAAAATCAATAATCATATATTGATTTTTAGAACTAATTTTCTTACATTACATGCCTTTCAGATTTTTCGATAGACAGACGACTTAATTATTGTATGTGGGGCCAAATATGAAAATATATTCATCCATCAAAAAGCGTTGTGAACACTGCCGTATCATCAAGCGCAAAGGGAAACGGTTTGTGATCTGCAAAGTGAATCCAAGCCATAAGCAGCGCCAAGGTTGATCTTCAGAAATAATCAATAGAACTTTAAAGAGCATATGAGGATAGCTGGGGTAAATTTGCCGTTAAACAAACATGCAGTCATCGCTCTGACTCATGTTTATGGTATCGGAAGGACATCGGCCGAGAACATTCTGCAGAGAGCAGGTATTGCTCCCGAAAGGAAAATATCAGAGCTGAATGATGAAGAGGCGCATGCAATAAGAGAGATTATTGCCGAGGACTACAAAGTTGAAGGTCAGGCGCGTGGTGAACAGCAGACTGCTATCAAGCGACTGATGGATATCGGTTGTTATAGAGGGCTGCGGCACAGGAGATCACTTCCTGTGCGAGGTCAGAGGACGCAGACTAATGCGAGGACAAGAAAAGGCAAGCGCAAGACCGTCGCAGGCAAGAAGAAGGCAACGAAGAAGTAGTGACAGCAATATATCAACTTTGATTACTTAAGAGTGTAAGCTCATGGCAACAGTAAGCAGAAAAAGAAAAAAAGTAAAGGTTACCCCTGAAGGTGTCGTCCATATCAAGGCATCGTTCAATAATGTCATGGTAACCATTACTGACGTACAGGGTAATACGGTCTCCTGGTCGAGTGCAGGTAAAAACGGCTTCAGGGGATCCAAAAAGAACACCCCTTATGCATCGCAGGTAACATCTGAAGCTGCCGCAAAAGAGGCTTTTGATCTTGGTATGCGAAATGTACAGGTTTTTATAAAAGGACCTGGTGCCGGAAGGGATGCTGCAATCAGAGCTTTGCAGGGAGCCGGACTGGAAGTTCGTTCCATCAGGGATATTACTCCCCTCCCTCATAACGGCTGCAGGCCTCCGAAACGCAGAAGGGTCTGATTTTATATATTCATAGAATTTCAATGAAGCAATTGATATGGCAAGATTTAGAGGCTCAATAACAAAAGTATCCCGTCGGTTAGGTGTTGCTCTTTCACCGAAAGCTGAAAAATATCTTGAAAGAAGACCATTCGCGCCTGGGCAGCATGGGCAGTCGCGGAAAGGGAAGGTTTCTGAGTATGCACTGCAGCTCAGAGAGAAGCAGAAGATGAAATACCTGTATGGTATTCTTGAAAAGCAGTTCAGAAACTACTACAAGAAAGCTGTAGCCCAGAGAGGTGTTACCGGTGATAACCTTGTTAAACTTCTTGAAAGGCGTTTAGATAATGTTGTTTTTCGTTCGGGTTTTGCCGCTTCGCGTGCAGGTGCCCGTCAGCTTGTTTCTCATGGCCATCTTGTCGTGAATGGTAAAAAGGTCAATATTCCTTCATTCCAGGTATCTCCCGGCGATCTTATAGAGTTTCGTCAGAGAAGCCGCAATATGGGTGCTGTAACCGATTCACTCAGCAAATCCCCTGAATCCCGTTTTCCTTCATGGATCCAGGTGGACAAGGCTAATCAGAAAGCCGTTTTTCTCAGTGTTCCTGAGCGTGAGGATATTCAGGAACCGTTCAATGAACAGCTTGTAGTAGAGTTGTACTCTAAGTGATGTTAATGAAATCAAAGGTATAAACGATTATGATATACCAGATGCAGATGCCTGCTAAAATAGAGGTTGATGAAGCTACTCATACGGACAGGTTCGGTCGTTTTGTCGCACAACCTCTTGAAAGGGGTTATGGTGTAACCCTCGGTAATGTTATGAGAAGAGCGCTTCTGGCTTCACTTCCAGGAACTGCAATAACAGGTGTAAAAATAGATGGTGTTTTTCACGAGTTTTCGACCATAAACGGTGTCAGGGAAGATGTTCCCGAGATTGTTCTGAATCTGAAAAAGGTGCGGTTCCGTTCGAACTGCAAGAGAAACTGCAAGACTTCATTGGTACTGACCGGGCATAAAGAGTTCACCGCTGGCGATATTATCGCTCAGGAAGGTGAGTTCGAGGTACTCAATAAAGATTTTCATATCGCTACCGTCAATGAGGGAGCAACACTGAAAATCGATATTTTTGTCGGCAGAGGACGGGGATACCTTCCTTCTGAAGAGAATCGTCCCGATGGCATGCCGATCGGTTTTATCGCTATCGATGCTATTTTCACACCGATCAGGAACGTGAAATTCACGGTTGAAAATATGCGAGTCGGACAGCGTACCGACTATGAAAAAATGATTCTCGATGTTGAAACCGATGGCTCGATAACTCCGGACGACTCTATAAGTCTTGCCGGAAAGATCATAAACGAGCATGTCACCTTTTTTGCCGATTTCTCGCCGACCGAGGAAGAGTTTACCGAAGAGGAGTTCAAGCAGCAGGATGATGAGTTCGAGAATATGCGCAAGCTTTTCAATACAAAGATCGAGGATCTCGATCTTTCGGTCCGTTCACACAACTGCCTTCGCCTTGCTGAAATCGATACTATCGGTGATCTTGTATCAAGAAAAGAGGATGAGCTTCTTAACTATAAAAATTTCGGCAAGAAGTCTCTGACCGAACTGAAGGAGCAGCTGGAAAAGTTCGATCTGAAATTCGGTATGGACATTACCAAATATCAGATGAAAGGGTAACAAAATTAATTGGATTATTTTTCGAATTTTTGAGATCAGGAATCAGTCATGCGTAAAGTTAAGCCGGCAAGAAAACTCGGAAGAACTGCAGCTCATAGAAAGGCGACTCTTGCCAATCTGTCAACACAGCTGCTTGTTTACAAACGTATCGAAACGACAGAAGCAAAGGCCAAGGAAACAAGGAAAGTCGTAGAGAAAATTATCACGAAAGCGCGTAAAGGTACAGTGCATGCACAGCGCGAAATATTTAAAAGCATAAGAGACAAAGATGCCGTCAAAATGCTTTTTGAAGATATCGTATCGAAAATCGGAGACCGTAATGGCGGATATACCAGAATAATCAAGCTTGCACCGCGTTTCGGCGATGCAGCGAAAATGGCCGTCATCGAGTTGGTTGATTATGCAGAAGCACCGTCAAAGCAGTTACCAGGAAAGCAGGATCGCGCAAAACGCGTCAAGGGATCGAAAAAAACTGAAGCCACTGCTACCGCAACAGCCGAGTAATTCCCTTTTCGGCTAATCGGGTTATTACAAAAACATTCATAGTCATTGCCTGGAAGGTCATCTTACATCCTGGCAATGACTATCTCTTTTTCCGCGAAAAACGGACTGAATCCGCTGATAGCAAAATGTTCGATCGTTGACGGAAAGCCATGGTGGGCATGCCTGGCTTCGAGAGCCGTTTTGATCTCCTCCTCAAGATTTCCTCCTTTCAGGCAGATAAGACAGCCTTCCGGTTTCAGAAAGCGATATGTATAGGCGCACAGTTGCTCAAGCTGCGCAACCTGACGGCTCAGCACCGTATCGAACGTGAGCCCTTTCAACTCCTCAACTCTTGAATGCAGCGCAATGGCGTTGCTGATTCCCAGCTCTTTGATCATGGACTGACATGCGGCAATTTTTTTTCCGGTAGAATCGACGAGCAGAAACCTTGTATCAGGCCAGGCGATAGCCAGCGGAATACCCGGCAATCCTCCTCCTGTTCCAAGATCAAGCACTTTTTCACCAGCAGAGAACGGATGGAACAGACCCATAAGCAGAGAGTGAAAAACATGTTTGATGATAACGGGTGCATCTTCTTTTCTGCTGATAAGATTAATTTTTTTGTTCCACTGTTCGAGCAGCAACGCATAGGCTGCCAGCAGTTCATACTGTGACTCTGTGAGTGCCATCTGTTCGCGGGAGCAGAGTTCTTTCAGCGCATCGAGCTCCTCTGTGTGACGTTTCATCTTAACGGTTTATTGATTACTATGGTTAAAGGAAAAAAAGACTTTTTAGGCTTATAGACAACAGCCATTTCGAAAGGCCGCGGAAGAGTACCGATAATACGGCTTTCAATTGGCGATAACGAATTGGTGAATACTATGCCGAACAGTCATGTTTATGCCGTTATCATGGCCGGGGGATCGGCTAAAGCCCTATGGCCGGCTGCAAGGAAAAAACAGCCTGCACAGTGTCTTGAGCTTTTCCAGCTCGATTCGATGTTTTCGCTTACCGTCAGGCGGATCGCTTCGCTTGTTCCTCCTGAAAGGATAATCGTCATCACCAGCAGGGAGGGCAGAGAGTGCATCATAGCCGGAGGCACGGATATCAGTCCGGAAAATATCATTGCCGAACCATCGGCGCGCAATACGGCTCCCTGTATAGCTCTTGCAACAGCCCATATTAAAAAGAGAGATCCGGACGCGGTCACCGTTGTGCTTCCTTCTGATCATGATGTGCGTGATGTGGAGTCGTTTATAAAAATTCTTGAAGTTGGCATACGGATCGCTTCTGAAAAAAAAGGGCTGATCACCATTGGCCTTACTCCTGTCTATCCTGAAACCGAATATGGCTATATACAGTCGGCCGGCCATTCCGAGGAGATGCCGCCAGAAGATGGAGTGCGGGGATACACGCTTTTCAGGGTGAAGACGTTCGCGGAGAAGCCTGATTATGCAACTGCGGTGCAATTTCTTGAAAGCAGGGACTTTTTCTGGAACAGCGGTGTGTTTATCTGGCATATCGATGCGATCTGCCGGGAGTTCGAGCGTTCAATGCCTGAACTGTACAAGGATCTTCTCACTATTCATGAGCATCTCGGCACCGATACCGAAGATGAGGTTATCGAGGATGTTTACAGCTGGATTCATCCGGTTTCCATCGATCACGGAATTATGGAAAAAGCCGATCCGGTATATATGCTGGCGGGCGATTTCGGGTGGAGCGATCTCGTCAGCTGGGATGAGGTTGCGCGGATAAGCGCCAGTCATGAAAATCCTGAAGATACTTGCGAACTGGACGTAATGAGGGTGGAAAGTTCAGGTGTATTTCTGAGAAAACCGCAGGGGAAGCTTGTTTGCCTGGTCGGTGTCAACGATCTGATCGTGGTGGACACCGGTGATGTGCTGATGATCTGCAATAAAGACGATACGGGCAAGGTTTCCGCAATTGTCGATCTGCTGAGACGCGAAAAGCGCGAAGAGTTCCTGTAGATCAAGAAGTTGCGGAGTCACATCGAAGAAGCCGAGTTCTGGCTTCATGGTTCGGTTTTAAGCGACCAGATTGCACCCTCTCTGGTATCCTTTACTTCAACCCCGGCTTCGAGCAGCCTGTCCCGAATACGGTCACTCAAGGCAAAGTCCTTGTTATTTCGGGCCTCGATACGCATATCGAGCAGGATGGCAATAACCCTCTCAAGCGTCTGATGGCTGTTTCCTGATATATGTCCGGACGTCTCATTGCAGGCAGAGATGACTCCCAGAACTTTTCCCGCGAACGTATCGAGAAATGCTGTTGCTTCGGCTATCGAGTCCGTTGAAAGTCCTTCCTGTTTATCAAGCGCGCTGTTGACTGATTTTGAAAAATCAAAAAGGATTGAAATGGCAAGCGGCGTGTTGAAGTCGTCATCCATTGCTGCAGTGAATCTTTCCGTGAAAGCTGCGCTGTCGAATTTTCCGGTTTCCGGTTGGGTTTTTTGCAGTCGCTGGCGGGTATCCTGCAGTTTTTCGAGACCTGCTGAAGAGGCCCGGATTGCCGCTTCCGAAAAATCGAGAGGTGAACGGTAGTGGGACTGAAGAATGAAAAAGCGGATTACCATCGGGTCGGTTTCGAGAAACAGATCCTTCAGATTTACGGAATTTTTCAGAGACTTACCCATTTTGATTCCGCCAACGGTCACCATGTTGTTGTGCATCCAGTATCGCACATATGGTCTGCCGGTAGCAGCTTCCGACTGGGCAATCTCGCAGTCGTGATGGGGAAACTTGTTTTCCATGCCTCCGCCGTGAATATCGACGGTCTCTCCAAGATATTTCATCGACATCGCTGAGCATTCGACATGCCATCCAGGGTAACCGGTTCCCCATGGCGACTCCCATTTCATGATATGACCCTCTTCGGCTTTTTTCCAGAGAGCGAAGTCGGAAGGATGCCGTTTTTCGCTTCTTACCTCAACTCGCGTACCTGACTGAAGGGCATCCTGATCGGTTCTGCCCGACAGTTTTCCATAGTCCGGAAAGGATTGTACAGAAAAATAGACGTTGCCGTTCACAACATATGCATGAGATGACTCGACCAGCTGCCTGATCAGGGCTATCTGCTCGGGCACATGTCCGGTAGCGGTCGGTGCGATATTCGGGCGTTCGACGCCCAGACGGTCCATGTCTTCATAGAAGCTGCGCGTATAGTACTGGGCAACTTCCATCGGATCGGTTTTCTCGAGTCGGGCCTGGCGTGCTATCTTGTCCTCGCCCTGGTCGGCATCGTCGGTGAGATGTCCTACGTCGGTGATGTTCTGCACGTATCGCACCCGATACCCGCTCTGTCGCAGCCATCTGGCTACAACGTCAAACGAAACATAGCTTTTCGCATGGCCGAGATGTGCATGACCGTAAACGGTAGGTCCGCATACATACATGCCGACAACTCCGGGATGGACCGGTTCGAAAGTTTCCTTGCTGCGTGAAAGAGAGTTGTAGATCTGTAGTGCCATGGTGCCGTTTTACGCCTTATGATGATAAGCAAAATCGTTGGAAAAGCTCACGAAAGTTAAACATTTGGGTTTTTAACGCAAGGTTTTTTAGCTTCCTTTTTCCTACAGTATTTCAGGTCTGCCAAAGGTGGGCCGGATTGTTTTTTTTCTTTGTTGCATGAAAATTATCAACGCAGTTTTTTACAAAAGTGTTTCAGCTCTCACCGGTCTGCCTGAAGAGACCTTTCCGGAAATTGTTTTCGTCGGGCGCTCCAATGTCGGTAAATCCTCTCTTCTGAATTCTCTTACAGGGGTCAAAGGGCTTGCCAAAACCAGTTCCACTCCCGGAAAAACCAGACTCATCAACTATTTTCAGATCAACGACAACATTTACTTCGTCGATCTGCCCGGTTACGGCTATGCCGCAGTGGGCCATGCGGAAAAAGCCCATTGGGGAAACCTGCTTGTAAGCTATATCGAAAAGCGTCGTGCCATAGCGCTTGTACTCGTTCTGGTCGATTCCCGTCATCCCGCCATGGCGTCCGATCGGGAAATGATGGCGTTTCTTGAATACCTCGATCGACCCTACGGCATTATCATGACCAAGGACGACAAGCTGACACAGAAAGAGAAGGCAGCGGCAAGGCGGGAGATGGAAAGTTTCTCGGCAAAAGCCAAATTTATTGTAAATTATTCATCTTTTTCCGGAAAAGGGAAAGCCGAGCTTCTTGCTCATTTCGAACACTATACCTGTTAAAAATAAACGTCGTGGAATCAAAATCATTCAGTAAACCGACTCGTACAGCAACTGTTATTGTCGGAACACAGTTCGGTGATGAAGGGAAGGGAAAACTTGTTGACTATCTGTCCGACAAATATGACATTGTTGTCCGCTATCAGGGCGGTGCCAATGCCGGCCATACCATCTGTTTCGATAATAAATCGGTCGTGCTCCACCTCATTCCATCGGGAATTTTTCATAAAGGGTGTGTCTGCGTCATCGGCAATGGAGTGGTTATCGATCCCGTTGCCCTGCTCGAGGAGATCAAAAAGGTCGAGGAGCTCGGTTACGATGTTAAAGGACGTCTGTTTATCAGTCACAATGCCCATCTCATCATGCCTTACCACAAGAGGCTCGATTCGCTTCATGAGGATGCGCAGGGTGAGCAGAAAATAGGCACGACAGGACGAGGCATAGGGCCGAGCTATGAAGACAAGTTCGCCCGTAAAGGCATACGGGTTGTTGATCTGCTGAGCCCCGATGTGCTTCAGGAAAAGCTCAGGGAGAACCTCGCTGCCAAAAACAAGCTGTTCAGGAATATCTATGAGAAAGAGGAGTTCGATGTCGAAGAACTTGTCCGCGACTACTCGGAGTTCGACAAGATTATCGATCCCTACGTCACCAATACCCAACTCTATCTGAGCCGTCAGCTCAAGGCAGGTAAAACTGTTCTGCTCGAAGGTGCGCAGGGTTGCCTGCTCGATGTCGATCATGGCACCTATCCTTATGTAACCTCGTCAAATCCCACTTCAGGCGGAGCCTGTACCGGATCAGGTATCGCTCCCAATTATGTCGGCAAGGTGATCGGAGTGGTCAAGGCCTACATGACCAGAGTCGGCAATGGAGCTTTTCCCTCGGAACTGTTCGATGAAACGGGAGAGAGTCTTTGCCGGATCGGTCACGAATTCGGTGCCACCACGGGCAGAAAGCGCCGCTGCGGATGGATCGATCTCGTTGCGCTCCGTTACTCCCTGACCGTGAACGGCGTTACTGAAATAGCGCTCACCAAACTGGACGTGCTCGACACCTTCGAGGAGGTAAAAGTCTGTACATCCTACATGCTCGACGGAAAGGAGATTCATGACTTTCCAACCGACCACCCGACGCTTTCCAGGGTAACGCCGGTATATAAAACCCTGAAAGGGTGGATGTCTTCAAATGCCCATGCACGCACTCTGGATGATATGTGTCCGGAAGCACGCAGTTTTGTGACCTTTCTCGAAGATGAGCTGCAGGTTCCGGTTACTTTTGTCTCTGTCGGTCCTGGCCGTGAAGAGACGGTTTATCGTTAAGGGTCGATCCGGGTACTGCGATGGCACTCATGGACATTACCGTTATTCCTCTCGACGGCCGAAGCACGGGTTTCAGCTCCTTTATAGCCTCACTGCAGGAACTTCTTGCCGGAAGCGGCTGCAGCTATCGGCTTCACGATATGGGTACGACGGTCGAAGGGCCGGCGTCCGAGCTGTTTTCCATTGCCGGGCTTCTGCATGAGCAAGCTTTCGGTATGGGAGTTCAGAGAGTTTATACGGTACTTAAAATCGACGACCGCCGCGATCGCGACGTGCATCTTGGCGATAAACAGGCTTCGGTTCATGCGAAAATAGGGGGAGCCTGAGAGTACAGGATTAATGAAAAATATTATATCTTCAGTTTCTTTAAGTTTGACCGCCGCGAGCACAATTTCGCTTGTTCCCGATTCCGGGATTGAGTGCGGTCGGTAACGATTTCAGGAGGAAAAACTTCATGATGCAGGTTCCCGGCGAATTTCCGATAATCAAGGAAGATAATGTTACGCACAGTTTCTGCGGCCTTGCCTGTGTCGGCTGGATGTATCAGAAAATAAAGGACAGTTTTTTTCTGATTCTCGGTACGCATACCTGCGCGCATTTTCTGCAGAACGCGCTTGGCATGATGATTTTTGCCAAACCCCGTTTCGGCATTGCCCTGATAGAGGAGGGCGATCTCGCGAAGCAGGAGCCGACTCTCGAAGAGATTATCGCTGAAATCAAGGCCGACCACAATCCGTCAGTGATTTTTCTTCTCTCCTCGTGTACTCCCGAGGTCATGAAAGTCGATTTCAAGGGCCTTGCCCATCATCTCAGCACTCAGGACGTCCCGGTGCTTTTCGTGCCCGCCAGCGGTCTGGTTTACAATTTCACGCAAGCCGAGGACTCTGTGCTGCACGCTCTGGTGCCTTATTGCCCCGAAGCTCCTGCCGGACAGAAAAATGTGGTTTTTCTCGGTTCTGTGAACGATGCTACGGCCGACGATCTCAGGGCGGAGGCGGAAGCGCTCGGTATTCCTGTCGGCGGTTTCCTCCCGGAATCCCGTTTCGACAGGATGCCCGCAATCGGTCCCGATACTGTACTTGCCCCGATCCAGCCTTATCTATCAAGGGTTGCCGTCAAGCTGGAGCGTGAACGGGGAGCCAGAACGCTCCACTCGCTCTTTCCTTTCGGTCCCGATGGTACCAGAGCTTTCTGGGAAGATCTGGCCTGCGAATTCGGCATTACCGTCGATCTTCGCGATCGCGAACAGGCCGCATGGGAGAAGATTCGCAAACAGACTGAGCTTCTTCGCGACAAAAAGGTTTTTCTTACCGCTGATACCATGATGGAACTGCCGCTTGCGCGTTTTCTTAAAAGCGCCGGAGCCGATGTGGTGGAGTGCAGCAGTGCCTATATAAATAAAAAATTTCTCGGACGTGAACTTGCCGCGCTTGACGGCGTGCGTGTCGTAGAGCAGCCCAATTTTCATCGCCAGCTCGAGGATGTCGAGCGCATACAGCCCGATCTGATCGTTACCTCCCTGATGACCGCCAATCCGTTTGCCGGTCACGGCTTTGTCGTCAAATGGAGCATGGAGTTCATGCTTGTGCCCATTCACAGCTGGTCGGGAGTAATATCCCTGGCTAATTTGTTTGTTTCGCCGCTTATGCGTCGCAGCAAACTGCCCGCTTTCGACAAAGAGGTATGGCTTGAAGGGGTCATGCCGAGCGCTGAATAATTCTCCGAAAAGAAATGCAATAACAAACGTCATTAGAGTATGCGCTTAGCTTTCTGGCTCTATGAGGGCACTGCCCTTCATGGTATCAGCCGTATCACAAACAGCATGAAAGGGGTTCATACCGTCTATCATGCCCCGCAGGGCGACGATTACATTACGGCGACCTATAGCATGCTTGAACGAACTCCAGATTTTCCCGGCCTGTCGATCAGCGTGGTTCGCGGAAGAGACCTTGCGCAGGGCGTATCGAGACTTCCCGGAACCCTGCAGCAGGTAGCTCACCATTACAATCCCGATCTTACGGTTATCGCTCCGAGCTGCAGTACGGCGCTTCTTCAGGAAGATCTTTATCAGCTTGCCGCTCATTCCGGAGTTCCGGAAGAGAAGCTTCTGGTCTATGCGCTCAATCCCTTCAGAGTATCCGAAAACGAGGCGGCCGACGGTCTTCTTGTCGAACTGGTGAAGCGGTTTGCCGTCGCACAGGAAAAAACGGCCATTCCTTCGGTCAACCTTATCGGTTTTACCTCGCTCGGTTTTCATCTTCGCGCCAACCTGACAAGCCTCCGGCGGATGCTTCAGACGCTTGGAATTTCCGTCAATGTCGTCGCGCCGTGGGGCGCAGGCATCGAGGATCTCAGGAAACTGCCTGCTGCCTGGCTCAATATCGCTCCCTATCGGGAGATCGGCGCGACAGCTGCCGGGTACCTCGGCGAAACGTTCGGCATGCCGGCAATCTATGAAGCTCCGATAGGCGTGGAGCCCACCCTTGCATGGCTCCGTTCCGTCATTGAAAAAATCAACGTTGTCGGCGCTGAACGGGGCGTTCCTCCTCTCGGCATGCCGAAGCTCAATGCTTTTTCGCTTGACGGCATGAGCGCCCCAAGCGGAGTTCCCTGGTTTGCGAGAACAGCCGATATGGAAAGTTTCAGCAATAAACGGGCCTTTGTTTTCGGCGATGCCACCCATACGGTCAGCATCGTGAAGTTTCTTCGCGATGAGCTCGGCATGCAGATCATCGGAGCCGGAACCTACATGCACCGGCATGCGGATGCGGTACGAAAAGAGCTTGAAGGGTACCTTCCCGGCCCGCTTATGGTTACCGACAAGTTTCAGGATGTTTCGAAAGTCATAGAGGAGGAGATGCCCGACCTCGTCTGCGGAACACAGATGGAGCGTCACAGCTGTCGCAAGCTCGATGTGCCCTGCATGGTGGTCTGTCCTCCTACCCATATCGAAAACCACCTGCTTGGCTATTACCCGTTCTTCGGGTTCGATGGAGCCGATGTTATTGCCGACAGGGTTTATCTTTCATGCAAGCTCGGTCTCGAAAAGCACCTGATTGATTTCTTCGGTGACGCCGGTCTTGAATACGAGGACGAAACCGCTCCGTCCGAAGGTGCGCCGCAGGCTTCGAACTGTCACGACAGCGACTCTGCCGGAAGTTCCGCCGTATCGTCTCCGGTGCAAGCCGCAACGGAGGCTGACGGGATGAGCTGGACCGACGAGGCTGAGAACATGCTTAAAAAGGTACCGTTTTTCGTGCGTAAAAAAGTGAGAAAGAACACAGAAAACTTTGCCCGTGAGCAGGGTTCGCTCAGCGTAACGGCCGAGGTGTTCAGGCAGGCAAAAGAATCGCTTGGCGGATAAGGATTTTATTCAATCACATTTTTCCTGTTTCTATTATGAGTTTAGTCTTGGCTGTATACGGTAAGGGCGGTATCGGAAAAAGCACGACAAGTGCCAACATATCTGCTGCTCTGGCGCTGAAGGGCGCGAAAGTGCTGCAGATCGGCTGCGATCCTAAACACGACAGCACATTTCCCATTACCGGAAAACTTCAGAAAACCGTCATCGAAGCTCTTGAAGAGGTTGATTTCCATCACGAAGATCTTACCGCCGAGGATGTTATCGAAACCGGTTTCGCTGGCATCGACGGCCTGGAGGCCGGCGGCCCTCCCGCAGGGAGCGGCTGCGGAGGTTACGTGGTTGGCGAATCGGTTACCCTTCTGCAGGAGCTCGGTCTTTACGATAAATACGATGTAATTCTTTTTGACGTGCTCGGCGATGTGGTCTGCGGTGGATTCAGCGCGCCGCTGAACTATGCGGATTATGCAATCATCATCGCGACCAACGACTTCGACAGCATTTTTGCCGCGAATCGTCTCTGCATGGCCATCCAGCAGAAAAGCGTACGCTACAAGGTCAAACTTGCCGGTATCGTCGCCAACAGGGTCGATTACACTACCGGAGGCGGCACCAATATGCTCGATCAGTTTGCCGAAAAGGTAGGCACACGACTGCTGGCCAAAGTGCCCTATCACGAGCTGATCCGCAAGAGCCGGTTTGCCGGAAAAACCCTTTTTGCCATGGAAGACCAGCCAGGCAAGGACGATTGTCTTGTCCCCTACAATGAAATCGCCGATTTCCTCATGCAGGAAAATCCGGCAGCAACCGTACCAGTGCCGATCGGCGACCGCGAAATATTCAGCATGGTCGGCGGCTGGCAGTAAGCGATCGGGTTTGTAAGCATACTATTCATGAAAGCGGGCGAAATGCCCGCTTTTGCTTTTATGGGAAGACCGGAGTATGGGACGAATATTGTTTTTGCAATGCTCAAAAACACTGTCTTAATTTTTTAATAAGTTAATAGTCCAATAAGTCCCATGACCCAGACCATTGCATTCGACGTCTATGGCACTCTGATCGACACGGATGGCCTTGTCGAACGGCTGCGGAAAACGTGCGGCGTGAAAGCTGCGGATTTTTCGCAACTGTGGCGCCAGAAGCAGCTCGAGTACTCCTTCCGGCGTGCGCTCATGCGCCGTTATGAACCCTTTGCCGTATGCACGCGCGATGCGCTCGACTATGCCTCTGAATTTCTTGGAATCTGCCTGACAGCCGGGGAGAAACAGGAGTTGCTCGATAGCTACCGCACCCTTCCTGCTTTCGACGACGTTTCTGCAGGGCTGGCAAGCCTGAAAACGTCCGGATTCCGTTTGTGGGCCTTCTCCAACGGCACAGCGGAAGCCGTTGAAACCCTGCTCGAAGGGGCAGGGATAAGAGAGTTCTTTCTCGGCGTGGTGAGCGTCCACGATGTGCATTCGTTCAAGCCCGACCCTGCAGTGTACTGGCATTTTCTCGGCATTGCCGGTACGGAGGCCAACAGCGCGTGGCTGGTTTCCGGCAATCCTTTCGATGTTATCGGAGCCGTTTCGGCAGGTATGAAGGCCGTATGGGTCAGGCGTTCGCCCGAAGCGGTTTTCGACCCCTTGGGCATGGAGCCCACCCTTACCGTTGAGGGGCTCCATGAGCTTGATAAAAGGATCGCAGTGTATCAGTTGCGTTGATGCGTTTTTTCGCTGTCTCTTCCTTTGGTAAAATAGAATCCCGTGCACCTCTTTCATCAAACGCAATGACAAGGGAAAGCCGCCGTTGAGTCTTTCCGGTCCACGGTTAAGTGCAGCAGTGTAATTGCTTACTTCCTCTCCATCATCAACCGGGTCTCCGGGTTTCTCGTCGAGTTCGAACAGAAGCAGATCTCAAAGAGACGACAGTGTGCCCTCGATCATGGACGAAAGAACAGCCTTTTTGAGAGCATACATATTGAGAAAAAGCCACGTGTCCGTCAGAAGTGTCGAAACACTTGTCAAGGCGACCGAGCGCAAGCAGTGCCTGATCGAATTTGCTGCGCAATTCAGGTGTTCATTCGACAGGTGGTGAAGGAGGCTGCGGGGAGGGGATAAACGCGGTTACGTTCTCGCCTACGGTCGAAGCCGGTACGGAATAACGGTCGGACAGGCTCAGGTGGCCTGCCCGACAAGGTATGCGGCTCTCAGATCATGCAGCGGTAGGTGCAGAGGATGCAGTTTTTCTGCTGTTTGATCGTCGCCTTGATTTTTGTTTTAGGGTTTACCAGTTCTTCGAGCAGTGCTTCGAAGGTGCCGAGGTAGAAGTTGCCCACAACAGGCTTGCTCGGGTGCGTCACCTTGACCTTGATCTCCGGGGCTTTTCCCGTGGTGTAGCTGAATTCGCCGCTTCCCGCGAAGGTCCAGGCATTTTTGCTGATGGCGAAGAGAAAGAGCTTGAATGCGAGCCCGGGAGGAAGCGGTTTGAGGATTTTCTGGAAGAAACCCGGTATGCGAACCCTGAGCAGGTAGGCGGCGGTGCGGCGGCCGGCTTCTTCGAGAATCGAGGAGGTTTTTCTTTCCCCGATCTCTTTTTCAATTGCGGTTACGAGGCTGTGGAATTTCGACTCCTCGGTCATTTCTTTCGGCAGGTTGCCGATCCATTGTCCCTGTCCGATGCGTTGCAGTATGGCTTCAGCTTCGGTTTTTCCGAAGCTCTCTTCAAGGGCGGCTACGGTTTGTATAATGGAGTTGGGGCCGATTTTCGAAGGAGCGTTCATATCAGGGTTATCAATTAATGGAAATGCTCAATGTTTTTATGCTGTTCCGGAGCAAAGATACACAGGAAAAGCGTGTGCTGAAAATGGTCATGGGCGGATACTGAAGTCAATAGCATCGGTTACCCATTCAGGGCGGATTCTGACGGTATCGGGATAGATTCCGAAAGCTTCCGATGGGGTGAAAGGGTCAAGGCGACCGGGCTTCCAGGCTTGCGCTCGTTTGCTTTGTTTCGGCTCGGAAGGAATGGATGCGCTGACCGTATAGGTTCCCGGCGGCAGGGATGGGAAGCTGTAGCGGAAAATTCCTTTAGCCGTTCGGATTGCCGAGGTGAGAAACGATGCCTCGTCCTTGTGGCGTCTTGCTTCGACTGTAAGGGCCTGCGCCTCTGCCTTGCAGATTCCTGAAAGCGTTCCCGGCGGCTCGGCTTCCTCCGTCGATGCGGACGGGGGCAGGGTTGTTCCGGTAGTTTCGTCCGCAGGGAAGCGAAGCATGATCGATCTGGTTCCTGTGGCAACCAGTGCCCTGTCGGGAACGGCTACGGCTTCGGACGGCCGGTCGAAGCGCAGATCGTGGTTTGTGTCTTTGATGGCAATGAGGCGGTACCTGCCCGCTGCAAGATAGTCGAGCATAAAGGAGCCGTCGGCGTCGGTCTGAACGAGATAGTCCGGTTCGGTTCCGCTGCCGGTTTCCGAGAATGCCAGAAGCAGCGCATCTGAGGCTGGCTTCAAATTGTAGAGGTAGACTTTTCCTGCAATAGCGGACGCATCGGTTCCCGGGCCGGTCGAGAATGCAAGGATGGCTGTGTTGTCGAGGTTTCGCCCTCGGAAATCGCGTATATATTTGTTCAGGATAATCCTGTAGGTCGAGCCGGGTTTCAGGGGTTCGTAAATTCGTATTTCAGCGGTTTTTCCCCTGGCGGCGATGTCGTAATTCCCGACCGACGGGGAAATTACAAGCGCCTTGAGAAGCTCGCGGCCGCTGACGGGATGACTGAAGTTGATGCGGATCGTCCCCGAAGAAAAACCGGCTGCCGATTGTCGGGGTTCCGAAGAGATAACCTGAAGTGGGCTGTTGTCGACGGGACCTCCCGATGGGGGTCTGTCAGAAGCGCAGCCGGCGGCAACGCTCCAGAACAGCAAGGCCATAATCCGACCGATATAAGGAGTGTATTTCAGAAGAGTTTCTCCGGAAGCTTGAGTTGCCTGCAGCTCAGATTGTTTCTATCTTTAAAAATTCGTAAATTAAAAACTAATGTAGTTCTATGAAAGTTTTTGATGAAAAAATATAGATTGACTGATAGATAGATGGCCAGAAGAAATTTCAAGGTTCTTTATGTCTCTGGTGAAGTTTCCCCTTTTGTGAGAATCAGCGCACTTGCTGATTTTATGGCCTCGTTCCCCCAGGCTCTTGAGGAAGAAGGCTTTGAGGCCCGTATCATGATGCCGAAATATGGCACTATCAACGACCGGAAATTCCGGCTGCATGATGTGTTGCGGCTTTCTGACATCGAGGTGAACCTCAGGGATAAAACTGAGTTGCTGCATGTCAAGGTTACGGCGTTGCCATCGAGCAAAATTCAGACTTATTTCCTTTACAACGAAAAATATTTCAAGCGTAACGGTCTTTTTACCGATATCCATAATGGCGGTGACTTGAAAGGTAATACCGAAAAGGTGATATTTTTCAATGTCGGCGTGCTTGAAACCCTTCAGCGCCTGGGCTGGAAGCCGGATATTATTCACTGTCACGACTGGTATGCCGGCCTGCTTCCGCTGCTGCTGAAAACCGTTTATGCTTCGAACAGTTTTTTCAGCGACGTTAAGACAGTGCTGACCATTCATAATGTTTACCGTCAGGGAATATTGCCCTTCAAGGTGTTTCAGAAACTTCTCCCTGAAGAGGTATCCAGTGCCCTGTACCGGGCAGGCGATAATGTGAACATGCTCTACACGGGGGCTGAGCATGCCGATCTTCTGACGACAACTTCCAGGCTTTATGCCGACGAGATTGTCGGGAACGGCTCGGATACCTATGGTCTTGGTCCTGTCGTCGAGGAGCGTAAATCCACGTTTCACGGCATTCTCAACGGTATCGATACCCGACAGTGGAATCCGTCAACTGACAAGCTGATCAAGAAGCGTTATGCTGTCGACCGGCTCGATGGCAAGCTTGACAATAAAAAAGCCCTTCTCGATGAGGCGGGTCTTCCTTTTACCGATGGGCGTCCTCTTGCGGGCGTTATTATAGGTTTCGATGCGTTCCAGGGAGCCGAACTGCTTAAAGAGAGCCTTGCGAAACTTGTTGAACTCGATATGCAGCTCATTATCTGTGGTTCGGGCGACAAGGAGTATGAAAAATATTTTCAGGATTTTGCCGCAGAGTATCCCGAGCAGGTTTCCGTACGGACCGATTATGCCGATACACTGCTGCATCTTGCTATTGCCGGTTTCGATATGCTTCTGATGCCGGGCAGAATCGAGTCGTGCGGCATGCTGCAGTTGTTTGCCATGAGCTATGGCACTATTCCGGTTGCCTATGCGGGCGGAGGTATTGTGGAAACGATCGATGAAGTCACCGACAAGAGCGGATCCGGTTTCCTTTTCTACGATTATACTGCCGATGCGTTTGCCGGCAAGGTGCAGGAGGCTCTTGATCATTATCATGACGAAGAGCGCTGGTTGCAACTTGTTCTCGAGGCTATGGGCAAGGATTTTTCCTGGAAGAGTTCTGCCGGTGAGTACGACCAGCTCTACCGTAAAATGCTTGAAGAGTAAGAGGCATGTCTGAAACCATCAGGGTGCTTTTTCTTGACAGGGACGGTACAATCAACGAAGACGCCGGTTCCTATATAACGTCGAGGGAGCAGTTCAGGTTGATAGAGAGAGCCGGTGAGGCCGTAGCACTTGCCCGTGATGCGGGGTTCAGGATAGTTATCGTTACCAACCAGGCAGGGATTGCCCGGGGAATCACCACAATCGAGGAGGTAGAGGATCTCAACCGCTACCTGAACGAACTGCTCTCCGGCTGGAACACCGCTTACGACCGCTGTTATTACTGCCCGTCTCATCCGGACTATCCTCATCCGCTTTATGACCGTTTTAACGCATGCCGCAAGCCGGAAACCGGTATGGTGGAAAGAGCCATCGGCGATTTTCTGGCCGACGGGTTCGTGGTTGACCGGAGCGGTTCATTCTTTATCGGCGATAAAATGGTCGATGTCGAGTGTGGCCTGCGGGCCGGATTGAGGCCGGTGCTGGTAAGAACCGGACATAACGAAGAACATCTCTGCCTTGAAAGGGGTATTCTGCCTGAATATGTCGCCGATGACCTGTACCGGGCGGTTACCGGACATATCCTTGTCTGAATCCTGCCCGGATCATGCGTGCGGGCCGGCCAGTGACGAGCCGCTCAGTCTTTACGTTCATGTTCCGTTCTGCCGCAGAAGGTGCAGCTACTGTGACTTTTTTCTTGTTACCCGACTTGATCACATCGAAGCTTTTTTTAACGCGCTCGCAGTTGAAACGCTCGCTGCCGCGCCGCTGTTGCGGGGCCGCAGAGTCAAAGCCGTACATATTGGCGGCGGGACCCCCTCGCTGGTGCCGGTGCGGTTGCTTACCGGGTGGCTCGATCTTGCCGCATCCCTCTGCACGTTTACTCCCGACGTGGAAATAGCGCTTGAAGCCAATCCCGAGGATCTCGGCGGAAATTCCATGGCGGAGCTGCAAGCGGCAGGAATAAACCGTCTCAGTCTTGGAGTGCAGTCATTTCTGCCTCGTAAGCTCTCCGCCCTTGGACGAAGGCATACCGCAGAGGAAGCGTCTGTCATAACCGCAGAGGCGCTGAACCGGTTTGCTGCCGTCAGTGTCGATCTTATCTGCGGGGTGCCCGGAGAAACCCTTCCGGAGTGGTTGGTCGATCTTCAGGCGGCGCGTTCTCTGGTCGTACCGCATATTTCGGTATATATGCTCTCCGTTGAACCAAAAACCATTCTGGAACGCAGCATTGCCAAAGGACGGGTGCGGGTTCCCGAGGAAGCCGTTCAGGCGTCAATGTATGCAGCGGCAATCGATACGTTGGGGAGCAGCGGATATCAGCACTACGAGGTATCAAATTTTGCGCTTTCCGGTCATCACTCACGCTACAATCTTGCCTGCTGGATGCGTGAGCCCTATCTCGGATTCGGTCCTTCGGCCCACAGTTTCATGCGTGATGACGGATCCGAGAGACGTCGGGCAAATGCCGGAACGCTTTTGCGCTATCTTGACAACCCGCGGGAGTGTGTGGCTTTCGAGGAGATTCTTTCAGAAGAAGACAGATTTGTCGAACAAGTTTTTTTGACGCTGCGCATAAACCTCGGTCTTGATGTTGAGTTTTTGCGAAAACACAATAAATTAGGGCTGAACCTTTCAACGGCTGTTGAGGATTTTCTTGCCAGGGGGTGGATTGTGATTGAAAGCGGTCAGATTTTTCTGACAGGAAAAGGGTTTCTGTTTGCCGATCATATTGCCGGAGAGTTTATTTCCGGGTAATCACGTAACTGTATAGAGGAGCGAAAGTTTATACGTATGACACACCGGGCACTTAACCGTCTGCTTGCAATTGTGCTTTTTATTGCAGTGGAACTGCTCTATCTCAGGACCATGGCGCCCACGCTCTCATTTTGGGATTGCGGGGAATTTATCGCTACGGCCTATACGCTCGGCGTTCCTCATCCCCCGGGGGCTCCGCTTTTTCTGTTGCTTGGCCGAGTTTTTTCGATGATTCCTTTTTTCAGCGATATCGGAGCGAGGGTAAATCTCATCAGTACCCTGGCAAGTTCGGCTACGGTTATGCTTACCTATCTCATAACTTTGCGGTTCATTGTCATGTATCGTAAAAGCGATCCTGAAAGCTGGAGCCCGGGCGACAGGGTTTCCGCCTGCGGCAGTGCTCTGGTAGCGGCACTGGCACTGGCTTTTTCGGACAGTTTCTGGTTCAACGCCGTTGAAACGGAAGTTTATGCGTTTTCGTCATTTTTTACGTCCATGGTGGTATGGCTGATGCTTCGCTGGCATGAAGATTACCCGAATCCCGGTCATGAGCGATGGCTGATGCTGATGATGTATATGGTCGGACTCTCCATCGGCGTTCACCTTCTGAGTCTGCTTGCGGTTTTTGCTGCAGCCATGATCTATTATTTCCGGAAGTACGAAGTTACCCTGAAATCGTTTGCCATGCTCGTCGCGGCCTCTTCGGGACTTTTTGTGCTGATCTACCAGGTGATCATCAAGGGGCTTCCCGTTCTGTTTCAGTTCGCTTCATGGTGGGGGTTTCTGCTTCTGCTCGCCCTGCTTGCCTATGGGGTCTGGTACACGCACAAGGAACGGTTTGCAATGGTCAACACCCTGCTCGTATCTCTGTTTCTCATCATTATCGGTTATACCTCTTACGGTATGATCTATGTCCGCGCGCAGGCAGGACCGCCGATCAACGAGAACAATCCTTCGACTCCCGAGGCATTTTTTTCCTATCTGAACCGTGAACAATATGGCGACATGCCTCTCTGGCCACGGCGGTGGTCTCCGGAACCCTTGCATCAGTATTTTTACCAGCAGTACAAAAGCGATCTCGATTATTTTGTGGGCTATCAGCTCAACCGGATGTACCTTCGCTATTTCGGCTGGCAGTTTATAGGGCGCGAGCATGACATGGAGGGGGCAAGAGTCGACTGGTCTGTACTGTGGGGTCTTCCGTTTCTTGCCGGATTTGCCGGCGCTGTAGCGCATTTCAGGCGGCAGTGGAAGATGGGGCTCGTCGTGACGGCGCTGTTCATACTGACCGGAGCGGCGCTTGTCATCTATCTGAACCAGACTGAACCGCAGCCGCGCGAGCGCGATTACAGCTATGCCGGAAGTTTCTTTGCGTTTGCATTATGGATCGGTATAGGTATCGAGGCTCTCTGGGGCTGGTTGAAAGAGCGGACGACCGGAGCAAACGGCAAATCGCAGACGGCATTGGCCGTTGTGCTGATAACGGCGTCGTTACTGCTCGTCAACGGGCGGATGCTTCAGGCGAATTATCGGGTGCACGACCGTTCGGGTAACTATGTGCCGTGGGACTGGGCATGGAATATGCTGCAGAGCTGTGAAAAGGATGCCATTATCTTTACCAATGGAGATAACGATACCTTTCCGCTCTGGTACCTGCAGGAGGTCGAGCGGATCAGGACCGATGTCCGGGTAGTAAATCTCAGTCTTGCCAATACCGGCTGGTATCTTCTGCAGTTGAAAAACAGCAGCCCGAGAGGGGCAAAACCTGTCGCTTTCAGTTCCGCCGACGGAGAGCTGAGTTCAATCACGTACATCCCCATCGATTCTGTCGATGTCGGGATTTCTGCGGGGAATGCCGGATTGTTGCTTGAGCGGAAAGCTGTCCGTTATGGCATTTCTCTGCCGTCCAGGCCGGCGGACAGCCTGAAATGGGTATTGAAGCCTGGTTTTTCCTATGATGGTCAGGGGTATCTTCGTCCTCAGGATATCGCCGTTTATGAGATTGTCGCCAACAATTTTCCGGATCGACCAATTTATTTCGCACTGACGGTCGATCCGGAAAGCATGATCGGTCTTCAGCGCCATCTGAGGCTTGACGGTCTTGCGTACAAGCTTGTGCCGCTGGAGAGCTCCGATCCGATGAGTTTTATCGATTCTGCCGGGCTCTACCGTTTGCTGAACGAGGTTTACCGTTTCAGGAATCTCAACAACCCCGAGGTAGCGCTTGAAGAGACTTCACGGAAGTTATGCGGGAACTACACGCCGCTTTTTGTCCGTCTTGCTCTCGAACTCGCTCTCGAACCCGGAGGAACCATCCGGATTGACGGTCGCGACGGATCTCTTCGCAGTGCCGTAAGGGGAGAGCTTGCCGTTGAGGTGCTCGACGCTGCAGCGAAGGTATTGCCGCCCGATCGTTATCCCATGAATCCCGAGCTCGCAGCATCGGTTGTTTCCCTGTACAACCGTCTTGGATCGAAAAAGAAAGCTGATCCGTATATTGATTATCTTGAAAACCTTGCTGCCGGGAGCAGCTACCGTTCCGATCCGAAGCTGTTTTTTGTGCTTGCCGGAGCGTATCGCGATGCCGGAAGGCCGCGCGAGGCTGAAAAAATCATTGAATCACTTGCCCGGGAGCTGCAGGAGCCCCGTATAAAGGAAGCGTTTGAACAAAAGAAGGAGCCTTAAGCTATGAGCAGCAGTATTCATGCAACCGCTATTGTCAGTCCGGAAGCTTCTCTGAGTGCAGGAGTGTCGGTAGGGCCATACAGCGTTATCGAAGAGGATGTAACTGTCGGCGAGGGTACGGTGATCGGTCCTCAGGTACATATCGCTTCCGGTACCCGTATCGGAAATGATTGCAGGATTCATACCGGGGCCGTACTCGCCGGTGAACCGCAGGATCTGAAATTTGCAGGAGAGAAAACCTATCTCTATATCGGCGATCGTACCGTTATTCGCGAATGCGTCACGCTCAACCGGGGGACAAAGGCGAGCGGCAAGACCGTCGTGGGTTCGGATAATCTGATCATGGCCTATGTCCATGCCGGTCATGACTGCGTTATCGGCAATCATGTGGTGATTGCCAATTCCGTACAGTTCGGCGGTCATTGTGAAGTGGGCGACTATGCCGTTATCGGCGGCCTTACCGGAGTCCACCAGTTTGTCAGGATAGGTCGTTATACCATGGTCGGAGGTATAGCGCGAGCTTCGCTCGATGTTCCTCCGTTCGTTATGGCTGGCGGGCACAGTACTTTCCGTTATGAGGGACTCAATGCCATCGGCCTGAAACGGCGAGGGTTTTCTCCTGAAAGTATCAGCCGCATCAGGGATGTCTATCGTATTGTTTTTCAGTCCGGTCTGCTGCTTTCCAACGCTCTTGAAAAAGTGGAAGCGGAGTTCGCTCCCGAGCCGGAAATCCTTGAAATTCTCGGATTTTTCAAATCGGGTACGCATGGAAGAAAGTTCATAAGGCCCTTCAACAGTTAACCGGAACAAGGCAGGATATATGTCCCAATGGGCAATTGGTATCGATCTCGGCGGTACGGCGGTCAAAGCGGCAATAGTGAGCCGTAAAAAAGGAATTCTCAAAAAAAGGACGGTTCCTACCGATACAGCTTCCGGACCGGAGGGGATCGTCCTGCAGCTTGCCGCTCTCATCGCTTCGCTTTATACCGATGCTTCTGCAGATCTTTTCCATCAAGACTTTTCAGGTGTGGGCTTCGGAGCGCCGGGAGCTGTTGATATGGAAGCCGGAACATTGAGCTATCCGCCCAATCTTCCCGGATGGACTACCTTTCCCCTGCGCAGCGAGCTTGAGCGGGCCCTGCTGGATATACTGCCGAAACCTGTACCGGTGGTCATCGAGAACGACGCCAACGCAGCGGCTTTCGGTGAAGCTGTCTATGGCGCCGGTCGCAATTTTCTGGACTTTATGATGGTGACGCTCGGTACCGGAGTGGGAGGCGGCATCGTTTTGAATCGCAAATTGTACCGGGGGCCGAACGGAACGGCCGGTGAAATCGGGTTTATGATTGTCGATTATCATAGTCCGGCTGTGCATGCCGGTATTCACGGTACCATCGAAGGGATGATCGGCAAAGAGCGCATTGTCGAATATGCCTGCGGCCTTATTCGTGAAAACGCTGAAGCCGGCTCATTGCTTGCGTCTCTCTGCGGTCAGGATTTTTCATCGCTCTCTCCCCGACATATCGAACAGGCTGCAAAAATGGGCGATCAGCTCTCTCTTGCGGTCTGGAACCATGTCGGGGCGATTCTTGGAACCGGGTTCGCTTGTGTTACCTCGCTCATGGATATACGAAAATTTGTTATCGGGGGGGGGATATCGGCAGCCGGCGCTCTTGTTTTCGAACCGGCTTTCCAGCAGTTGCTCCGCTCGACCCTGCCTTCGATGCATGAAGGGCTCGAGCTGGTTCCTGCCGAGCTCGGCAACAGTGCGGGAATTTATGGTGCGGCAGCGTTGTGTTTCAGTTGATTCATTCCACGATATATGAGAGAACGACTTTTCCATTTTCTCTTTCCGGAGGTCTGTATCGTCTGCGGAAAACTGCTGATGCCTTCCGAATACGGTTGCTGCAGCAGCTGCATGAACGCCTTTGAAACGTTCCCCGACTGTACGGCTGCCGGTCATACGCTTCTGCATTCGATCGAGTCGCATTTCAGGGGAAAATGTTCGTTTGAAAGGGCTTATTGCCGTTACGTCTATCACAGGCACAGTCCGCTTCAAAAGGCTTTGCATGCCATGAAATATGAGGGGATGTTCAATCTCGGCAAGGCTTTCGGAAGGGAACTCGGTGTATGGATTCTCGATGCCGTGCCGGCGGAAAGCATTGACTGTCTCGTGCCGGTGCCTTTGCATCCGCTGAAACGCATCGAACGCTCCTTCAATCAGGCCGAAAAAATAGCGGAGGGTATAGCCGAAGTATTTCATAAACCGGTAAGGACGGATATTCTTGTAAGAACGCACTATACCGCCACTCAGACAGGACTGGCGATTACCGAAAGACGTAAAAATCTTGACGGGGCATTCCGGACGCCCTTATCGGATATACCTGGACGGATTCTTCTTGTTGACGATGTAGTTACGACCGGTTCCACAGTAGTTGCCGCAGCTTCCGCCCTGAGGAATGGGGGCGTCGGGAGCGTCTCGGTTGCAACCCTTGCACTTACCGGAAAAGAGTAGGAGGATTATGGAACTGTTTTATGCCTTACCCGGCCAGATAGACCGGAAGGCAGGCCTGGTGATGCTGGATGGGGATGAGTTCCATCATCTTGTACGTGTTCTGCGGAAAAAGCGGAACGAATGCATTGCCGTTACCGATGGGAAGGGAACGCATTTCGATGTTCGTATCAGCGCGATCGAAAAGAGCGTTCTAAAAGGAGCGATTACTGCGGAGCGGACAGTTGCTCGTTCGGCGACGACGGTGACCGTCGCTCTTTCGCTGCTTAAAGCTCCGCCGCGGTTTGAACTTTTTCTCGAAAAAGCGACCGAACTAGGCGTTACGGCGGTGATTCCCATGATCACCGGTCGTACCGTTGCTCAGCCTCCCGGAGACCGGATCGCCAAAAGGCTTATCCGGTGGAAAACCATCATACTCTCCGCCTCCCGGCAGTCCGGACGATACTATTTGCCGGATATCATCGAGCCGCTGCCTTTCGGCAAGGTTATCGGGCTGAGCGGATATGACCGGAAACTGATTCCTTATGAGCTTTCGCCCCATACGGTATCTGACTTTCGCTGTACCGGAGGAAACGTATTGTTTCTGATCGGGGGGGAGGGAGGCTTTACCGCTGAAGAGGTGCTGTGCGCCAGAGATGCGGGTTTTACGGAGATCTCTTTCGGCAGATCTGTTCTGCGTGCCGAAACGGCAGGCATTTTTGCCGTATCGATGGTTCGCGCCCGGCTTCTCGAACAGGCCGCAGGGGAGTGGCTCTGAAGTGGGGGAGGCTGCATATGAAAAGGAAACGATCAACAAAACAGGGATGACGATGAACAGGTTTACTGCCAGCAAGGTTGTGCTTCTCTTGATTGTCTTCGTGATCTCGGCGCTTTTTTTTGCCATGATCCGGTATTTTTTCATGGCGATTTTTCTTGCGGCGATATTCTCGGCATTGTCCATGCCGATTTACAGCCGGATCGAGCGATTTGTAAGAGGACGGAAAAATCTGAGCTCGGCATTGACCATGATTTCGCTTTTTATCATGGTTTTTCTTCCGTTTACGGCAGTTATGGGCATTGTCGCCGTTCAGGCCGTCAGCATCAGCCGGGCGGCTGTACCGTGGATTCAGGCGCAACTGAAGGAGCCGGCCACGTATAACACCATGCTGCAGTCGTTTCCCTATTACCGTGAACTGGAACTGTATCGCGAAGAGATTCTGCAGAAAGCAGCCGAATTGGCCGGTACTGCCGGGACCTTTCTCTTTAACAGTCTTTCATCGATTACCGTTACAGCGATGAACGAGCTTTTTCTGATGTTCATTTTTCTCTATACCATGTTCTTTTTTCTCAAGGACGGGCGGCTTCTGCTTGAAAAAATCTTGTACTATCTCCCTTTGGATGAGTCGGATCAGTATCGTCTGCTTGACCGCTTTCTTTCGGTAACCAGAGCAACCCTAAAGGGCACCATGGTTGTCGGTCTTATTCAGGGATCACTTGCCGGTCTGGCGCTGCATCTTGCCGGCATAGGAAGCGCTCTGTTCTGGGGAACGATCATGAGCGTGCTTTCGGTTGTGCCGGTGCTCGGTCCTCCGCTTGTCTGGCTGCCTGCGGCAATCTATCTTGCTGCAACAGGTCACTATACCGAAGCGGCTGCGGTTTTTCTTTTCTGCAGCATTATAGTCAGTCAGCTCGACAACGTGCTTCGTCCCATTCTCATCGGTCGCGATACGCAGATGCATGAGCTTATGATCTTTTTCGGTACCCTCGGAGGTCTGGGACTGTTCGGCCTTTTCGGTTTTATTATCGGTCCGATTGTCGCCGCTCTATTCATTACCGTCTGGGAAATCTACGGTGAGACATTCAACGATTACCTGCAAGAGGTGAAGCGGAAGAGTGGGCGTCGTATCGATAGTTGAAAGGGGTTGAATTCAGAGACGACTACTCTGGTTGTCATGGCTCCGTGAAGAATTATCGATTGTGCGGTATCGGGTTAATCCGGAAACGAAAAAGGCTGTCCCGGAAGCAAAACCGGGACAGCCTTTTTGCATGTATAGCATCCGGTATGGACGATCAGTCGACTCTCACCACTTCTTCGGCAGAGAAGAAAAAACCGGCTTCGACAGCGGCGTTTTCTGCCGAGTCTGAACCGTGAACGATGTTTTCTCCCTTGCTGTCGGCATAGAGTTTGCGCACGGTGCCCTCGTCGGCCTGAGCCGGATCGGTTGCGCCGATAAGGGTGCGGAAATCAGCTACGGCATTCTCCTTTTCAAGGATCATCGGTACGCAGGGACCCGAAGACATGAACTCGACAAGTTCTCCGTAAAACGGACGCTCACGATGCACAGCATAAAATTCACCGGCAGTTGCCTGGGTAAGTCTGGTTTTTTTCATGGCTACGACACGGAAGCCTGCTCGTTCGATTTTATCGATGACGGCACCGATGAGCTGTTTGCGGACACAGTCCGGCTTGAGAATGGTAAGCGTTCTTTCCATGAGATAAGCTTCATTATTATTAATCGAATAACCAAATATCGTGCGAAGATACACAAACCCCGACGATTATTGAAATCAGTATCGCGGTGAAACTTCGAAAGCGTGCAGGACGTTCATCGAATATGTGTATTATGCGCTTATTTATTAGATGGTTACAAGGAAAACAGGAGATTTGCTCTGATGAAAACGGGTAACGTATCGATTGTTTCGGTTTGTCTTCTGGTGGTTTCATTGTTCTTTTTCGCTGCCTGCTCTTTACAGGATGATTTTAACGGTGATTCTGAAGCTTTGTACAGAAAAGCGGCAAAACTGGCGGCCCAGCATGATTATGAGAATGCTATAGCATGTTACAATAAAGCGCTGGCTTTCGATACCCTCGGCGGACTTTCGCAGCGTTCAGTTCTGGAGCTGAACAGGAAACGGCACCTCGAAGGAATTTCGGGGGAGTATTATGCGGCCTTCAACACGACATCGTTTCTTGAAAAAAAAGCAGGAACATATCTGCCTGATTCACTTCGGGCGGAGATGTCTGCCGAAAAAGCGGCATGGCTTTCAGAACTGGGCTATTTCAGAAGTGCGGCTGAAACACTTGCACGGATTTCTTCTCCATCCGAAGAGCAACGTTTCGGGTTAGCCGCTTTCGCATTCCGAACAGGCGATATCAGTCAGGCCCTTGCCATTTACGAACGTTTTGCTGAGCAGTCTCTTGATCCTGTCTCTCAGATAAGGGGAGTTGCCGGTTTGCTGCAATGCCGCATGCGTCAAGCCGCTCCCGACCTGAAGGGTGCCGATAAGCTTGCCATGAACATTGCGACTCTTTCGGGGAAAGTGCTTTCATTGGACGGTGATCTGAAAAGAAGAGTTCAGGCACTCCGGGAGTCGGCAAGAAGCCTGCAGCTGCTCGATAAGCATCGAAGAAACGCGAGCTATCTCCTTTTCCGTGCGCTGATGCTTGCCGAACAGTCCCGGGATTCCTTTTTGATACAGCTGCTGCGTTATGAGTCCAATACGTTGATCGTGCAGAAACCGGTTCCGTATCGGGAAACAGGCGATTGGTTCGGTATGAAGCATATGCAGTTTGCGGAAGCGGCGGCAAATCTCCGGTTAGGTACAAGCAGTGCCGATCTTGCTCCTTCAGAGCGGATCGACGCACTGCGCAGAGGGCTATTGCTTCTGCAGGACTATATGCCGAATTATCCCGGTCAGGAGATGCTGCTGCTTGAAAAAAACGCTCAACGCAAGCTTGCCGGACTTCTTATCAGCAGCTCAAAAATTTTTGAACTTTTCGATACGCAGCAACAGAGCCAACAGCTTGCCATCCAGAGGAGAATTCAGAGTAATTCCGGTTATCTGGAGCTTGGCCCTGAACATGACGAACTTGAGCGCCGGGTGGAAACATTACAGAGGGAGATTTCCGGCCTTATGCAGCGCAAAGCAAATATATTTCTGACAGGATCGGGATATGAGCTTAACCGTTCAGCCGACTATGCTCTCCAGACCAAACGAGGCAGATTGTTTGCGCTGCTCGATGATGTAAAAAAAATAAATCCGGCAGCCGCCACGGTTCTGCAGATGACTCCAGTCACCCTGCATACGCTGCAGGCAGCTCTCGGAAGCAGACAACTTGTTGTAACTCCGGTGCTGACAGACTCTCTCTATGCCGTTATGACCATAGGTAAACGTGAGGTGGGCATTGTCGGTACACCGGTTCAGATCGATTCGATCTATGCTCCCGAACCGGGGTTTCGGCGTCTCGTCAAGAGCCTTGCCGCTCTTCCGCTCACAGGTGTCGAGGGTTTTCTGCAGAACCCGGATCGCTTGTGGTACAGTCGAGCCGTAACCGGCCCTCTCGTTTCTGTGTCCGGCAGGTATGATCATTTTGTTGTCGTTTCCGATCCTCTTCTGCCGTTTTCAGTTCTTGGTACCGGCAATTATATCGCTTATGAAAAAAAGATTTCCATGGCGGGTTCTTTCAGAGAAATCGTGCAGTCGTCAAATGAGCCTGAGGGCAGAAAAAAAGATTTGGTACCAGCTTTTTATATTGCCGATCAACTCGACAAGGTACAGCTTTCCAGGCTTTTCAATCCCGGTAAAAAGGTCTTTCTTTTATGGAGACCGTTCCGTCAGGAGGAATTGAACTCTATGCGCAGCATGCTTTCAACGCCTTCCGGGAAGGGTGCTTCTCCTGTTGAAGTTCTCTACGGACTGACACGGGATAACTCGGAAGCAGACCGGCATAAATGGCTTTTTGTTACTTCTTATGGCTCTGACTGAAGGTGTTTATGTATATTTTTTCCTCTTGAGGGTTCGATGTTAAAACTTATTTTACAGAGTTTTGGCAGCTGTTGGTCACGTCGCCCTTTTTAGTCTACTCGACGGTTTTTTTGTACATTACCGGTCATATGATATAATTCTGTCCATTTCATTTGCAGCGAAACACACATGGATGCAAGCAGGGAAAGCAATTTTTCTCTGGAACAGCTGGTTGGCGCGCTTAAAAATGCTCGGCTGCAGAGAAATATGTCCATTGACGATGTAAGCAGGCATGTCGGGGTCAATCGGAGTTATATTGAAAAAATCGAGGAGGGGGATTTCAGTTTTCTGCCCGGGGTTTATGTGCTTGCTTATATCAAGGAGTATGCCGGGTTGCTTGGAATAGGCAATGAAGATGCTTTTGAACAGTGCAGGCAGGCATTGCTTTCTCGCAAAGAACAACGGATTTCTTCCGATGCTCCGAATACGGGCTGGAAAGGTAAACATTCTCTCGATACCCTTGTTTCCCGACCTTCATTGTCGGCCATTATCCTTTCCAGAAGAGCCCTCCTGATTTTGTGGTCACTGCTTGTCGTGGGTGGCCTGTTTTTTGCAGGCAGGATGTTTCTTCCTTTCTCTTCATCTCCGGAACGATCGGCGATTATCTCACCGGACGCTCTGCTTGAATCAGATACGGCCGCTGTTGCTGAACGGGTTTTCGATAAGGGATTTGCTCCTGTAATGGAAGTATCAGCAGACTCTCTTTCAAGAGATACAACGGAATTCGCAACAAAAGAAAGTGTCCGTTCTGCCTTGATTGCCAAAGAGGTTTCGTTACTTGCCGACTCTTCAAAGAGCTTATCGCAGCCCCAGTCGGCTCGAAGGTCGCTCGAGGTGCGGATAGTCGCAGATCAGACCTGGGTTAAAGTTATTGCCGACGACAGCGCCCGGGTATATGCCGGAGGACAGTTCAAAAAAGGAGATGTTCTTCGTTATGAGGCCAGAAGCAAGTTCTGGGTGAACATCGGCCGGCCATCCTATGTCGAGTTGTATCTCGATGGTAAAAAAATTCCTCCTTTTTCGCAGAGAACTCTCGTTTTTCAATAACTCCCATCCGGACGCCGCAGCGAGCGTTGTTCAGGCTTCCGTGCAATATTTATTCTGTTTTATAAATAGGATAAAAATAGTCTTATATTTAGGGAATTAATAAATTTGTTTGATCATTTCTTATTGCATTATAATTCACTACGCAGGGAAACGGTTTATAAACAATGATCGAGATGCAGGATTTCAAAAATAAGGTCGTTCTCATTACGGGAGCCGGAGGGAATCTGGGAAAAGCTGTGGCCCGGGCTTTTTTTGACGCGGGCGCAACTCTTGCGCTCTGCGACCTGCACTTAGGGGCGCTCGATGCTCTTTACAGGGATTCCGGACTCGTACAGATGCTCAAGTCCGATCTGAGACTGCCGGACGTCGCGGAAACAATGGCGGGCAGTGTTATCGACCGTTTTGGGCGCATTGACGTCGTAGCGGCGCTGACCGGAGGTTTTACCATGGGATCGCCCCTGCATCAGACGCCTCCCGATGTCTGGGAGTTCATGATGAAGCTCAATGCGGGGACGGTTTTCAATACTGCCCATGCGGTTGTTCCCCATATGCGGGAGAGGGGATCGGGCAGGATTATTACGGTTGGCGCAAGAACCGCGCTTGCCGGAAAATCTCTGATGGCTTCCTATACCGCATCTAAAGCGGCGGTTATCCGCTTGACCGAGAGCCTCTCGGAAGAGAACAAGCGGTATGGAATCAATGTAAACTCTGTGCTTCCCAGCATTATCGATACGCCGCAGAACCGGAAAGATATGCCTGATGCCGATTTCAGTACCTGGGTTTCTCCCGATGCTCTGGCCGATGTGATTCTGTTTCTCGCTTCCGACGCTTCCCGCGCGATACATGGGGCATCGATACCGGTTTACGGCTTATGTTGAAACAGTAAAACAAGTGATTCTGCCATGAAGATATACGACAACATTACAGAGACGGTCGGCCGCACTCCCCTTGTCCGGTTGCATCACCTTTCCAGGGGGTGCCGCGCCGACGTGCTTGTTAAGATCGAATCCTTCAATCCTCTATCAAGCGTGAAAGACAGGATTGCGGTCGCCATGCTTGAGGACGCTGAAAAGAGCGGCATGATTGTGCCCGGGACGACGCTTATCGAGCCTACAAGCGGAAATACAGGAATCGGTCTCGCTTTTGCCTGTGCGGCAAAAGGGTATCGCCTCATGCTCGTTATGCCGGATACCATGAGTATCGAGCGACGCAAGCTCATGCAGTTTCTTGGTGCGGAACTGGTTCTGACTGAGGGTTCCGGCGGCATGAATCGAGCTATCGCCGAGGCGGAGCGACTTGCGGAATCGATTCCCGGCAGCCTGATTCTGCAGCAGTTCCGGAATCCTTCAAATCCTGCTGTTCACCGGGCGACTACGGCGGTTGAAATATGGGAGGACTCAGGAGGTATGGTGGATGTGTTTGTCGCAGGCGTCGGTACGGGAGGTACCATAACCGGCGTGGGAGAGGTGTTGAAAAAACATAAGCCGGGAGTCGGCATCATTGCCGTCGAACCGCTCGATTCTCCTGTGCTGTCCGGCGGTCAGCCAGGTCCGCACAAAATTCAGGGTATTGGAGCGGGATTTGTGCCTGCAATACTCAACCGCGATATCATCGATGAGATTGTGAAAGTTACTAACGAAGACGCGGGTGCGACGGCAAGGCGGCTTGCCGCTGAAGAGGGTATTCTCTGCGGAATCTCTTCCGGGGCGGCTTTGTATGCTGCGCTTGGCATCGCCCGGCGTGAAGGGATGGAGGGAAAAATGGTTGTCGTGCTTCTTCCTGACAGCGGGGAGCGTTATCTTTCCACCTGGCTTTTCGAAGAGCTGCCTTAAAACTTTTTATATTAACGATATTTACTATCGGATCCCTGAAGTTAACCCTGAAGTATTACAGCTGCCATGAAGGTTTATTTTGATAATAACGCAACCACTCCTCTGCATCCGGAAGTTAAAAAGGAGTTGATCGAAGCGATGGGGATGTTCGGTAACCCTTCGAGTATGCACGCCTGGGGCCGCGAGGCTCGGGCCAATGTCGAGGATGCCCGGAGCCGGGTAGCCGGTTTTATTGGGGCGCATGACGATGAGATTGTATTTGTCGGCAGTGGTTCCGAGGCAAATAATACCGTGCTCTCTCTCTTTGTCTGCGCGTCAAACCAGTGTATTCCCGGTACAAAGATGCGCAGTTCTATTATTACGACGAAAATCGAGCACCCCTGTGTGCTTGAAACGTCGGAATGTCTCGCTCATCGAGGGGCAAGGGTAAAGTATCTCAATGTTGACCGTTACGGAAAAGTAGATCTCGATCAGCTCGCCGGTATGCTTGGAGATGATGTGGGCCTTGTTTCTGTTATGATGGCAAACAATGAGATCGGTACGCTGCAGGATATCGCCACCATATCGAAAATGGTGCATGAATGCGGTGCTCTGATGCACACGGATGCTGTTCAGGCGGTCGGAAAGATACCGGTTGACGTCGCCGCTCTCGGGGTGGATTTTCTTACGATCTCTGCGCATAAAATTTACGGACCGAAAGGGGTTGGCGCTCTATACGTGAAAAAAGGCATTCCTTACTGTCCGTTCATCCGCGGAGGTCATCAGGAGAGGGGTCGCCGGGCGGGAACTGAAAATACGCTTGGCATTCTCGGTCTCGGAAAGGCTGTCGAAATGCGGCAGCTTGAAATGGAAGCCGAAGAAAAGCGACTGGCCTCGATGAAAGCAATTCTAAAAAAAGGCATTGAAGAGCGGATCGACGATATTTATTTCAACGGGCATCCGACCGACTCCCTTTCGGGAACCCTGAACGTCTCGTTTCCCGGAGCAGAGGGAGAGGCGATTCTGCTCTATCTCGATCTTGAAGGCATAGCGGTATCAACCGGATCGGCCTGCGCTTCAGGCTCTCTCGACCCGTCTCATGTACTGCTGGCAACGGGAGTCGATGCCGAGAGAGCGCACGGCTCCATCCGCATCAGCCTTGGGCGGGAAAGCACCATGCAGGAGGTTGAGTACATGCTCGATATACTGCCAAAAACAATTAAACGGATAAGAGACATGTCAACGGCATACATTAAAGGAGGAACACATGCTGCAAGCAGGTGAGTGGGCATATACCGAAAAGCTGAAGGAACATTTCATGAGCCCTAAAAATATCATGCAGGGCGAAAATACCGATGAATTCGACGGTGTCGGGATGGAAGGCAATCTGCAGTGCGGCGATCAGATGATGGTGGTCATTAAGGTTGACAGGGATACCGAAGTTATTACCGACTGTCAGTGGAAAACCTACGGTTGCGCAAGCGCGATAGCGAGTACTTCGATTCTTTCTGAAATGGTGAAAGGTAAAACGCTCGATCAGGCGTTTCACATCTCTCCCAAAGAGGTTGCCCAGGAACTCGGTGGACTGCCGGATAATAAAATTCACTGTTCGGTGCTGGGAGACAAGGCTCTTCGAGCTGCCATCAACAATTACTACGTTCGTAACGGCATGGATGACAAGGTGAAGCAGGAGCAGGCGAAGACGATATGCCAGTGCATGAGCATCACCGATCATGATATCGAAGAGGCCGTTCTCAAAGGGGCTCGCACCTATTTCGAACTGCAGGAGCACACAAAGCTCGGAACGGTTTGCGGACAGTGCAAGGATGAGGCGGAAGTGCTGCTTGAGAAGTTCAAGCATATTCATTTCGGAGCCTGAACCGTCCCCGATTCGCTGACCGGCGGTATATTTATTTACTGCCCGGGAGGGTAGCTGATCCATAACCGGGCGCAGATGGTTGTGCCCGGTTTTTTTAAAGCCATTCCTGCCGAAGATTCCGCTTCAGAGCAGAAGACAACCCGTAACGATGCCGAGAGCTCGCAGAAAATTCTATATCCATACCTTCGGATGCCAGATGAATCAGGCCGACAGCGGCATTATTACGGCGCTGCTGGAAAAAGAGGGATATGAGCAGGCCTCTTCGGAAGAGGAGGCGGGCATCATTATGCTCAATACCTGTGCGGTCCGGGAGAACGCCGTTGAACGCATCGCCCACTACCTTCAGCATGTGAAAGGGTTCAAGAGAAAGTGCCCCGAACTGCTCGTCGGTCTCACCGGCTGTATTCCCCAGTATCGCCGGGAAGAGCTGTTTACCGTTTTTCCCGTGATCGATTTTCTTGCGGGCCCCGACACCTATCGCGTTCTTCCCGGACTGATTGCCGAGGCCGGAAAAGGCCGGGCGGCACGGCTGGATTTCAATCCTTTCGAGACCTATGATGGGGTCAGACAGGCAAGAACGCAATCGCTCACCGCTTTTGTGCCGATTATGCGGGGCTGCAACAACATGTGTGCATTCTGCGTCGTTCCATTCACCAGAGGACGTGAGCGCAGTCATCCGTTCGGTTCTGTTCTCGATGAGGTTCGTGCGCTTGCCGAAGGCGGCTGCAGAGAGATAACGCTGCTCGGTCAGAATGTCAATTCATACCATGATCCTCAATCCGGCGCCGATTTTTCCAGGTTGCTCGACGCAGTCAGCCGGGAAGCTCCCGAAACTCGCATACGGTTTACTACTTCCCATCCGAAGGATATGTCGCATTCGCTTGTGGATACGATGGCGTCGAGGCCGAATATCTGCAATCATCTTCATCTGCCGGTACAGTCCGGTTCGACGCGTATGCTTGTCCGGATGAACAGAGGGCACGACATCGAGGATTACCGTAATAAAATAGAGCATCTCCGCGAACGGATTCCCGGTATATCGCTTTCCACCGATCTTATCGCGGGCTTTTGCGGCGAAAGTGACGCCGATCATTGCCAAACGCTCGAGCTGATGCGCGAAGTCCGTTTCGATTCGGCATTCATGTTTTACTATTCCGTCAGACCGGGAACACTTGCTGCCCGAACCATGCCCGATGATGTGCCCGAAGAGGTTAAAAAACAGCGGCTGCAGGAGATTATCGACCTGCAGAATGGTATTTCAGCGGAGCTGCTTTGCCGGGAGCTTGGTTCTGTCGTTGAAGTTCTTGTCGAATCGGAAAGTCGTCGTTCTTCCGATCAGCTTATGGGAAGAACAGGCGGCAACCGCGTTGTCGTGTTCGACCGGGGCATTTATCAACCCGGAGATATGGTCAGGGTTATGATTACCGGATCGACTTCGGCGACGCTTATCGGTCGGGCAGCAGAGAATTTGCATTGAAATCGGATCCCATGAAACAATATCGGCAGATAAAAACCTTATCTGCATTCAGGAGTTTTTTTATCTTAACATCGATTTGTAAATTTAAATTTCAGTGAAAGTATCATTTAACGAACGAACAGCATGTCAGTTGCCGTACGACGACCTGGATTTATCGATAAACTCAGGGCCCATCTCGAACTGCTTGATCCGGTAACCTGGATCAGCGTTTTTCCCTGTCTCGCCGGCGGTGTTATGGCATCGGGGGCCATGCAGCCAACCCTTCACGATTATCTTCTGCTTGCATCGATCTTTCTGCTTTACGGCCCGCTTGGAACCGGTTTCAGCCAATCTGTCAACGATTATTTCGATCTCGAACTCGATCGCGTCAACGAGCCTACACGCCCTATTCCCTCAGGTCGCCTGAGCATACAGGAAGCGCTCTGGAACAGTGTCGTCGTTCTGCTGCTTGCCATCGGTCTGGGCGTTTTTCTCGGTCTGCATATCGGCGGCGTTCGGGGTACGGTTATTATCGTTTCGATTCTGACTGCGCTTGTTATTGCCTACATATACTCCGCTCCTCCTCTCAAGCTCAAGAAAAATATCGTTACTTCCGCTCCGGCGGTAGGGTTTTCGTACAGTTTCGTTACGTTTTTATCGGCTAATGCCCTGTTCAGCGAAATACGTCCCGAAGTGATCTGGCTTGCAGGCCTGAACTTCTTCATGGCCATAGCGCTCATCATCATGAACGATTTCAAGTCTGTCGAAGGAGACAAGGAGGGCGGGCTTAAATCTCTGGCGGTCATGATCGGGTCCAGAAATACGTTTCTGGTTTCGTTTATCATCATTGACCTTGTGTTTGCCGTGCTTGCCTGGCTCGCCTGGAGCTGGGGGTTCACGGTAGCGATCGTGCTGGTGCTGATAGGTCTTGCGTTGAACATCGTCATTCAGATACAGTTGCTGCGCGATCCGAAAAGCAGTATATCCTTCATGAAAGGCACCGTCGAGGACGGATTCGGCAATGCGATAGGGAAAAGCGAGGTGCAGGAGCACAATGCCTTTCTCCGATATCAGGTCGCCAACAATATTCTCTTTCTTCTGAACAACCTGATTGTGGCCGGTATGATCGGCGCGAAATACATGTGAGAGGAGTTACAAGGCATCCTCTCGGTCGAAAAGGGCCGGATGATGCTGATGGAAGGGAAGTTATTGCCGCATCCCTGAAAGTTGATGGATCGATTGTGCTGTTCTTTTCTTTTAATACAGTGAGACGAACTTTCATAAACCTTAATCACTGATGTCCCATGATCATGCTTCAGGCTACCTTCTTTTCTCTTCCAGTCGTCTGGCATAATGCGCTGGTTACTCTGCTGACCTTTGTCTATGTGTTCAGCGTTCCTCCCCTTATGGACTATCTGGTGACCAACCACGGCTTGCCTCGAGACATCAGCAGAAAAATAACCCATATCTGTGCCGGTTCGGCAATCGTTTTTCTGCCTCTTTTTATCGACGGCCACTGGTCGCAGTATCTGAATATTACTGTTTTCGCTGTCTGGACCATTCTTCTGATCCAGAAAGGACTGTTTGCCGCTGACGACGATCAGGCGGTAAAGACCATGACCCGTACCGGCGATAAACGGGAATTGCTCAAAGGAACGCTCTATTTTGTGCTGGTTGCCATGCTTTGCGGGACACTCTACTACAAGACTTTCGAAGGGGTTCTGGCCATGGCCATGCTTGGGTGGGGCGACGGCCTTGCTCCTGTAATCGGCACCCGTTACGGAAAAATGAAATACCGGATTCTCAGCGACAAGAGTGTTGAAGGCAGTCTTGCGTTTCTTGTCGGAAGCGCGGCTGCCGGATTGTTTTTTGTTTCCTTGATCGTTCCGGAGACTTTCGATGCCGGAAAAATTCTGCTGATAGCTCTGATTGCAACGGCAGTCGAGGGGATGAGCCCCAAAGAGGTTGATAATCTTACCATTCCTGCAGCGGTTGTTCTTGCCGCACAGTTCTTATGATACATGGCCGTCAGTAATAAGAATAAACACGGGATCTACTTTATCAGCGATATACACTTCGGGCTTCAGAGCGAGGAAGAGGAGCGCCTGAAACTCGATGGGCTCGAACGGCTTTTTACCCGGATAAAGCAGGACGGGAGTTCGCTCTACATGCTCGGAGATATTCTTGATTACTGGATGGAGTTTCGCCATGTCATTCCGAAAGGGTTCAGCAGATTGATCTGTCTTCTTTCAGATCTTGTGCGCAGCGATGTCGAAGTGTTCTATGTGGCGGGAAACCATGATTTTTATCTTGGCAGCTTTTTCGAACGCGAACTCGGGATCCGTACCCGTTACGGGATGAACAGTTTCGAATATGCCGGTCGGAAGTTTCTTTATGCGCATGGCGACGGACTGGGAGAAGGCGACCTCGGGTACAAGTTTTTTGCGCGTTTTGTCAGGAATCGATTCAATCTCGCCCTTTTGACCGCCTTTCATGCCGATCTGGCCTTAGCCCTTATGAAGCGACTCTCCTACCTGAGCCGTCATCATAAACCGGTCGATATTCCAAAGGAATCGAATCGTTTGTTAAATTATGCAGAATCGATGGCCGCAGAAAGAGAATTTGATTATTTTGTTTGCGGACACAATCATGCAAAAGGAGTGCATCAGCTTGCGAACGGTAAAAGCCGGTATATCAATCTTGGTACCTGGATCGACGGCAGATATCCTTATGGTGTGTTTATGCATGGTGAGTTTCAACTAAAGGAACTCCAACGTTAATTACAATCGCTTATTTCCGATATGAGTAATCCCGTACTGAAGCTTGGTTTGCCGAAAGGCAGTCTGCAGGATTCCACCCTCGATCTTTTCGCACATGCAGGCTTTCATTTTTCCGTTCAAAGCCGTTCTTATTTTCCATCTATAGATGATGATGAGCTTGAAGCCATCCTTATTCGAGCACAGGAAATGGCTCATTATGTGGAACTCGGCGCTTTCGATGTCGGTCTGACCGGCAAGGACTGGATTATCGAGACCGACGCCGAAGTGGTGGAGGTTGCCGATCTGGTTTATTCAAAAGCATCCATGCGTCCCGTACGCTGGGTGCTTGCCGTTCCTGAAAGCTCATCGATCAATTCGGTAAAGGATCTTGAAGGGAAGCACATCGCAACGGAAGTCGTCAACATCACAAAAAAATATCTGGCAAAGCACGGCGTCAACGCCTCGGTTGAGTTCAGTTGGGGCGCTACCGAAGTGAAACCTCCCGATCTCGCCGATGCCATTGTCGAGGTAACCGAAACCGGTTCGTCGCTCAGGGCCAACAAGCTCAGGATTGTCGATACCATCCTTGAGTCGAATACAAAACTCATTGCCAACAAGGCGTCCTGGAACGATCCGTGGAAGCGGGAGAAGATCGAGAGCATGGCCATGCTGCTGCAGGGAGCCATCAACGCCCAGGGAAAAGTCGGACTGAAGATGAACACCCCGAAGGCCTCGCTCGATGCCGTTCTTTCCATTATTCCGGCACTTCGCCAGCCGACCGTTTCGCATCTTGCCGATGAGGGCTGGGTTGCGCTCGAGGTGATCGTGACCGAAAAAATCGTCCGCAAGCTTATTCCCGAGCTGAAACGCGCCGGCGCAGAAGGCATTTTCGAGTACGATATCAATAAACTGATCGACTGAGACGGTTTTCCGGCTTTTATGAGAACAAGGGCTGCCTTTGCTTGAACGGCAGCCTTTTTTTATGATTCATCATGCTGCTTCTCTCTTATCAGGTTATTGTTTTACTGTCGCTGCTGGTTTTTACCGGTATTCTGCTTTTCAACCTCGCCGAACTTCACTCCCTTCCCGATTCGTCCGACGATTCCGGCGACAGGCCGTACGTTTCCGTTCTGGTTCCGGCCAGAAACGAAGAGCATGTCATCGAAGCATGTGTGCTGTCTCTGCTTGCACAGGACTATCCCCGGTACGAAGTGGTTGTGCTGGACGACAGTTCGGAAGACCGTACGCTGGAGATTCTTCGGCGTCTTGAAGCCTCTTCAGGTTCGCGGCTTCGAATTGTACAGGGGGAACCGCTTCCCGAAGGATGGCACGGCAAAGCATGGGCCTGCCGTCAGCTTGGCGATCTCGGTGGCGGCGAGCTTCTGCTTTTCACCGATGCCGATACCCTTCACAAACCGGCAGTGATCAGTCGTTCGGTTGCAGCCCTGTACGCCTCCAAAGCGGATATGCTCACCCTTACCCCCTATCAGGAGATGGCGGGATTTCTGGAAAAACTGGTTATTCCACTGGTTTATTTCATTCTCATGTGCTATCTGCCGCTCCGTTTTGTGCGGACATCGCCAAAGAGCGTTTTCTGTTCGGCTATTGGCCAGTTCATGCTTTTTCGACGGGAGATCTACCGGAATATCGGTGGGCACCGGGCCGTGAAAGCAGCCATAGTCGAGGATGTATGGCTCTGCAGGGAGGTGAAAAAAGCGGGTGGCCGCGTCGCTGTTTACAACGGCATCGATGCCCTGAGCTGCAGGATGTACCGTTCGCCAGGCGAAATCATCCGGGGTTTTTCGAAAAACCTCTTTGCTGGACTCGGTTATCGTTCCTTCGGGTTGTTTTCTCTTGTGGTTCTGACCCTTGCTTTTCATGTGCTTCCTTACGGCTTCCTTACGGCAGCCCTCCTGTCAGGTGATTTCAGCGCATCCCTCTTTGTTCTGCCGTTTCTGCAGATCGCGACAGCTCTTTTCTGCAGGTTGCTTATTGCCGACAGGTTCCATCAACCGGCAGCTTTTGCGCTTTTACACGCCCTTTCCCAGCTGGCGCTCATAGCCATTGCGCTGAACTCTTTTGCGATTACCCGGTTCGGAAAAGGGCCGCAATGGAAAGGGAGGCATTATCAATTTGGAGGCAGCAGGCAGTAGGCCGTGGGCGGTGGGTTGTGGGCAACCTTGCCGCTCTTTTTTGTCCCTTTACCTGATCTTCGGGGAAGGTTATAAATTTTTCTTAAATTATGGGATAAGCTGTATCTCATATTTCAAACAGGATTAACAATCATGGGGTTCTTATCAAAAGTATTCGGTAAAAAAGAAGTCGAGCTGAAACGTCCGAAAGTGCAGGAGGATGTCAATCTTATCAAGACCATGGAAGGCCACCAGGACAGGGTGCTCGGGGTTAAATTCAACGCCGACGGCACAAAACTGGTAAGCGGAGGGTTCGATGAACTGGTGATGCTCTGGGACGTGGCGACAGGCAAGCCGCTTCATACCATGAAAGGTCACGAAACATGGGTGGAGTGTATCGATTACAGTCGTGACGGCAGATGGCTGGCCAGCGGCAGTACCGACAGTACGGTCAGAATCTGGGATCCTGGGACCGGCAATTGTGTCCATGTATGCAAAGGGCACGATACTGCCGTGCGCATGGTTGCTTTCAGCCCTGACAGCAGGGTGCTTGCAAGCTGTTCAAGGGACACCACCATCCGTCTCTGGGATGTGGAGACCGGAAGGGAAACCGCACGTTTTCTCGGACATAAATCGTATATCGAATGCCTTGCCTGGAGTCACGACGGCAAAAAAATCGCAAGTTGCGGCGAAGAGCCGGTCATTAAAATCTGGGATGTCGCATCCGGAAAAAATATCGCAAACTATCAGACCGGCGATACCCTCTCCCACGCCGTTGTTTTCAGCCCCGACGACAGCCGCATCGCTTTTTGCGGACGCGATGCGAAGGTGAAAATTCTTGATGCGGCCACAGGTGAAATCCTGAAAGTGCTCATCGGTCATGAGGATGGTGTCCGCAGTGTCTGCTTCAACCCCGACGGTTCGGCAGTCGCAAGCGCGGCCAACGACGAGTCGGTCAGGCTTTGGGATGTCAAAAGCGGCGCGCTTCTGCACACCTACCGGGGTCACACCCATGAGGTTCAGTCGGTCGATATTTCACCTGACGGTCGGGTTATCGCCAGCGGCAGCGACGACTTCAAGATCAAGCTCTGGGGAATTAAGTAAGAAAGTGTTTCTGACAGGTTGGCGTTTGAGAAGTTTTATCTGAAAATGCCTGACGGTGCTACATCTCTGAAGATATAGCGCCCTCAGGCATTTTTTCGTTTCGGATCAGGTGAAAATATCGCCGAAAAGAGAGCCGGAGATTTATGCTTATGCCATGATGATCGGTGCGGAAAAACTGTATCCTGAGCCGTGTGAGGTTTTTATGGGGATGTAGAGTTCGCTGATTTCTTTTTTTCTTCGCATGCGATGTACAAGCGCGTCAAGCGAGCGGTTACCTGATGAGGTATTTTCGTAATCGAGAGCTTTCAGAAGTTCTTCGCGATCAACCACTCTCAGAGGGCAGGAGGCCAGCTTTTCAATGAAATCGAATTCTTTTGCCGTCAGAATTATTTTATCCCCATCCGGCGTAAAGAGAGCCCACTCCTTTCTTGACAGCTCCCAGGGCTTAATTTCCTGATTAGATTCGTATTCTGTCCTTTCCTCACCCTGTTCGCCGGAGTGCGAGTTGCTGAGGCGCCCCAGAATACTGGTGATAGATGCGAGCAATTCAGGGAAATCAACCGGTTTCGTCAGGTAGAGATCCGCTCCGGACTCATAAGCGACGATTTTGCTTTTCTGGGATGATTGCGCAGTCAGCATGATAATGCGCATCTCAGTGTTTTTACGGACGTATTCAGCAAGCACAAGGCCATCCTGGTCCGGCAGTGCTATATCGAGAATCACCAGGAGAAAACGATCCTGAGCGATTTTCTGATAGAATTCCAGGGCTGAAGTGACTCCCGTGACATCAAACCCCGCAAGTACCAGATACTCCATAATACTCTCACGGAAATCCCGGTCGTCTTCAACAATGATGATTTGCTTCTCCGACATTGCCACGGCATGAATTGTTATGGTTGTAAACAGGCCTCAATATACGTTTTACCCGGCGATGTCCAGATGATGGTCAAGAGTTTCCTGCGTGTTGCTATCGTTCGTGTTAAGGCCGGTATCACCGGCAAGAGGGAGACGAACGGTTGCCTCGACACCGGAGGGGAATCCTCTGAGCGTTACGTTTCCGTTATGCTGTTCGATAATTTTTTTCACCAGCCATAATCCGAGTCCGGCTCCGCTGGTGTTCATGGAGTTTCTGCCGCGCTGATACTTGTCGAAAAGTGTTTCGCATTCCTCCTTGGAGATCGATCTCCCCCGATTGCGTATTGTGATGATGACTTCGTCAGCTTTTTTCCGGCAATCGACGGCGATGGGGGTGCCAGGGGTAGAATATTTCCGCGCATTATCGACAAGGTTGTATATCGCCAGCTTGAGCTGCGATGGCTCGCCGATTATTCTGCTCTCGTCAAGGCGTTCGGAGAAACGGATGTCCACATCCGGCCACATGTTTTTGAACGAAGTTATCTGCGAGTAGATAAGCGGGGCAATCTCGACATGGTTTTTTTCCGATATTCCCTGGGTTTCGATCATGCGACTCTCGCGCATGGAAACCTCCATGACCTCGACAAGGCGGTCGATGGCTCTGTGGATTTTGTTTATTTCTGTTTTGACGAGCCTGTTGCCGCTCTGGTTCTTCACTTCGATAAGGTCGAGATTTCCCCGTATAATTGCCAGTGGTGTGCGGTATTCGTGAGAAACCATGCTTATGAACCGTTCGAGGCGTTCAATTTCGAGCTGCAACTGTTCGGTACGTTCGGTGACTGCCTCTTCAAGCTGGTTGATGCTTTTCTGCTGCAGTTCCTGCAGTGTGATGTCCGTCATCATGACGAGCAGGATCGAACGGTCTTTCAGATTTATGAATTCCGCGGAATAAAGGACGTTGAGCTGTTCTCCGTTTTTTTTCCGCAGTTTTACGGGATGGTTAAAAAGCCGACCATGGTTTTTAAGTACCGAGACGATCTGTTTCCACTCATCCAGCTCCACATAGAGGGAGTGGTCCGTGATAGGGCGTTCAATGGCTTCCTGGCGGGTGAATCCGAAAAGATGCAGCCAGGAGGTATTGACGTTGATCAGACGGCCATCCTGAAGGTCCCAGATGCCAATGGCTGCAGGGGCATGGTCGAAAATGCTCCGAAATTTCGATTCACTCTCGGCAAGGGCGAGGTCCGTGTTTTTTCGTACCGTGATGTCGATCACGGTACCGATATAGCAGGATACCTCTCCTTCCTTCTCACGCAGGGGCATCCCCCTGCACATGAGCCAGTGAATCGAACCATCTATGTGGCTCACACGGTATTCAACATTGATTTCCGATTCATTGAGAGCCGCCTGCATGACAGTCTCGAATGTAAAATCCCTGTCTTCAGGGTGGACGTTGGTTTCGCAGAGCTTGTGGGAGGATTTCATGCTGTTTGGCTCCATCCCGTAAAGGCTCCAGACCCGGTCTGACCAGAACACCTGATCGGACTTGACGTTCCATTCCCATATACCGGCATTCGTAGCCTCGAGAGCCTGGTTGAGACGTGTCTTGCTCTGGCTGAGCTCAATTTCAACCAGTTTGCTTTCGGTGACATCGATAGTCGTCCCGATGTAACGGGTAATTTTGCCGTTCAAGTCACATATCGGTTTGCCGCGCGACATCAACCAGTGTGTCGAGCCGTCGGAGTGCATGACCCGGTATTGGATATTGATTTCCTTGCAGTGCTCGGCGGCGTCGGTGACACCGTTGGTGGCCATCTCACGATCTTCAGGAAGGATGGTGTCGGTACAAAGCTGAAAAGAGGGTTTTCTATCGTCTTTATGCAGTCCGTAGAGCGGCCAGATCTCCTCAGACCAGATATTCTCGTTGGTTTGCAGATCCCATTCCCAGACGCCTGCTTGCGCGGCTTCGAGTGCCTGGTTGAGCCGGCTTTTGCTTTCAAGGAGTTCGAGCTCTATCTGCTTGCGCTCCGTTATGTCGATGATGGTGCCGATATAACGGATTACCTTGCCCTCATCGTTGTGCAGGGGCATGCCGCGTGAAGTAAGCCAGTGTATGGACCCGTCGGGATGGCAGACCCGGTATTCGACGGCCGCCGGGTTCTGGTTTCTGACAGCCTCCTTTATGATCCATGATGCCGTCTCCCGGTCATCGGGATGGATGGTATCGACACAGAGCTGATGGTTCAACGGCGCACTGCTTACCTGCAAACCGTACAATCCCCATACATGTTCCGACCAGCTCAGGCGGTCTGTTTCGATGTCCCATTCCCATATTCCCGAGTGCGCGGCATCGAGGGCATAGTTGAAGCGCATCTTGCTCTCGACAAGATCCTCTTCAAGCTGTTTTTGCCTGCTGATATCAACACCGACAGCAACGACACAGGGTTCGCCATCGATGATGACCCTTCTTCCTCTGGTAGCCAGCCACAAGGGTTCAGGGCTTCCCGGCGGGCAGATTTTCACTTCGCTGCTGTCCTCGGAGCCGGAATTCAGAATGTTCAGGAACTTTTTTTTAACGGGAAAAATGTGATCGGCGCAGATGGTTTCTATCGGATCGACGTTCCCGGTGATGTCGCCGGTTTTGCCGAAGATAATGTCGTGGGCGTACTGGTTCCACACGATCAGTTTTCCTTCGGCGTTCAGAATGATTGCGCATCCCGGCATGGCTTCAAGCAGGGCGGTTTTCAGTGCCCGTTCTTTTTGAAGCTCCTCTTCGACATGTTTTTGCCTCGAAACATTTTCGATGCTGACCAATAATGTCGTGACGATTTTTTCTTTTGACCTGACGGGATTGATGACTACTCTGAAAGAGTCCCGTTCATTATCGATCGTCAGACGCTCTCCGGTATGAAAAACCTCGGTTGCTTTTTGTGTGATATGGAGTGCAAGTTCCGGAAAGCCGAGCACATCCGAGAGCAGATAAGAGATGTTTTCGCCGATGCACTCCTGCGGGCTTCTGTCGAACCGGGAGGCAAACAAGGAGTTTGCGTTGCGTACCATTCCTTCGGCATCGATGATAAAAACGGCATCGGGAAGGGATTCCAGCAATGCGCCGATCTCACTCTCATTGTTGCCGGATGGAATTTGTTTCTTATGCATCGCCTTGAAGAATATCGTTTGCGGGTCAGGATGCAGCCCGCGTTGTTACAGCCGATCCAGATGCCTTTCCGTGAAAACCGGATGCCTTTCATGGAAAGGTTTTGATATTAGTAAGATTTTGTAAGAAAAAGCTACGATTTTTTCATAAAAATCTGTAACAGGAAACCGAAGCTTCGATTCAGGATGTCCCGGAGGAATTCTCAACGGCACAGTATCGTTTCTTTGATGGCTTGCTCTGGAGCGACTATTGCATGTATTTCATGCCGATCAGGCCGGCGGCGATGAACTGGTTGACGAGGAACAGGATGTTGTTGACCACCTGAAAGCGAAGGAAGGCGTTGTGCTCGTGTATTTCGCTTTTGCCGATCGTGTGCCCGAATCCGTCATCAACGGCGATCTGCATGAAGTAAAGGCCTTTGTGCGGATCCCGGTAGAGCTTCACCTGGATGACAATATCGACAAGCAGAGTTATCAGCAGGAAGTACATCAGCAAATGAAAACCCCAGCTCCATGCGAGCCATGCGAATACGGCAAATACCAGATCGACGATGGTGAAGGCGACGAGGAACGTGTTTTTCGGGCCGATCATCACGGCCAGCGACTTCATTCCCCCTTTCGCATCTCCTTCCTGGGACTTGAAATCATTCATGATTATGAGTGCTGTTGCCATAAAGAAGTTGAGTCCGGCCATCCATAACGCCTCGGGTCTTATTTCGCTGAAGAAGGCGTTGGCCGAGATCCAGGTAATGACTCCATAGGAAATGCCGACCGCAGGTGCCGAGAGAAGAATATTTTTTTTCAGCTTGAGCGGGGGGGCCGAATAAATATAGCCGAGCGAAAGGCCGGTGAAGAGGGAAAGTGCGATGATCCAGCCTCGCTGACCGCCGATGTGCAGGCTGAGCCATGAGCCGAGAAGCACTGCGATGGCAAGAACGATGCTCCAGTTCCAGAGCGCCTCCTGTTTGGTCAACCGTCCTGAAGGGATCGGTCGGGTGGGCTCGCTGATACGATCGAGTTCGAGATCGAAATAATCGTTTACCGACTGGCTGAACCCCGTGCCGAGAGGGCCGTAGATCAGAAACAGCGCAAAAAGGAGCAGGTAGTCGTGCACATTTCCCTGCATGGCTCCCGACGCCATCGCTCCACCGGTCAGGCAGGGAAACACGCTGATCCAGGTGACGGGATCGAGAATTTCGATATGGGCTTTGATTTTGCCTATAAACCCGATCGGTCTGACCGTTGTCGCTTTTTCTGTTATTGACATGACTGCTCTCGCGAGATCCTGAGTTCTGTTAATGAAATATCGAATGGGCACCCAGTTCCTGACCTGCACATCCTTCTTTAAGTATCCGCGCATAAAACTCCCTGAGCGAGTCGTTCCCGAAGGAAGGGGTCGCCGCACTATCGTATGTTTCCGTTTCCGGATCGAGCGACAGCATTGACTCCGAAGCATAATACTTTCCTATTCTGGCGAATTCCGCTTTGTCTTCCAGCATCGGAAACAGCTTCGAAAGTCCGCTCAGCACCGGAATGGTCAGGTCGAAAATACTGATCGGAATTTTTCTGAACTTCGGTTTCTTTCCAAGCAGTTCAAAAAGCATTTCCCCCTGTGCTTTCGCAGAGACAGGTTCGCCGGGTCCGCCTACGGGAAGGATTTCGTTTCTTTTTGTCGGGTCTTCAAGGCAGTCGGCCATGAAGCGCGCAAGGTCGGCTTCGCTGATCGGTTTGCACGAGGTCAGTTCTCCATTTCCGAACATCACATAAGGCTTTCCATTTTTCAGGGCATCCACCTGTCCGGCGAGAGATTTGAAAAACGCCGTAGGCCGTACGATGGAGTAGGTCATACCCGAATCCATGAGTTCCTTTTCGAATTTCAGCTTGGCCCTCTGGAACTCAAGCATAGGTTTCTGAACGCAGATCGCCGACAGAAGAACGAACTGTTTCGCTCCTGCAGCTTTTGCTGCATCGAGAACGTTGCGGTTTGCCTGGTAGTCGATCATCCAGGAGTCCTTTACCCCTCCGGTCCGTGATGTCAGGCACGAAATCACGGCATCGAAACGTTCCCCGCGGATGCCCGATCCGATCAGGGAATCGATATTGCAGATGTCGCCGAAGCGCACCTCGGATCCTTCCAGCTGCCTGCGTGTTTGAGCGGCTGAAGTGGCACCGTCTATTCCCGATCGCTCCCTGGCGAAGCTTACCACATCGTGTTTTCGTGAAACAATCTCGCGGGTAACGAATTTTCCGATATATCCTGTCGCACCGGCCACGAATATTCTCTTTGTCCGTTGAGCTGTACTACTGCCGAAAAAACATGAGAAAGAAGCCAATGGTACCTTGAATTTTATTGGAAAGAATGGTTATGTACTTTCATGAATGCGTATGCGCCTGTAGTTACTGGGTATGCATCAGGATTTCTGCTCACCGGAATGTTTCCCGATAAATTTGTTTAACAGCAGGACAAGAAGAATTCCTCCGAAAAAAAAACCGACCGGAGCGAAAATGGTCGTGTAATTGAACGATTCTGTATGCATTGTGGTGAGAGTATGATTACTGTTTTCGAAAAGATCCTGCTGTACGTTCCGGAAGGGATGGTACCGCGCATCGCGATGTTCACAGATACATGCCGGGTTTCAGTTTTCTGGTGAAAGCATGCATTTTTAAGTTGGCCAACCAGACCCAGTTGAGAGGTTTTCCCTGCATCCGCTTCATGATGGACATTCCTTTATAGACCTCTTTCTGAAGTTTTACGAAGTTATCGAGCAGCTTTTCTCCCTGCATTTTCCGTGGTTCGAACATGAAGTGATAGGTGTCGTACTTGTCCCAGTCGAAGTGCCTTATCCTTGGTTTCATTTCTTCATAGTATGGCGTTCCCGGAAACGGCGTGACAAGCGAGAAGACCGGAAACTCTATCCGGTTCTGCATGATGAAGTCATAGGTTGCCTGAAAGCTTTTTTCGCTGTCGTCGTCGAAGCCGAACATGAAGTATCCCTGGATTGCGATGTCATTCCTGTGGAGATTGTCAACAACTGTCGAATAGTTCTGGAGGCGGTTGGCCCCCTTGTTCATGCTTTTCAGGGTATCAGGGTTGAGCGATTCGAAACCGATGCTCATCAACTCGCATCCAGACCGTCCGGCGATTTCCGCCACCTCGGGTTTATGCAGGAAATTCATGGATATATTCGCATTCCAGCGGGCGTCGATTCTCGACATGCCCTCAAGCAGTTCGGTAAAGTACTGGGGCCGGAAACTGATGTTGTCGTCCATGAACGAAAAGGTAGCTTTCTTTTTTCCAAGTCGCTCCTGATGGTACTGCATTTCGTCGAGCACGAGATCGATTTCCCGGTACCGGTAACTTTTGCCGTATATGGTGGGCGTGGTGCAGAAATTGCATCCTACGGGGCATCCCTTGGTTGCTAAAACAGGGATGCGCGAACTGTATTTATCCGCATTTCCGGAATTCAGTGCGTAACTGAAATCCGGTCCCTGCATAGCGGTCATCGGTTGCAGCTCGTCCGCGCGATAGAGGGGTTTCATGGTGTCCTGCAGGATATCGCGGGCCAGGTCGTTCCATACGGATTCCACCTCGCCGTAAACCACGCTGGTGCAGTGCCCGGAGGCCTCTTCCTGCATCATGGTCGGGTGTACGCCGCCGAGCACTACGATTTTCTTCTGGGCGAGAGCCCTGTCGCCTATGCGGTAGGCCTTGGATGCATTTAACGTTCGGACGGTGATTGCTACAACATCATAGGCAGAGAAATCTTCAGGAACCTGATCGCCGGTACGTTCATCGATGAGCGTTACGTCAAAGAGTTCTCCGGCAAGTGTGGCGACCATGATCAGATTCAGGGGCATGCTGACGCTTCCTGAATCGACCATCATGCTCGTAGAGCTTTTTGGCTGGATGAGCAGCCATTTTTTTTTGTTTTTCTTTTCCGCGGCAAGCTGTATCAGGGATGCTCCAAGATCAGTATGGAGAGTCGTTTCTGTATTTCGGGTATTTTTTTCGGCCATTCTGTCTGCTCTCTGGTAGTCGTATTAACTGCTGAATTAAGTCGCAGGGTATGTTGCTTCGGGAGTCGAACCGTTTCCTGATTTTCTTGATAGGGATTGCCTTGCCCGAAACGCCGGGAGAACTCCCCCGGTATCCGTCAGTCAAGCTTCAGGCTGTAAGAGCATCCGTTCATCGGGGTATTCTGTTGCCCCATAATGTAAAGTTCTCGCAGGTGTCGGAAGCCGTATTTGTTGTGTACTTGTTCAGCGCCATCTGTACCTCGTCATTCGAGCAGTTGAAGCCGTAAGATTCAATGAGTTCAATGCATTTCTCCATTCCATCGGCAGCCAGAACCCTGTTTCGGAAGACTTCATCCGCCTGCAGTCGCTCGTACAATGCTTTCGATTGAGCTATTGTCATATCGTTACTCCTCGGTTGGTTGATTTTATCTTGAGTTCCCGTCGCAAACCCGCAGCGGCCGTTCGGGCTGTTCAGATGCGTTTGTGAACTCTCTCCGACGGCATCTCTTTTTTCATGCGGTGGCTTTGAAAAGTAGTCCACAGATGTGATTTGAGCTGCAGGTTCAGGAATTACGGATGTATCGAGAGGTAATCGGATTTTGAAAGTCGCGTTCTGTTCACCGCCACGCAGCCTATTGAAGGTCATAATCACATCGTCTTGTTTTTGGACAGCAAGTAGGGGGGGCAAACCGCGCAATGCACTCGGAGCCCCCTCGCATACAGGCTTTCAAATTTAAAAAAATATATTATTTTTATTATAAATATTATAAAAATGATCAAATCATATTGATGTCATATCAGCTTTTTAGCTGATTCAGTGGCTGTCGGACATACATTATTTTCTTGAAGAATCCAATGTTTCAGTGTGTTTGCAGTGGGTTCTTCGTGAATGAGGTAGAGAGACGTTTAACAGTTTCTTATATTTTGCTTGTAATAATATTTGTAATATATCAGTTTCAGGATTTGGCCGTTTGGACGCTAATTAACCATTCCTGATATGGTAACCGCTGGTTTTGTCTGTGAAGATGATGCCGTCGTAAATGAAAGAGATTGAGTGCAGGATCTCCTTGTTGCAGCAGACGGAATCACTCGGCAATGTGTCTGCTTCCTGTCGAAGATCATGAACATTCCGAACGCTTTGCTACAGTTCAGGCTCCGGTTGTACGGGCATGCCGGATCCGATTCGTATGCAATAATGCAAGGGGATTTCGATGAATTGCTGCAGGCGTGTAAGGGATCGGACTCGTCGGGGCAATGGAAATATCGGAAAAAGCCCATGTGGGAAGATAGCCCGGATTTGTTTCTTCACAGGGTTTTCCGGTTAAGTGATGCGAACGAGTATGCGTGTGTTTTTTTGCTCGGTTAAATAATCTCTCACTAGTGTCCAACTGTTGAAAACATAAAACCCTTTTAGTTATTATATAATA